>CAKZTM010000099.1 GCA_937920555.1 uncultured Paracoccaceae bacterium | reverse complement strand
CCCTTAAAGTTTGTTGATCGGGACTTTGATATAGGTGGTGCCGTTATCATCGGCGGGTGGCATATGGCCTGCGCGCATGTTCACCTGAATGGACGGGATGATCAGTTTTGGCATGCCCAGCTGGGCGTCTCTGGTCTCGCGCATCTCTACGAACTCGTCGCGGGTTTTGCCTGCAATATGCAGGTTGTTGGTTTTTTGTGCGGCCACGGTGGTTTCCCATGCGAACTCGTCACGGCCCGGCGCTTTATAGTCATGGCACATGAACAGGCGGGTATCGTCGGGCAGGCTCAGCACTTTTTGGATGCTGTCGTATAGTTGGCCTGCATCGCCGCCGGGAAAATCGCAGCGCGCCGTGCCGAAATCGGGCATGAAGAGCGTGTCGCCCACAAAGGCCGCATCGCCAATCACGTAAGTCAGGCAGGCAGGCGTGTGGCCGGGCGTGTGCAAGACCGAGCCGGTCAGGGCGCCTATCTCAAAGCGGTCTTGTTCGCGAAACAGCCGGTCAAACTGCGAGCCGTCCCGTTGAAACTCGGTGCCTGCGTTGAACACTTTGCCGAACGTGTCTTGAACGGTTGTGATCTCCTCGCCGATACCGATTTTACCGCCCAGTTGCTTTTGCAGGTAGGGGGCGGCGGAGAGGTGATCCGCATGCACATGGGTTTCCAGCAGCCATTCAACGGTCAGGTTTTCGCGGCGCACATGAGCGATGATCTGATCGGCGGCCTGCGTGTCCGTGCGCCCTGCGGCTTGGTCATAGTCCAGCACACTGTCGATAATGGCGGCGGCTTGGCTGGCCGGATCACGCACAACATAGGAGATCGTGTTGGTCGCATCGTCAAAGAAGGCTTTGATAATTGGCGTCATTGTCTCGCTCCTGTCATGTGTTTGGGTACATATATATCGAAACGTGAATATAAAAAAGAAGGTCGCGACATTTTGCCCAAGTCGCCCCGCTTTGTCACGTGGTCTTAGGGGCTGTCGCGCGGTTATGGGTTGGGCCGGCGGTCGCGCGCCTTTATAGATCGGGTGCAGGTATCGCGGAGCATGGGCTTGAAGTTCATTTTATTCATTGGCCACCACAAGGTTGGGTCGACCTCGTTGCAAAATTATCTGGCGCGCAATGCCGGGCGATTATTGGCGCAGGGGATTTTATATCCGACGGTTATGCCGCCCAATCTAAAGCGGGATTTCAAGACCAAGCTGACGCAGAGATTTGGCATCGGGCCGTCGCTATTGAGTGTGCGCGAGGCTCATAACGTATTGGCGCAGCGCATGGTGTCCGAGCACACGGGGCGGCCTGTTCCGGTGTGGCACCGGGATGCGCCCTCTTCCGAGGTGATGATTGCGCGGATCGCGGCGCAGATTGCACAACACAGGCCGTCTACGGTGATTTTATGCGCCGAGGCGTTCAGCAATTTCTCCATCGCCGGGGTGAAGTTGGTGGAGACGTTGGCGGGGCGTTTTGACATGGGGGACGCGCGGATTTTATGCAGTTTGCGGCGTCCCGACCAGTATTTGGCGTCTTGGCACGGACAGGTCTTGAAGTTTGGCAGGCCCGTGGCGGCGTTGCGCGGTGCGGCGCTGGACGGTTATCTGGACAGTATTCATCTGCAATTTGCCGCTATGCTTGAGCCGTGGCGCGCGGTGTTTGGTGCCGGCAATATGCTTGTGTCCAACTACAATTCGGTGCTGCGTGACGGCGGCTCGGTCGAGCATTTTTGGCGTCAGTCCGGGTTGCAGGAGCCCCCCGGCATGCGGGCGGTGGGGCGGGATAATGCGTCGATTGCGCCCTGTGCCATGGAGATCGTGCGCAGGGCCAACGGGGTCTTGTCCGAGCCCAACCGGCAGGTGTTTTGGCGCTGGATGGTGGACCGGCACGCGCAGTTTGGAGCGCCACCAAACGGGCAGATAGAGGTGTTTGGCGCGGTCAATCGCGCCCGTCTGGTGGATCATTTTGAGCCGATCAATCGCGGCTTGGGTATCTACGGGGACGGCACGCCTTTCTTTGGTGATTTGGACGCGGCGCGCGCGTGCAAGCCGGTCAGCGATCTTGAGGCTGCCTTTGATATTTTGCCGCGTGTGCGCGAGACGGCCGGGGCGGCAAAGCTGCCCTCTGAGATTTTGGCGTTTCTGGGCCAGCTTGATTTGGCGTCAGACCCTTGAGCGCACGTCCTTGACTGCGGCTCCGGCGGCTTGGGCCATATGGATGGTGTCGCTGGCCATGGTGATCAGATCGAACCCCCATTCGAAGCCGCGCACTGCGTAATCGGTCGAGGCGGTGTGCAGGCAGGCTTTGATCCCGGCCCCATGGGCGGCGGATTTTATGCGCTCTATGGCGGCGACCATTTCGGGTTCTTCGCGGTCCATACCCACCGGCAATGCGCCGTTTGAGAGGCTGTTTGTCAGGTCCGACGGGCCTATATAGAGCGCGTCCAGTCCCGGTGTGGCGGCAATCGCTTCGAGGTTTTCCATAGCCTCGGCGGTTTCAATCATGGCAATGCACAAGATCTGATCATTGGCGTGTTTCACGTAGTCCATGCCAAGGGAATAGCGGGCCCGTATCGGTCCCAGACTGCGCGCGCCTTGCGGCGGGTAGCGCAAATAATCGACCAGTTGGGCGGCTTGTTCGGGTGTGTTGACCATCGGGCAGATGATCCCCATGGCACCTGCGTCCAGGGTTTTCATGATCGCGGCCGGATCAAGCCAAGGCACCCGCGCAAGCGGGGTCACGGGGGTGGATGACAGGGCCTGAAGCATGCCCACCATGTCGGAATATTCGATCAGTCCGTGTTGCATGTCGATGGTCAGAGAATCGTAATTTTGTGCGGCCATAACCTCGGCGGAGAAGGCATTTGGTATCGAGAGCCAGCCATTCAATATGGTTTTGTTCTGACCCCAAAGTTGTTTGATCCCGTTCTTCTTCATGGTGCGTGCCTTTGTTGCGTTGTTTGGCCGTAGACTACCTTGCGGGGGCGCGAGCGCAAGCGGTGGTCTTGGGGTGTTGGCGTCGGGGGGGAGAGATTTGGGTTGGTCACCAAATTAGGTTGTGATTGATCTTTGATTGTTGATTTAGCAACATTATGGCGATATCTCTTTCATCATGTTGGAATCAGCGAAAACCGAACATCAGCGTGCCCTCGACGGGATTTCGCAATTGCAGGCTCAGATGACCTTTCGGTTTTCGGTGTTGTCCAAGCTGTTGGACCGGCAAATGAGCAGTATTGCGGCGCGGTTTGGGGTCTCGTTGGTGAGTTACCGGGCGCTGGTGACCCTTGATGCCTTTGGCGAGGCGGCGGCCACCGATCTGGTGCGCTACACCGGTTATGACAAGGCGGCCATCAGCCGCACGATTGTGGAGCTGGAAAAGCTGGGCCTTGTGGATGTGGCCATGGACCCCAATCACGGGCGGCGCAAAATCCTGACGGTGACGGCGGCGGGTCAGGCCTTGATCGCGCAAGCAGCCCCGTTGGTGGAGGCGCGTCGTGACGGGCTTTCGGAGCAACTGACAGATGAAGAGGAGCGCGTGTTTCTGCGCGCCATTGAGAAACTTGCGGCCCATGTGGCTGATGATTTGAATGCCGCCAAACGCGCGGCTGCGTAAGGAGAAAGATATGGGACCGTTTCCACATGATGCCCCCAAGGCTGTGATTGATGATCACAACATTGCTGGCACTGACGGGTTTGAGTTTGTCGAGTTCGCCCACCCGGAGCCTGAAAAGCTGGAGGCGCTTTTTACGTCAATGGGCTATGTGCCGGTTGCGGTTCACAAGACCAAGGACATTGTTTTGTACCGGCAGGGGCGGGTGAATTACATCCTCAACCGCGAGCCCAATTCCCATGCGTCCCAATTCGTGGAAGATCACGGCCCTTGCGCGCCGGCCATGGCGTGGCGGGTTGTGGATGCGCAGCATGCTTTGAAATGCGCGGTGGATTACGGGGCCAAGGAATATACCGGGCCGGGCAAGACTTTGGACGTGCCTGCGGTGATCGGGATTGGCGGCTCGCTTCTCTATTTCGTGGAGACTTACGGCGATCTGGGGTCGTGTTACGAGGCGGAGTTTAACTGGACCGGGGAGGCGGACCCGCAGCCTGTCGGTGCGGGGTTTTATTATATCGACCATCTGACCCATAACGTTATTCGCGGGAATATGGACACATGGTATAAGTTTTATGCGGAGGTGTTTAACTTTCGTGAAATCCGGTTTTTTGACATTGCGGGTAAGCACACGGGGCTGACCTCGCGGGCGCTCACATCGCCGGACGGGAAAATCCGTATTCCGATCAATGAAAGCTCGGACGACAAGTCGCAGATCGAGGAATATCTCAAGGAGTATGGCGGCGAAGGCATTCAGCATATCGCGGTCGGTACTGAGGATATTTACGCGGCCACGGACACGATTGCGGATATGGGGATGGAGTTTATGCCCGGACCGCCGCCTGCCTATTATGCCAAATCCCGCGCCCGCGTGACGGACCACGAGGAGCCGTTGGAACGTATGGAGGCGCGCGGCATTTTGATCGACGGCGAGGGTGTCGTCGATGGTGGGACCACGCGGATTTTGCTGCAAATATTCTCGAAGACGGTCATCGGGCCGATCTTTTTCGAGTTCATCCAGCGCAAGGGTGATGACGGGTTTGGCGAGGGCAATTTCAAGGCGTTGTTTGAGAGTATCGAGGAAGATCAGATCCAGCGCGGCGTTCTGGAGGCGTCGTGACGGCATGGTGATTGCGGCATGGGAAACCTATCCCGGTGCGCCCGCGCCGGGGGACGCGCTTTGCGATCTGGCGGATATTCCCGATCCGGGGACGCATTCGGTCAATATCGGTGATTTCTCGGTGCTTTTGGCGCGACGCGGGGGGCAGGTCTGGGCTTATGTGAATGCCTGTCCGCACCAGTATTTGCCGTTGGATTACAGGGCGGCGGATGTGTTATCGGCGGACCGGGCCAAGTTGATTTGTTCCAACCATGATGCGGTGTTTGATGTGGAAACCGGCACCGGGCTTGGCGGGTTTGGGCAGGGTTGCGCGCTTGATCCTGTGCCGGTCGCCATCGGCGCGTCGGGTCGGATATCAATCGCGGCAGCTTAGCCCGGCTGGTGTTGATCCCGCATGGCTTCGACGGCCAAGGCGGCCTCGAACATATCTTCGTTCTCGTAAAGGGTGATCGATTTGGCGAAATAGTCGCGGGCCTCAGCCTCTTGCCCTTTGGAGCGGGCGATCAGCCCGAAATCGCGCATGATGCGGGCGACAAAATACCCCTGCTGAACCGGGGCCAGATCAAGAAAATTTTGCAGGTGTTGCTCGGCTCTTTTGCGCCCGCCTATCTTCAGACGCAGCCCCATGGCCATATCAAGCGCCCCAAGTTTTGGGCGCGGCCCGGACCTTGGCAGGATGCCCGCCACGGACATGAGCACCTCGGCGCGGACCAGCTCGATAAAGCGGCGGATTTCGGGGGTGGATTTCATCCCGATAGCACGTTGGGTGCGCACAAGGCCGGTCCAGCCTTTGAGCAAATGCCCGTGGCCGATCATGTTGATCCAATATTGCGCCCGCACCGCATTGCCCAGCGTGGTGTCGTCGCTGTTCATGGTCGTCTCAACAAAGGGCAGAAGGTCAGAGGGGGAGACATCCGGGTCGCCGCGATTGAGCTTGGCCACCGTGCGCCCGACCGCGGCAATGCGCCAGTCTGCGGTGGGGGCCACGGTGAGGCGCAGGTTTTCGTTAGCAGCCATGATGGCGGCATCCATTTCATCGCGCACCAGATGGTTGATGCAGCGCGCCCAGTGGGACATTGCGATGGCGCGTGTGCTGTTATGGGTGGTGCCAAATTCGGTCAGCCAATCGACAAATTCATTGGCCCGTTTCAGCGCGCCTTCGCCCCGGTAGGCGGTCATCATCACATAGGTGGACAGTTGGATCAGGTGGCTGTCTTGCAGCCGTTCGGCCACCGGTTTGACTTGGGCGTAAAGATCAGCGGTGGCCCCCAGATCGGCAAAGCCGCTATCCACATTGATGCGCATTTGCACAACTTTGGCCCAGATGGTGGGGAACTCGATGTTGAGGGTTTGGGCCATGTTCAGCGCCTCGTCGAGCAGTTCTTGTGCGCGTTTAAATTCCGCCGCGTGGCAGCGGGCAAGCGCTTTCATGGACAGGCACAAGGACAGAACTTCCGAGGCGCCTTGGGCGCGCAGGCGCGGAATGTAGCGTTCCATGATGGTGTTGAGTTTGCGGAAATTTCCGTAGACATCGAGGGTTCGGCCCCACAAAAACAGCATTTGGCCGAAGGTTTCGGTATCGACCAGATCCGGTTCCGCCTCGATCAGGGCAAAGGCGGTTTCGAGTTGTTCATCGACCAAAACCACCGAGAAAATCTCATAGGCTTTTTGGGCCGATTGCCACAGGTAGTGCACGGCTTTGGTGTGATTTCCGGCGGATTTGAAATGGGTTGCCAGCTCGCCCGCGATTTGTGTGGTTGGGCCATCGCTTCC
Organism: uncultured Paracoccaceae bacterium; assembly: GCA_937920555.1. Classification (GTDB taxonomy): domain Bacteria; phylum Pseudomonadota; class Alphaproteobacteria; order Rhodobacterales; family Rhodobacteraceae; genus CAKZTM01. Next base: position 46,578 of record CAKZTM010000099.1, on the reverse strand, counting down.
CGCTTCAAGCACGGCGGCGATGGTGGCGTGAATGTCGCGCCGCTCTGGTCCGAGCAGGCTTTGGTAGATGGCCTCGCCGATCAGCGCATGGGAAAAGCGCCAGTTCTGGTCACCGCGGGAGGGGTCATCCTCGATCAGGCCTGCCTCTTGTGCGCGGCGGATGCACGCGGCACTGTCGGTGGGGTCGGCTGCGCAATCGCTCAGAAAGCTGCTGGAGAACTGGCGGCCGCGTGCGGCGGCGATGACCAGCAATTTACGGTCCTTCAGGGGCAGTGCGTCGAACCGGCTGAGCACCAGATGTTGCAGGTTGCCGCTGACAATATTGGGCGGCGTTGTGCTGTTGAGTTGGGCGCAATTGTCCTTGATATCGATGGCGCCGGAGAATTGCAGGTAGCGCACGATTTCTTCCACAAAAAGCGGAATGCGTTCGGATTTCTCATCGACCAGTTCGACCAGGCCCGCGTCCACATTGGGGGTATCCAGAAGCACAAGGATGAGCCCTTTGACGGAGGCTTGGCTGAGCGGCGCCAGCGCGATTTCGGTGATCGTGCGCCGCCCGGTCCATTGCCGGGTGATATGGCTGCGGCGGGTGACCATGAAGCGGCAGAAGTCTTGTGTGTCTTCGCCCTCAATCAGATTATTGATCACCGCTTCGCTGATGGCATCGATCCAGTGGGCGTCTTCGATCAAGAACAGCGCGTCTTGCTGGCCAGAGATCGCCGCCAGCAGTTTTTCGCAGAGCCGCCGGATTGCGACACCGTTATCGCTTTGGTTGGGCAGGGTGCTGCCGTCGCCCTCAAACCCGCCAACGCGGTTCAAAATATAGCTGAAGGCCGGATCGTTCACATCGGTTAAATCGGCCAGTTTCTTGGTCAGCGCGTCTTTGGTGTCATGGGGTTTGTGGTTAATGGCGGTTCGGATGATCTCGATGATCGGGGTCAGTGCGGTTTGTTGGGTGTTGACGTTGCACTGCCCGATAAGGATGTGGGGCTTTTCGGTTTGGCGGGTCAGAAATTCGTGGATCAGCCGGGATTTGCCAGCCCCCGGTGGGCCGGACACTTCGATCATCGGGGAGCGGGTGGCGGTCAGCCAATTGTAGAGACCGTCGAGTTCGTCCTCGCGGCCAAAAAACTCTTTGGTGCCGCGCTTCATGCGGCCCTCAAAGAAGCTCACGCCCGTTTTGAGGCTGAGGATTTTATGGGTGATATGGGTCTCGGCAAGCCCTTTGATATTGGTGGGGCCGTTGTTTTGCACATCCACAAACCCCTCGACCAGATTGTGGATCGCATCCGAGCAGATCACGGTGCCTTTCGGGGTCTCCTTTTGCAGTCGCATGGCCAGATTGACCGCGTCGCCCAGCACGTTGATGTCGAGCCGCTCACCATGGCCCAGACTGCCAAACACCACCGAGCCCCCGGCCAGCCCGATGCGGAAACTTGGGCTCAGGCCGAAATCGCGCGCATAGGCATCGGCGTCGCGTTGCATGCGCGATTGCACCGCCAGCGCGGCCCGGCAGGCATCCAGAGAGGCGTTTTCGGCGGCTGTGGGTGCGCCAAACACCGCAAACAGGGCGTCGCCTGCATATTCGATGATATGGCCGGCGTTTTTCTCAATCTCGGACCGGGCGGCACCGACCACAAGGCGCATCAGCTCATAGGTACGTTCCGGGCCAAGGGTTTTGGACATGCCGGTAAAGTTGACCAGATCGGCGCACAGAACTGCCGTCCAGCGGCGCTCTCCCCGAAGCTGCGTATCCCGATTCATCAAAGCCCCAATCCCGCTGCGCCTGGGCCTTCCCAAACCAAGACGCTTAGGTTGCACAATTGTGTGTAATTTGGGCGTTGTCAAAGCATTAAAGCGTTTCAACTTGTCGTTGAAGTGCAACTTGTTTCGGTTCGCTGTGCTTGCAGGCGCGTGGTGCCGCATCTGGTTTTGAGAGAAAGTTAGGACCGCTTTAGGTACTGGTATTCTCAATTTCACATAAATTTTTGTTGCTTGGCGGGCCATCATACAACAAAGTGCCTTGGCATTTTTAGGTAATCATTGAGGGGTTGGGGGAATTTCTCGCACAAGATTTGTTTGCATGTCTGATCTCCATGCGGGAGCTGAGACAAGCCTGATTTCGAACATCACCAGACAGCGTGGTGGTGATTACAGCATTTTAAACACGGAGCCGAGCCCGGTCACGCAAGCGCTGGCGGCGGCACTGCGTCCGACATTGACCCATTTGGGGCGTGGTGGTGAGGCCCCGCCGGATCTGGTGTTGCTGGGCGATGTTTTGGACTTGTCCTTATCGCCGCCAAAGCGGTCTGCGCAGGTTTTTGAGACTTTCGCGCGCGAATTGCTGGTGGGGTCGGGCGACACGCCTGTGCCTGCGCATTTGTCCAGTCAGGTTTATTTTGTGCCCGGCAATCACGATCATTCGCTTTGGACCGCGTTGCGGTATCAAACGGAGACGTTCTCCAAGGGGGATGCGAAGTTTTCCCGGTCGCTTCTGGACAAGGGGGTTTTGACCCGGTTCGATCATGTGACCCCGGCCTTCACCGAGCCCAATGAGGAGCTGCAATCGTCGCTCATTCAGGAGATTTTGGCGACCGCCACCCGCGAGGCGTTCACGGTGCCGGTGTATTATCCAAATCTGGGTGCGGCCAGCGCGGATTTGTCTCGTGCGGTGGTGTTCCATCATGGGCATTTCATCGAGGCCACTTACCGCTTGTTGTCGATCCTTGTGGCGGGGTTTCACGGCCGTGTCTGCGGGCCTTTGACGGTTGAGCAGTTGGAAAAGGAAAACGGCAACTGGATTGATTTTGGCTGGTCCACGGTTGGTGAGAACGGACCCATCGGCGAGGATGTGGCGTCGGTTTATCAGTTCTTGTTGACCGGCAGCGAGGAGGGGCGGTTGCAAAACCGGTTTGCCGACACGCTTGCGGAGAACCTGATGAAGGCTCTGCCTTTGCCCAAGACAAATCAGATCAAGGATGCGGTGGGCATTATCGCAAAGGGCATCATTGATGCGACGGTTGGCAAGTTCTCTCAGACCGAGCGGTTGAGCTACACGTCCTATTTGGGCGAGGATTCGATCCAAGGTTTGCATGATTATCTATTGGGCGGTGTCGGGCGGCAGATGTTTGATTGGTTCGGCAAGAAGCAACCGGAGCAGACCGCGTTTATTTTCGGCCACACGCACAAGCCTTTTGAGGATCAGTTTGTCGTCGACGGCCTGGTCACGGACGGTCAGCCGGGCAGTGAGCCCATTCGCATGTTCCCCTCGCCGGTGGAGGTTTACAACACTGGTGGCTGGATCCTTGATACCTCGCTTTTGAGCACCAAGGAGGGGGCTTCGATCATTTTTGTGGATGACGACATGCATGTGGCGGCGTTGCGGGTGTTCAACAGTTCGCCAGACCCAGATTTGCAGGAGGTTTATGTGCATTCTTTGGAGCCGGGCAACCCGATGGAGGTGGCCCTGAAAGCGGCTGTGGCGGCCAATGAGGAGCGTTGGGTGGAATTTTCTGTGGCGGTGGCAGCCGGCTTAAAGGTGCGCCAGAAGGTGATCTTGAAGTCCACAGCCTCGGCGGACATGATTTCCGGTCCGCGGAAGGGGGCGTGATATGACCAAGTGGAAGCCCATTTCTACCAGTTTGGATGCGCTGTTTGAGGCCAAGCTGACCCATTTTGATGCGATTGTGATTGGATCGGGTTACGGCGGCGGCGTCAGTGCATTGCGCTTGGCGCAATCGGGCCGGACGGTCTGTGTGCTGGAGCGCGGTCGCGAGATTTTACCCGGTGATTATCCGAACACGCCGCAAAAGGCGGCCAAGGAGGTACAGATCACCACTGCCAAGGCAGGGCCGCTTGCACAGGGTAGCAACGGGCTGTTTGATATTCGGGTCAATGACGACATGAGTGTGGTTCTGGGCTGCGGCTTGGGGGGCACCTCGTTGATCAATGCCAATGTGGCTTTGGAGCCCGATCAACGGGTTTTGGCAAGCAAGCGCTGGCCACGGGAATTTGCCGATCCTGAGACGCTCAAGCCTTATTTCGAGCGGGCCCGGCAGGAGTTGGGATCGAACCGATTGCCGGCGCGCTACAACCCCAACAAGCTCAAGGCCCTAGAGGTGTCGGCCAAGGGGTTTGGTCTGAAGGTCGAGCGTCCGCCCATCAACGTGACGTTCAAAGAGACATTCGACACCAAGACCAAGATCACGCAACCGCCCTGCAACATGTGTGGTGATTGTTGTTCTGGGTGCAATTACGGGTCGAAAAACACCACGTTGATGAATTATTTGCCGCGCGCTCATGCCGCCGGGGCCACCATTGTCACCCAAGCGCGGGTTTACACGATTGCGCGCGACGGCGAGGCTTGGTCGTTGGTCGTGGAGGATTTGCGCGGCGACAAAATCGTCAGGCGCACTTTAACCGCTGACATTGTTGTTCTGGCGGCAGGATCGCTGGGGTCTACGGAGATTCTGATCCGCTCCAAGCGGGAGGGGTTGAGCACCTCTGATATGCTGGGCAGTGGCTTTTCCGGCAATGGCGATGTCTTGGGCTTTGGGTTTGATGCGTTTTGGAACAACATCGACAACGGCTCCAAAGACCCGCAATTGCCGATTTACGGAATTGGCGCGGGCGACAACCAGCCTGACATTCCCAAATACCAGCCGGGGCCGTGTATCACCGGGGTGATCCGTATTGATCCCGATGAGAAGGATTACACCAAGTCGATGGTGATCGAGGAGGGTGTGGCACCCGGCGCGGTTTCTCTGGCCATGCCCATGGGGCTGTTCATGCAGCAGGCGCTCAACGGGGATTTCACCCGTTTCCCCGATGTGGAGGAGCGGCTTCGCGATGCCCAGCGGATCGGGATGTTGTTTGCAGGTGCCGGTGCGGGTGTCGCTGTCGAGGGCGCGGACGGGACGTCGGAGCAGCCTGATTTCAAGCAAATGGCCTATGAGGGGGCGGCGTCGCAAACCCAGACATTTCTGGTGATGTCCCACGACAAGGGGGATGGTCGTTTGGAGATGAACGGCGACACGGATTGTATTGTGGTCAACTGGCCGGGCGTCGGTGATCAGGAAAACTACATCAATGTGAATGCGAAACTGGAGCAGGCCAGCGACAGTATTTGGGCCAATTATTTGCCCAATCCTTTGTGGCGTCCGCGTTTTGGGCGCAAGTTGGTGACGGTTCATCCTGTGGGGGGATGTGGCATGGGCGCAACCGCTGAGGACGGGGTTGTGAACGCGGCCTGTCAGGTTTTCAAGGGGCGCGGGCGGGCGGTCCATGAGGGGCTTTATGTGTGCGACGGCGCGGTCATTCCCAGCTCTATCGGGCTTAATCCGCTTTTGACGATCACCGCAATCAGCGAGCGTGCCATGGATATTTTGGTGCGCACCCATCCGGTCAACAATTCGGAGATAACGGCGCGCAAGTTGATGGGCACAGCCACGCCAAAGGCACCTGTTCCGGTGGAGATCGGGCTGACCCAGAGGCTTGAGGGGATTATCCAGCTGTTCAACCGTTGGCGCGACGGCATTCATGACGGGCGTTATGATCAGGTCAAGCGCGAGATCATTGCCGCGACCAAGAACCGTTTCCAGCCGGGAAAGACTGAGGAAGACAACGACACGTTTTGGAAATCTCTGACCCGGCGTCTTTACGACATGGGGCTGAAGTTAGGTCTGACCGAGGCTGAGTTGGTCTCTGATATCGATCCTGCTTTGGCCTATGTGGTCGATATTCTGGAAAACGTTTTGGCGTATGTGGCCAAGGGGGACCAAATTGGCGCGGCCAAGTATCTGGAGGAAGAGTGCGGCGATTTCAGCCCCAAACTGGCTTTCAAGGAGACCATGTCGGGTTATGTTTGCGAGCCTCATTTGGAGCACGCACCGGCTTTGTCCAACCGCTATGATGTGGCGGCCAAATACGGTGAGGCCAAGGATCAGCCGCTGGTGGCGCATTTCAATATTGTGGCCCATTCGCTCAAGAAGCTGACTGAAAGTGACGCGCATGAGGCCAATCTGACCGGCGAAATTCACTGCACGTATTTGGCGCCTGAGCCTTTGGTGATCGCCAAGGGCGGTAAGTTCCAGTTGTTGATCGCCGAGCAAGGCGAGGTTGAGACCTGGAAGATGATTTATTCGTGCGTCGCGACGTCGGGGGGCAAGGAGTTTTATTTCCACGGCTTCAAGACGCTGGCCAGACGTCCCGGTTCAAACTGGTGGACTGATCTGACCACATTGTCGGTGGATATTTACGAGGGGCGTACAAACAAGGGTAAACGTCTGGCGGCCGGTGTGATCACGCTGACGGTTCAGGATTTGCTCAAGCAGCTGGCCTCGGTGAAGCCTGAGTTTCCGTCGCAAGATGACAACATGATCCTGACCGCTTTGGCCAAGGACGCCATTTTTTGGGGGGATTTGAAGGCCGATTTGGACAATCCGAAAATGCGCCAAGAGTTGTTGCGCAAGTTGATCGGGATTTTGGCGGTGGCGCATGATGAGCGGATCTTGTTCCAGATCAACGCCTATTTCATGGTCAAGTTTGCGGGCTTTTTCGGCATGTTGGTGTTTCGCGCCTACGGGGAGATGCTGGCCTATCTGTACAATTTCCCGGCGCAGGCGAAAAAGCAGGGCAAGGTCAAGTCTTTGCCGCCTTTGGAGCGGGCCAAACTGCGGGGCATGGACGTGCATTCGACCTCGCACTGGTTGCCAAATGAGCGCGAGAAGACGCTGCATTTGACCCGGTATGATGCGCGCGAAAACAAATACGCCATGAACAAGACCGTGGTGTTGGCACCGGGATTTGCGACCCGTGCGGCATCGTTTGCGATGGAGACGGTGGAGGAGAACCTTGTCGATGCTTTATGCATGGCGGGCTATGATGTCTGGCTGTTTGACTACCGGTCGAGCCCGCTTTTGCAATCGTCGCTCAGGCCGTTCAATCTGGATGATGTGGCCACTCAGGACTGGCCCATGGCGGTGGAGTATATTCAGCGCGAGGCGGGGGTTCGCGACATGCAGGCGGTGGTGCATTGCATGGGATCGATGACCCATCTGATGGCGCTGTTGTCGGGGATGAAGGGGATACGCTCGGTCGTGTCGTCGCAGCTTACGCTGCATCCGGTGACCAATTGGTTCAACAAATTCAAGGCCGACACTTATTTGGCGCGGATGATCCGGGACGGTTTGCCGGAGAACCTTTTGCCCATGGCTGATGCGATTGCGCCCAACAAGGCGGTGGCCAATCTGTTCCGGGGGCTTTTGACCATTGATGCCAATTCCTTGGTGGATGAGAACCCTGATGAGCCGGGCAAGTTCCTGCAAGATCAGGTGATTAACATGCTCACATGGGATGTGCCGTTCCCCAATGATGCGCCGTGTTACAGCCCCACATGTCACCGGATTTTCGGGTTATACGGGCCGGTTTATGCCCATGAGCAGCTCAATGAGGACACCCATAATGCGATCCAGACTGTGTTTGGCGCGCTGTCCACCAAGCCGTTCCAGCACATCGCCGAGGTCGTCCGGCAGGGCATTGCGGTCAACAAGGATGGCAAGAACGTTTATTTGCAGAATTACGAGAATTTGCGCATGCCGATCACATTTTTGGCCGGTGCGCTCAATCAGGAATTCATGCCGGATACATCTTTGCGGACGTTCAATTGGCTCAATGATGTTAACCGCGAGTGGGCGCATTATTATGACCGGCAGGTGTTCCCGGACTATGCGCACATGGATTTCTTTTTGGGCAAGCAGGCGCATATCGACATCTATCCCAAGATCATCAGGGCGTTGAGGCGTCATGATGAGTTGTTGCGAGGGGCTGTTTGACAAGCGCTCTGATTTGCGGTGAAGTTCATTTGTATGCAAATGAATTTTCAGGGAGCGGCGGGTGACCAGCAAGCCATCTGATACCGGACGTGTGGTGGGCGTTGATGTGGGCGGCACATTCACCGATCTGGTCTATCTGGATGTGGCGGCGGGGCAGTTGCGTTTGGCCAAGACCCCGACCACGCTTGATAATCAGGCCTTTGGGGTTTTGAACGCCATGGAGGCGGCTGAGGTCGACGTTGCCGCGCTTGATTTGATCGTTCACGGCACCACCACCACGACCAATGCGGTGTTGGAGCGGCAGTTGTCCAAGACCGGTTTGATCACCACCCAAGGTTTCCGCGATGTTTTGGAGTTGGGCCGGCGCACCCGTCCGCACGCCTATGGGATGACCGGGCAGTTCAGGCCGATCATTCCGCGCGATTTGCGCATTGAGATCCCCGAGCGGATGGATGCGGGCGGCGCGGTTGTGACCTCTTTGGATGAAGAACAGTTGCGGGCCGCAGCCGCCGCGCTGATGGAGGCCGGTTGCGAGGCGGTTGTGGTGCATTTCCTGCATTCTTACGCGAACCCCGCCCACGAGCAGCGTGCCGGTGCCATTTTGGCGGAGATTTGGCCCAATGATTATGTGACGTTGGGCCATCAGTTATTGTCGGAAAGCCGGGAGTTTGAGCGCGGGGTGACGGCGGCGGTCAATGCCTCGGTGCAGCCGATCATTCAGCGGTATGTGGACCGTTTGGTGGCAGAGCTTTCGACCCGCGGCTACGCTCATGATCTGTTGGTGATGAACGGAAACGGCGGCATGGTGTCAGCGCGCATGGTGGCCCGTGAAGCGGCCAAGACGGTGATGTCGGGCCCCGCATCGGGTGTGATGGCGGCGGCCTATACGGGGCGCAAGGCGGGTGTGCCCAATCTGATCACATATGACATGGGGGGCACGTCCACGGATGTGTCGCTCATTCTTGGCGGCGAGCCGGGGGTGTCGAGCGAGATTGAGGTTGAATATGCCATGCCCATCCATGTGCCCATGGTGGATGTGCGCACGGTTGGGGCTGGCGGCGGGTCGATTGCGCATGTGGACACGGCAGGCCTGTTGCAGGTCGGCCCGGAAAGTGCCGGGGCCACGCCGGGGCCAATTTGTTACGGGCGCGGCGGGCAGAGGCCGACCATTTCGGATGCCAACCTGCTTTTGGGGCGGCTGAACCCGGAGCGGCTGAACTCGGTCGATGCGGGGGTGTCGATGGCCGATGTGGAGGCGATTTTTGCCCGTGATCTGGGCGCACCTTTGGGCCTGTCGGCCATGGAGGCGGCAGCGGCGGTGATCCGGGTGGCAAACGCGCGTATGGCGGGGGCTGTGCGCATGGTTTCGGTCTCGCTCGGGCATGATCCGCGTGATTTTGCGCTCTTTGCATTTGGCGGTGCGGGGCCGCTTCATGCCACCGCCCTTGCCCGCGAGTTGGGCATTCCGCGTGTGCTGGTGCCCGCCCGTCCGGGGATCACCAACGCTTTGGGCTGTGTGGTGGCGGATCTGCGTCATGATTTTGTGAACAGTATTCTCAAGCCTCTTGATCTGGTGGACATGGACGGTCTGCACGCGATCTTTGGGCGGCAAATCGCGGAAGGTCGGGCGTTGATCGGGCGCGAAAGCGTGGCGGTCGAGGACATTCGCGAGGTGTTGTCGGTGGACATGCAATTTGTCGGCCAAACCCATGTGTTGCGGGTGCCTTTGGACACGGCCACGCCCAGCCGGGACATGCTGCGGAGCCTGTTTGCGGCCGCCTATTTGGAGCGGTTCGGGGTGGAATTGCCGGAAATCCGGCCCGCGCTGGTGTCGGTGAACGCATCGGTCATTGGGCGCAGGCCTGAGATTGATCTGTCGGTGTTGATTGATCCCGGCGGTCGCAAAGCGTCGCTGGAGGCCGCGCAAACCGGTATGCGCCAAGTGTGGTTTGAGGGCGGCTGGGTCGACACACCGGTTTACTGGCGCGATCATTTGCCCATGGATGCGGTGGTGTCCGGCCCTGCCATTGTCGAGCAGCTGGACACGACCATTGTGATTGATCCCGGTCACAAAGCTTTGAGCGACGGGGACGGAAATTTGCTGGTCGAGGTGCCCCAATGACTGCTAGACAAGCATCTGGTGTAGGGGATTTGCGTGGGGCAATTTTTCATGGTTCAGATTTTGAGAACGGCCGTTTTATGGCTGGCGCTGTGCGCAGGTGCATCGGCGGAGGATTACTGGGCGCTCAACTTGGGCTCTTACCATTTCGACCGCAGCACTCCGCTCAACGAAACCAATTTGGGCGCGGGCTATGGTCGCAAGTCGGATTATTGTGGCGGCGAGGCGGGGGCTTACTGGAACTCGCACGACAAGCTGGCGGTGTACGGGTTGGGATTTTGCGAAACGCCCGGCGATCTGAGTTTGGGCGTCTTTGCGGGGGCCGCGACCGGTTATCAGGACATTCCAGACCATTATCACGGCGTCATTCCGATTGCGGGATTGCAAATCGGGGCGGGGCCTGTGCTGCTTCGCGTCAACAAGGAAGTCGCGTTTTTGTCATGGCGGTTCCTCATCGAGTGAGGCTCTGCCCATGACGCTTGATCCCATTACATTGTCGGTCATTCAAGCGGGGCTGCAACAGGTTTGCGACGAGATGGACCTGTCGTTTTCGCGCGCGGCGTTCTCGCCGGTCATCGCGGAGGCAAATGATCGTTCCGACGGGATATATTCGGCCCAAGACGGGTCGTTGATTGCCCAAGGTGCGGGCGGTTTGCCGGTCTTTGTGGGCACCATGCAATATTCGACACGGACCCTGATTGAGATGATCGGGCAGGGCACTGTGGCTGCGCCCAAACCGGATGATGTTTACATCGTCAATGATCCCTATCTGGGCGGCACTCATTTGATGGATGTGCGGTTTGCCCGGCCTTTTTACCGGGGCGGTAAAATCTGGTGTTGGTTGTCCAATACCGGTCATTGGCCCGATACGGGCGGGTCTGTGCCCGGCGGCTTTTCCGCCTCTGCCACGGCGGTGGAGCAGGAAGGTTTGCGCTTGCCGCCGGTTCGGCTGTTCAAGGAAGGTGTGTTGGACCGGGAGATTTACGCGATCATTTGTTCCAACATTCGCGTGGCCGATCAGCGCATTGGTGATGTGAAGGCGCAAGCGGCGGCTTTGAAGGTGGGCGAGGTGCGGCTTGGCGCACTTTTGGACCGTTACGGCGACGATACGGTGGAGGCGGCTATTGCTGAGTTGCGCGTCCGTGCCCGTGATCAAATGGCGGCCCATATCGCCGCTGTTCCAGATGGCCGTTACGAGGCGGTGGCGTATGTGGACAGTGACGGGGTGGTCAATGAGCCCTTGGAGATCCGTTTGGCGGTGACCGTCGGGGAGCGGCTGAGTTTCGATTTCACCGGAAGTTCCGCGCCCTGCATTGGGCCGATGAATTCGGTCCGGGCCACGACGCTCAGTTCGGTCTATTTGGCGGTCCGGCACATCTTTCCGGATGTGCCCATCTCAGCGGGTGCGTTTGAGCCTTTGGAGGTTGTGGGGATTGAAGGCACATTTCTGGATGCGCAATACCCGCGACCGGTTTCGGGCTGTGCGGCGGAAGTGTCTCAGCGCATCGCGGAGGCGGTTTTTGCCGCATTGGTCAAGGCCATCCCCGAACGGGTGACGGCCGCACCTGCGGGCACCTCGGGCAATTTCGCGCTTGGCGGATATGATCCCGAGCGCGACCGGTCCTTCGTGATGTACCAGCTTTCGGGGGGTGGCTATGGCGGCAATGCGGATCATGACGGGCTGTCCAACGGCTGCTCGACCATCGGCATTTCAAAGGCCCCGCCCGTGGAGATTATGGAGCAGCAATTCCCGGTTCTTTACCACCGATATGCGCTGCGCGAAGGCTCCGGCGGGGCGGGCACCCACCGTGGTGGGCTTGGGCTGGATTACGAAATTGAGCTCAGGCGCGGCGCGGCCCGGGCGAGTTTTGTGATGGATCATGGCCGGTTCGGGCCGCAAGGGGCACTGGGCGGCGAAGATGGGGCGCCCAACATGGTTGAGGTGATCCGGGGCGGGGTGACCCATGTGCCCGAGCATTTGTCCAAGGAGCAGGACATACCGCTTGAGGCCGGGGACCGGGTGCGGGTGCGCACCCCCGGTGGTGGTGGGTACGGTGATCCGGCCCGGCGGGATGCGGCGGCGATCGCACAGGATGTGCGGCTAGGGCGGTATCCCAAGACCTAAGGGCCGCATGTGCTTTCAGGTGAGTTTGTGCAGCAGGGCCAAGAACCTTTTTTGTTCTGCCGCGCTCAGGGGGGCCAGTGTTTGGGCGGTGACGTCGCGACCTTTGCGGGCCAGCTCGTCCCACAGGTTTTGACCGTCTGGTGTCAGTTCGACCAGCAATCTGCGCCGATCTTGATCGTCCGCTTGGGTGGCCACCAGCCCGCGTGCGCACAAACGGTCAATCACGCCTTTGATGGTGGCCGCATCCATCGCGGTTTCACGGCCCAGCTGATTTTGCGATGTCGCGCCAAGTTCCACAAGTTTGGCGATTGCGGCAAATTGGGTCGGGGTCAGATCCCCAATATGGTTGCCAAATATGCTCAGATGGCGCTGATTTGCCCGGCGCAGCAAAAAGCCGATTTGGGTCTCTAGCGTGTAGGTTTCATCGGGCATGGCGTCCTTTCGCGGCGGCTCCGTCTGGGCGGTTGTTTTTGTGCGGCGCGCCTGCTTGCAAAATTTGACAGATGCAGCGAAGGCTGGCAACATATTGTTTGTGTGCAAATGAGTTTGCCCAACCCTCGGAGAGACCTATGAGCTATCACCGGCCCGACGCTCTAACGGATGCGCTTGCGCTTCTGGCGGCGGGCTCCCCGACCATTCTTGCCGGTGGAACGGACCTTTATCCGGCCACATCCGCCCAAGAATTGCGCGGTGATATTCTGGACATTACCGGGATTGCGGCTTTGCGCGGGATCACGGACGCGGCCGGGGAAATTCGCATCGGGGCGGCCACGCGCTGGTCTGATCTGGTGGCGGCAGACCTGCCGGACGCTTTTGATGCGCTCAAGCTGAGCGCGCGCGAGGTCGGGTCCGTGCAGATCCAAAATGCGGGGACTTTGGGCGGGAATATTTGCAATGCCTCACCGGCGGCAGACGGGGTTCCGCCGTTGTTGATTTTGGATGCGGCGGTTGAGCTGGTCTCGGCGGCGGGGCATCGCAGGTTGCCATTGGCGGAGTTCATCACCGGCAACCGGGCGACCCGGCTCAAGCCCGGAGAGATCGTGTCGGCGGTTTTGGTGCCCAAGGCGGCTACGGCCGGGCGGTCGCATTTCCTCAAACTGGGTGCGCGCAAATATCTGGTGATTTCCATTGCCATGGTGGCGGCGCGATTGGAGGAGGACGCGGGCGTGATCCGGTCGGCGGCCTTGTCCATCGGGTCATGCAGTGCGGTGGCGGTGCGGTTGCCTGCGGTGGAGCGGGCGTTGATCGGACAATCTGTAGCAGATTTTGATATTCCGGCGGATTTGGTGGGGCAGGCGCTGTCGCCCATTGATGACATTCGCGCTGATGCGCACTACCGGGCGGAGGCGGCGGTGGAGCTGTTGACCCGGACCATCAAGGGGGTGGTTCCATGAGCCTTGATGCGGCCCCGTCGATCATCACCGTGAACGGTACGGCGCTGGAAATCCGCGCGAACCCCGGACGGCGGCTCAGCGATGCTTTGCGCGAGGAGTTGGGGCTGCGCGGCACCAAAGTGGGGTGCGATGCGGGCGATTGCGGGGCGTGCACGGTGCTTTTGGACGGCGCGCCGGTTTGCGCTTGTCTGACCCCGGTGGGCCAAGCGTTGGGGCGGTCTTTGCAAACGGTTGAAGGATTGGGTGCTGCGGCGGAATTGTCTTTGAAGCGGGCTTTTGCGCGGTTTGGAGCTGCTCAATGCGGGATTTGCACGCCGGGCATGTTGATGTCTGCGGTGGCATTGCTGCGCCATGTGGCCAAGCCCACGCGGGCGCAGGCGGAGGATGCCATTGGCGGGGTTTTGTGCCGTTGCACCGGATATACCAAGATTATTGATGCCATTTGTGATGCGTGGCGGGACGCGGAACCGGTTGCCATGCCCCCCGCCGGGCAGTCCATCGGGGCTGCGATCGAGCGTCTGGACGGGGTTGCCAAAATCGATGGCACGGAGGTGTTTGGCGCTGATTACTGGCCTCAAGATGCGTTGCGGGTTGTGGTCCTACGGTCCCCCCATTGGCATGCGGATTTTGAGTTTGGCGATGTGGCGGCTTGGGCTGAGGCCCGTGCGGTTCAGGTATTCACGGCCAAGGACATTCCGGGCAAAAACTGTTTCGGGGTGATCCCGCCTTTGGCCGATCAACCGGCTTTGGCGGAGGCTGTGGCGCGGTTTCGCGGCGAGGCGGTGGCGCTGGTGGCCGGAGATGCGGCTGTGATGCGCGATTTGGACTTGGAGGGTTTTCCGGTTGTGTGGACGCCGCGCGCCCATGCGTTGAGCGTTGATGAAGGCAAGGCGGCTGCGCCCATTCACGCAGCGCGCCCGGGCAATTTGCTGATCACGGGCCGGGTCACTTGCGGGGATGTGGCGGCTCTGGACGGTGCGGCCCATCATGTGACCGGCGGCGTTGAGACCGCTTATGTGGAGCATGCCTATATCGAGCCTGAGGCGGGTGCGGCATGGATGGATGGCGATGTGCTGGTGATCCAAGCCTGCACGCAAGCCCCGGTGATGGACCGCGATGACACAGCGGTTGTTCTGGGGTTGCCGAGCGCGCGGGTGCGGATTGTGCCAAGTGCGGCGGGTGGCGGTTTTGGGTCCAAGCTGGATGTGTCCTTGCAGCCGTTGATCGGGTTGGTCACGCTGCTGACGGGCCGGCCTTGCCGGATGGTGTATTCGCGGCGGGACTCTATGGTCTCTACCACCAAGCGGCATCCGGGGCAGATGACCGCGACCATCGGTTGTGATGCGGCGGGCAAGCTGGTGGGCATGCGCTTTGACGGAGATTTTAACACCGGCGCTTATGCCAGTTGGGGGCCGACTGTGGCCAATCGGGTGCCGGTTCATGCCTCGGGGCCGTATCTGATGCCCAACTATCTGGCGGAGGCGCGGGCGATCCATACCAATGGGCCAGTATCGGGCGCGTTTCGGGGCTTTGGGGTGCCGCAGGCGGCGATCTGTCAGGAGACTTTGTTTGACGAGCTGGCGCAGAAGGCCGGTCTGGACCGGTTGGAATTCCGGCTGCACAACGCGTTGCGCGACGGGGATGTGACGCCCACCGGGCAGGCTTTGCACGGTGTCGGCATTGCGGATTGTCTGGAGGCTTTGCGGCCCCATTGGGCGGATGCGCAGGAGTGGGCCGCACAGGCAGATGGGCGCGGCATCGGCATTGCGTCATGTTGGTATGGCTGCGGCAATACCAGTCTGCCCAACCCGTCCACGATCCGCCTTGGGATCACCGGTGCGGGTCAGTTGGTGCTGCATCAAGGGGCCACGGATATCGGGCAGGGGGCCAACACTGTTGTGACCCAGATTTGCGCCGATGCGTTGGGCGCGCGCGTGTCGGATTTTGAGCTGATCGGACCTGACACGGGGCTGACGCCCGATTGCGGCAAAACATCCGCGTCGCGCCAGACTTATGTGACGGGAAAGGCGGCGGAGTTGGCAGGTTTGGCGCTTCGGGCCGAAGTGCTCAGGCGCACCAATATGGGTGAAGATGCGGCGATTTGCTTTGAGGATGGGGCGGTTGTGATCCGGCGTGGTGCCCAGTCCGAGCGGTTGGATTTGGGTGACGGAATTTGGGTCGAGGAGACTTACGATCCGCCCACAACGGCTCTTGATGAGAACGGGCAGGGCACCCCTTATGCGGTTTACGGCTACGGCGCGCAATTGGTGAAGTTGGAGGTGGATTTGGCGCTGGGCAAGGTGCGGGTGGATCACATTGTGGCTGCCCATGACGTGGGTCGCGCGATCAATCCGGTGCTGGCCACCGGGCAGATTGAGGGCGGCATTGCCCAAGGTTTGGGCTTGGCTTTGATGGAGGAATATGTGCCCGGCCGGACGGAAAATCTGCATGATTATCTTATCCCCACATCCGGTGACATGCCGCGCATCGACAGCATTTTGATTGAGAAGCCGGACCCTGTTGGGCCGTTTGGGGCCAAAGGTTTGGGGGAGCATGTGCTGATCCCGACCGCGCCTGCGATCCTCAATGCGATCCGTCATGCAACCGGTGCGCGGGTCACGCGCCTGCCGGCGTTGCCGCACCGTGTTCTGGCGGCCATGAAGGCGGCCCGGCATGACTGAGCCTGTGGACAAGCCCGAGAAAATCCGCTGCGATGCGTGCCCGGTGATGTGTTATATCGCGGAGGGCAAGGTCGGGGCTTGCGACCGTTATGCCAATGAGGACGGCAAGATTATTCGCTGTGATCCGCTGGTGGTTTTGGAGCGGAGCGGTGACGTGACGCCGTTTTTGGGGGCATCTTGGGATGGCTCCTTGGTGCCTGCGGGCGACCGGTTTGTCACCGCCATCGGGGCTGGCACCACATATCCCGACTACAAGCCCGCGCCGTTCATTGTCAGCCGCGAGATTGACGGGGTTGATCTGGTCACGGTCGTGACGGAGGCGATTTTTTCATATTGCGGGGTGAAAGTTAAGATCGACACGGACCGGCATTTGGGGGCTGAGGCGGCCACAGTGCGGGTGGACGGGGAGGCGGTTGGTCACGTGACCACCGGTGAATATGGCAGTCAGATGTTGTCGCTGGGCGGTGTTCAGCACTTGACCGGTGGCTCGAAGAAAGAGGGCCGGGTGACCTGTGCGGCGCTTTTGGATTTGTGCAACCGCGCGCCTGTTGAGATGGCGGTGGATGGTGGCTCGACCGTGGTGGTTCAGGCGGGCGCGCCACCTGTGGTGGACGGTGTGACCGAGGCGCGGATGCGGGTCGGATGCGGGTCAGCCACGATCGGGATGTTTGCGACCCAGTGGAAAGATTTGGTCGATGAGGTGGTGGTGGTCGATGATCATATCACCGGTGTCGTCTCTGAGCATCAGGCGGGCAAGGTGATCGATTGGGCGCCCACGGGGATCAAGATCAAGGGGCGTCGGTCCACGCCGGGGCGGTATTTTCAAGTGGCCGATCCGGGCACCGGTTGGGGCGGGTCCACCATTGAGGATCCGTTGGAGATTTTGGGCGATTGGAACCCAGCCAAGGGCGCGCGTCCGGGTTTGAGCATGTTGATGGTATCGACCACCGGCGAGCAGTTTGGCTATTATGTGCTCAATGAGGATTTGGTGCCGGTGGAGATGGACCTGCCTGAGCAGCTTCGAACATCAGTTGAGCGGATCGAGGAAAACTGCGAGCCTGCGCGGTGCTCGGTTCTGTTCATGGGCGGTGCGGGGGGCAGTTTACGCTCTGGTGTGACGGAAAACCCGGTGCTTTTGACCCGCTCGGTTCAGGATCGGCGGGCGCATGTGACCTGTGGTGGTGCGCCTGTTTACGTATGGCCCGGCGGTGGGATTACCTTGATGGCGGATGTGCTGGACATGCCCAAGGATGCGTTTGGGTATGTGCCCACACCGGCATTGGTGGCCCCTTTGGAATTCACCATGCGGCGCGATGCTTATGTAGCGCTGGGCGGGCACGAGGCGTCCATTCGCACGGTCGAGGATGTGCTTGAAACCGGCGGAGAATATGGGGCGGCCTCCACCGCGATTTCGTGGACGGGGCGGGTGTGATGGGGCCGCAAGCGTCCCTGTTGCCTGATGGGCGACGTTTGCATCTTAACCATGGTCCCATTGATCTAATCATCGAGGCATATGGTGCTGACGGCGAGATTGCCATTGCTTATCAGCAAGTTACAAGGGATTTCGGCGAGGTGCTTTCAACTCTTGTAACTGAGTTACAGGAGTTAAGACTTTCCGACCCGAACCGCTATTTGCCAAGCCAAGGACCGGTGGCGCGCCGCATGGTCAGGGCCGTCGCGCCGCATGCCGAAACCTTCGTCACCCCCATGGCGGCTGTGGCGGGGGCTGTGGCAGATCACATGCTTGCGGCACTGGTGGATGGGCGCAAACTGGACCGCGCTTATGTCAATAATGGTGGCGATTGCGCGGTCTATCTGTCCAACGGATATGCGTTGAAACTGGGCGCTGTGGCGGATGGTCAATTTGGCGAGGTCTGCGTGGGTTACACGGATCCCGTGCGCGGTGTGGCCACGTCCGGCTGGCGCGGGCGCAGCCATTCTTTGGGCATTGCGGACGCGGTGACGGTCTTGGCCAAAGATGCTGCAATGGCGGATGTGGCGGCGACCTTGATCGCAAATGCGGTTGATCTGCCCGGCCACCCTTCGGTGACCCGTGCGCCCGCATCTGATCTGAACCCCGATAGCGATCTGGGCGATCGTCTGGTGACGGTAGATGTGGGCCCGTTGTCGGATACGGATGCATCGGCAGCGCTGGAGCGTGGCTTGGCGGTCGCGCACCGAGCGAAGGCGCGCGGTCTGATTGAGGATGCGCTGTTATTTTTATGCGGGATGACCCGCCAAACGACCAAGCAAAGGATGTTGGTTCATGGCTGAATTTACGGTTCGAAAGACGCAAGTTATCGTGGAGGAAATCGCCCATGATGGCGGGCCGAAGCTGGATGCTCCGATGCGGCGGGCGGCCATGTTGGCGGTGGTCACGAACCCGTTTGCCGGGCGCTATGAGGCGAATTTGGAGGCGGCGATGGAGGATCTCAAGCCGCTGGGAGCGATGATGTCGGAGCGGTTGGTGGAGGTCATGGGCGGACCGGACAAGGTCGATGCCTACGGCAAAGGCGCTATTGTCGGTGAGGGCGGCGAGATTGAGCATGGCGCGCTGTGGCATGTGCCCGGTGGCTACGCCATGCGCGGGCTTGTGCAGCCGTCCAAGGCGATCGTGCCCTCGGCCATGAAGGTGGCCGGTATGGGGGCGACGCTGGATGTCCCGCTTGGGCATGTGAACGCGGCTTATGTGCGGTCCCATTTTGATGCGATGACGTTGGGTGTGCCTGACGGGCCAAAATCCGGGGAGATTTTGTTTGCGCTGGCCATGGCTTATGGCGGGCGTCCGCATGCGCGTATGGGCGGGCTGTTGGCAGAGGATGTGGCCGGCGAGGACGGACTGCGCTAAAGGGTTTTGCTTTTAGCTTGAGACAGAAGGCATCACCTAACGCGTTGAAATCTTTGAGTTCACATAGCTTTGGGTGCTGACGGGTTTAAAGTGGCACGCTCTAGGTGTTTGGTTGTTGATAGGGCGTGTTCCGACCGCCCGATTTTAGCTTGGGCGGGTGATTTTGGGCAAGCTGAGGGCGCGGATGTTTGGTGCCGGGCCTATCCATTTTGAGATGGTCACCAAGCAGGTATGGGCGATGTTGCCTTGGCTCAGTCCCGAGGCGCCCATGTCCAATGTCAGGATATTGGGATTGCCGTGCACGCATATGCGTTTGCCGTTGATCACGTGCGGGTCGTAGCTGGAGCCTGTGGCGATGGCGATGCAATCGGCTCTGATTGCGTCTGTGAGCACGGCGGCGGTCAGGCAGGCCCCGCGGGCATTTTCGACCAGCACCAAGTCGCCCGCGTTGATGCCTTTGGCGGATGCGGCGTCCGGGTGCATATAGCACGGCTCGCGCCCGTTGAGCTTGCTGGCGCGTGACCGGGAGCCATTGTCCAGCTGGGCGTGCAGCCGGGCGGGCGGCTGCGGGGACAAAAGATGCAGCTGGTCCGGCGCGGCCTCGCCCAGCCATTCGGCGGGCGGTGTCCAACGGGGCCCTTCCAAAATATCGTGGGACAGTTGCAGTTTGCCTGAGGGCGTGGCCAGCGGATATGTGTCCGGGTCGGCCGCAAAGTCTTTGAACAGGGTATTGTGGGTCTCGTAATCGGGGCATTCGACATAGCCCATTTCCTTGAACGCCTCGAAGCTGGGCAGATCAAAACCGTTCGATTTGGCCACAGCCTCGCAGCCTTGCCAAATCCATGCCATCCAATCCTCGGGCGTTTTGCCGTTTGTGAAAGCCTGGCGCTGGCCAAAACGTTCGGCCAGACTGGCGAAGATGTCGTAGTCGTGGCGGGCGTCCCCCACAGGGTCCATGGCGGGCGACATGTAGACAAGGCCCGGATCGCGCCTGTTGAGCATCAGGTCGTGGCGCTCCAACGGGGCGGTTGCGGGCAGCACAATATCGGCGCGGCGTGCGGTTGCGGTCCATGTGTGGTCGTTGACGATCACCGTGTCGGGCTTTTGCCATGCGGTTTCCAGTCGGGCCAGATCTTGGTGGTGGTGATAGGGATTGCCCCCGGCCCAATAGATCAGCTTGGTATCGGGGTAGGTGTGGGTTTTTCCGTCATAGGTGAATGTGCCGCCGGGGTTTTCCAACAGATCGGTGATGCGGGCCACGGGGATGAAGGATTTGACCGGGTTGATGCCTTGCGGAATGGACGGCCACGGGTAGGTTTTGGACGGGCGGCCCACCGGTGCGGTGCTGCCATAGCCAAAGCCAAAGCCTGTGCCCGGTTTGCCGATCTCACCCAAGATCGCGGCCAGTGCCAGGCCCATCCACACGGTCTGCTCGCCGTGATGGGCCCGTTGCAGGCCCCATGCCACCGAGATCATGGTGCGGTTGGTGGCCATGTCTTGGGCCAGTTTGGTGATTACCGCCTCGGGGATATCGCAAATCGCGGCGGCCCATGCGGGGGTTTTGTCGGCTGTGTAGGTCTCTAACTGGTCGGCGCCGTGGGTGCAGCGGGCGAGGAAGGTGCGGTCTGCGCGGCCTGTGCGGAAGAATTCGTGGGCCAAGGCCAGCATCAGGGCGGTATCTGTGCCCGGACGCGGGGTGATCCACTGGGCGTCGGTTTCAAAATCCGTGCGTTGGGGGGAGATATTGACGGTTTTCATGCCGTTTTGGGCGGCGCGTTGGAGCCATGGGCGCACCTCATGGGTGGTGGTGCCGGAGCTTTCGATTTGCGCGGTGCGCGGCGAGATGCCACCAAAGGCGACCATCAATTGGCAGTGCTCGGCAATGTCGGGCCAAGTGGTCATTTGGTCTTGAAGCGGATATTTCCCAAGGCCGGTAATATGCGGGAGCAGCACTTCGGCGGCCGCGTGGGAGTAGGTGTTGAGCGATGCGGTATTGCCGCCGATCAGGTTGAGAAAGCGGCGCATATTCGATTGTGCGTGGTGCACCCGGCCGGCACTGGCCCAACCGTAGGAGCCTGCGAAGATCGCCGAATTGCCGTGGGTGTCGATGGTGGTTTTAAGCGCCTCTGCGGCCAGATCGAGCGCCTCGTCCCACGGCACCTCGACGAATTCCGCGTCACCGGAGCGGTTGCGGTCGCGCGAGGTCAGCCAGCCTTTGCGGATGGTCGGTCTGGCGATGCGCATGTTGGTGTCTTTGAGCGCATCAATCCAGCCATAGCCAATGGCGGAGGGCACCGGGTCGGTTTTCAGGCCTTTGAGGGCGCGATTATCGCCCTTGCCGGTGATCTGGTATGCGCCCCAGTGGGCGGCGGTATATCGGTTGCTCATCCCTTAGGGGTAATGGCCGCGCGGGGCGCTGGCAATGATCAGATTTTGCGGGCCACGATGTAGCGGCGCGGCTCTGTGGCGGGGTGGTTTCCGGTCTCTATGATTTTGAACCCTGCCTGGGTGATCATGCCCTCGAAATCGTTGATGGACATGAAGGATACGAAGGGCGCTTTGCCGATCATTTGCATCAATGGCAAGATCCGTTTCATCAGCCGGATTTTCATCGAGGATGTGGCCGGGTCCAAGCAGAAGGTTTTGGAGACAAAAACCCCGCCCGGCTTGAGCAGTCCGTTGATCCGGTTCAGGGCTGCGGGCACTTCTTCGACCAAGTGCAGGACGTTATGGGCAAGTACCGCGTCGAACGGGCCGCGCTCGTTGGTGCTGTCAAAAATGTCACCAACCGCGAAGCTGACATTTGGGGTTTTGCCATCGCTCAGCTTTTCGGTGGCGATGCGGATCATATTGGGCGCAAGGTCCGTGCCAAGGATGCTGGCCACGTTGGGGGCAAGTTCCAAGGCGGTGGAGCCGGTGCCGCAGCCGACCTCGAGCACGTTGTCAGTTTTGGACAGGTAGCTGCGGGTGCGTTCAAGTGTGTATGTGTAGCTGTCCATATCGGCGATGGCGTCGCGGGCGTATTTATCGGCGATTTTATCCCAGAAGATGGCTGTGTTTTGCATGATGTTGCTCCTTTGGATACCGTTCTACTCATGCGCGGGTTATATATAAATTGCCTGAATTCGTTGCTGTGATATACAAAAATGCATGAATTGGCAGGCAATCTCGTTTGATTGGAACCAGGCGCGGGCGTTTTTGGCGACCGTGGAGGAGGGCTCATTGTCGGCCGCGGCGCGCGCATTGGGCCAAACCCAGCCCACGTTGGGGCGGCAAGTGGCGGCTTTGGAGGAAGAGCTTGGTGTGGTGCTTTTTGAGCGCATCGGGCGGTCGCTGACCTTGACCCAATCGGGGGTGGAATTGGTCGAGCATGTGCGGCGCATGGGCGAGGCGGCGACGGCCATGTCGCTGACCGCATCGGGGCAATCCCAGACCATTGAGGGTGAAGTGCGGATCACCGCGTCTGATATCATGTCGGCATTTGTGTTGCCGCCCGCGCTCAAACGGCTGCGCAAAGCGGCCCCGCGGTTGGTCATCGATGTGGTGGCGGCCAATGACATTCGCGATTTGCAGCGGCGCGAGGCGGATATTGCCATTCGCCATATCAGGCCTGAGCAGCCCGATCTGATTGCCCGTTTGGTGCGCGAGGCCACGGCGCATTTTTACGCCTCGACCGGTTATATTCAGGCCCATGGGCGGCCCAAAACCACAGATGATCTGAGCGATCATGCATTTGTCGGGTTTGGGGATAACCCGCGCATGCTGGAGTATCTGAGCGCTATCGGGATCACGCTGACGGCGGATAATTTTCGGATTGGCTCCGAGAGCGGTGTGGTGGCGTGGGAAATGGCGCGCGCCGGGCTTGGCATTGGGGTGATGTCCGATGAGGTCGGGGATATCTCGGGGATGGAGCGGCTTTTGCCGGACATGGAGCCGATTGTATTTCCGGTATGGCTGACCACGCACAGGGAGTTGCACACCAGCCGCAGGATCAGGTTGGTGTTTGATCTCTTGGCGGAGTTTCTGGCCGAGGCGCGCGTCCGGGAATAACGGGTCGTGCGATATTGATCGCCGTCTTGCGGTGCCGTAGGGATTGCCGTTCCAGAGGTTTGACATCGAGAATTGCAATCCCATTGAAACTTGAGATCCGAACAATTCAAGCTGAGGACACGATTGATCTGCGCCACCGGGTCATGTGGCCAGATTTGCCAAGAGACCATGTTGTCGTGCAAGGCGACGCGGATGCCACGCATTTTGGTGCCTTTTGTGATGGCAATCTGGTTGGGGTTGGCAGCTTTTTCCCCGGTGATGAGGGGGTGCGTTTGCGCAAGCTGGCGGTGGCGCCCGAGTTTCAGGGGCACGGTGTGGCCCGCGCGCTGTTGCAATCGGCGTTGGTGCAGTTGCGCGCGCAGGGGTGCGGGCAGATTTGGTGTCATGCGCGCGTCTCAGCGGCTGAGTTCTACCGGCGGCTTGGGTTTGACCTTGAGGCCGGTGTTTTCCAAAAGCGCGGGCTCGATTATGTGATCGCCCGGCTTGAGGTATGCCCGGCTTGAGGTACGAGTGTGTGCCAAGGGCGGTGATGGGATTGGTCCCCCCCGCCCCGGCGATCCTTTAGCCTTCGGAGGATTTGGCCCAAAGGTTGATATTTTCCTCATCTGCATATTTGTCGATTTCGGCCAGTTCCTCTTTGGTGAAGTCCAGATTGTCCACAGCGCGGGCGCAATCGGTGACTTGCGAGGGTTTGGAGGCCCCGATCAAAGCGGTGGTAATTCCGCCATCCCGCAGTACCCATGCCAATGCCATTTGGGCCAGCGTTTGGCCGCGACGCTCGGCGATGTCATTGAGTTTGCGGATATTGGCGATGGTTTTGTCGCTCAGGAACTCGGACTTCAGGGATTTGCCTTGGGTCGCGCGGGAGCCCTCGGGCGTGCCTTTGAGATATTTGTTGGTCAGCATTCCTTGGGCCAGAGGGGTGAAAGCGATTGATCCGATCCCCAGCTCTTTGAGCGTGTCTTTCAGCCCGTCATGTTCCACCCAGCGGTTGATCATATTGTAGCTGGGTTGGTGGATCACGCAGGGCGTGCCCAGCTCTTTGAGGATGGCTGCGGCTTGGCGGGTCTTGTCGGAGTTATAAGACGAAATGCCGGCGTAAAGTGCGCGGCCCGAGCGGACGAT
The DNA here is from genome assembly GCA_937920555.1 of uncultured Paracoccaceae bacterium. Classification (GTDB taxonomy): domain Bacteria; phylum Pseudomonadota; class Alphaproteobacteria; order Rhodobacterales; family Rhodobacteraceae; genus CAKZTM01. The sequence continues at coordinate 22,404 of CAKZTM010000099.1, read as the reverse complement.
GTGGTCTAGCGCGCCCATGGTCTCTTCGAGCGGGGTTTCGGGATCAAAGCGGTGGGAGTAGAAAATGTCCACATAATCCAGCCCCATGCGTTTGAGGGACTGGTCGCAGGACGCAATCAGGTATTTGCGGCTGCCAAATTCACCATAGGGGCCCGCCCACATGCGGTAGCCTGCCTTGGAGGAGATAATCAGCTCATCGCGGTGGTTTGCAAAATCCTCGCGCAAAATCTCGCCAAAGGCGGTTTCAGCGGAGCCCGGAGGGGGCCCGTAATTATTGGCCAAATCGAAATGGGTGATGCCCTCATCAAAGGCGGTCTGGCAAATGGCGCGTTTGTTGCTGTGATTGGCATCGCCGCCAAAGTTGTGCCACAGGCCCAGCGAGATGGCGGGCAGCCTTAGGCCGGACTTACCGCAGCGGTTATAGACCATTTTGGCGTAGCGATCGGGATTGGGTTGGTAGGTCATCAAAACTCGCTTTCAATTTTTGCGTACAGGGCTTTGGCGATGGCGTTATGGGCCTCGGCGGTGAGGTGGACGCCATCGGTTGGATCTGTCTGGGTGACCGCGCCTGCATCGAGAAAGGCGCAGCCCATTTTATCGGCGGACAGTTGGTAAAGCAGGCTGAGTTCGCGCGATTTGGCGGCGCCGCCTTCGAAGATGCCTTTGAGCACGCCGGTCTCGGTAATGGGGGCGGGTGCGACCAGCAGAATTTGCGGTGGGCTATCGTCCGGGCCGCATTTGCTGGCTTGAATGAGCGCGATCAGTTTTTCGATGGACAGGGCAATATCGATCGGTGTCACCGAAAAGCGCGGCTTGAGGTCATTGGTGCCAAGTTTGAGGATCACCAGATCAATTGGGCGGTGGCTTTCCAAAATGGCCGGAAGCATGGTGAGGCCGTTGCGGTGCGGCCCTTCAATCGGGTCGTCATGGACAGTTGTGCGCCCGGCATGGCCTTCTTCGATCACATGCCATGCGGGGCCCAGATGTTTGGCCAGAATGCCCGGCCAGCGGGTGTCGCGGTCAAAGCGGCGAAACACGCCCAATTGGGTGAGCGCGATGCTGCCATGGGTGTTACTGTCGCCAAAGCAAAGCAGGGTGCGGGTCATGAGATTGCCTTTGTGCTGTCGCGTATGATCAATTCAACCGGCAAGACCAGCGGCGCGTTTGCGTCATCCGCCGCGTTGCCGTTGATCGCATTCATCAAGAGGTTCACGGCACTTTCTCCGAGGTGTTCGCGGTGCTGGTGGATCGTGGTCAGGGCGGGAATGAACCGCTCGGCGATGTCAATATCGTCAAAGCCGACCACGGAGACGTCATCGGGTACGGACACACCGTTTTTGATCAGCTCGGACATAAAGCCGATCGCCATGGTGTCGCTGGCGCAAAACACCGCCGTGGGCCGGGTGTCCAGCGTCAGATATTGTGTGGCCGCCTGGGTGCCCGATGCCATTGAGAAGTCGCCCTCACATTGCCATGCGGGCAAACCGGCCGCGTGGGCGGCGAGTGCTGCATTGGCGCCTGCCAGCCGTTCGGTGGAAAGAACATTCCAAAGCGGGCCCGTTACGTGGCCAATATTTTTGTGGCCCAAGCCGATAAGGTGATCAATGGCCAGCTTTGCGCCGCGTCTATTGTCGGTGCGCACGGACGGAAATTTGTCCGGTGGAGACCATTCGCAGCCGAAAACAACCGGCGGGCTGACACCGGGAACATACCGATTTTGCAGCAGATCTTTGGGCAGGGAGCCATCCAAGATGATGACCCCATCGGCCCAAGAGCTGGACAGATAGCGGGCAAGCGCGTCGGCGTTATCGTTTTGCGGACTGTAAGTGTTGACCAAAAAGACGCTTTTGTCGTTGCGGGCGGCGGCGGCCTCGATCCCGGACAAAATATGCGAGAAAAACGGATTAGACAGGTCGGGGACAAAGACGACAATGGCGCCCGATTGCTGTTTGCGCAGGTTTCTGGCGGCTTGATTCATCTGATAGCCGGTCGATTGCGCGGCCTCCAAAACGCTCTTGCGAGTCGCCGGTGTGACGGAACTTGGCCGGCTCAACGCTCTGCTAACGGTTGCAGTGGATACGCCTGCGAACCTTGCTACGTCTTTGATTGTTATGGTTTTTCTACTCACTGAATCTCGCGTCTTGATTTAATTTGTTACAGAAATTAACATAATCCCGCTTGGTGTTGACTTTGTACGTGATTCTGCCAAGCTTAATGTAATCGATTACACTGATCTATAGAAGAGATGCTGTGATCGGCGAGCCCGGGCGAGATTTAACTCGCTCACATAAACATGTTCTGGGAGGAACAACGATGAGTTTCATGAAAACCGGCCTAGCGGCCGCCGCTGCTTTTGCGTTTGCGACGTCTGCACAGGCTGTCGATCTTGAGGTCACACATTGGTGGACATCTGGTGGTGAGGCTGCGGCCGTTGCCGAGTTTGCAAAAGCCTTCAATGAAGGCACAGATCACAACTGGGTTGATGGCGCGATTGCTGGCGGTGGTGGAACCGCGCGTCCGGTCATGATCTCGCGGATCACTGGCGGCGACCCAATGGGCGCGACCCAGTTCAACCACGGACGCCAAGCCGAAGAGCTTGTTGAGGCGGGCTTGATGCTTGACCTGACAGAGTTGGCTGAGGCTGAGGGTTGGAAAGATATCGTACATCCATCCGCATTGTTGGACAGCTGCACTTTGGACGGTCGCATTTACTGCGTTCCGGTCAACATTCACTCTTGGCAGTGGATTTGGTTGAGCCATGAGGCATTCGAGAAGGCAGGCACAGCGGTTCCAACCAACTGGGATGAGTTTGTGGCAGCCGCACCTAAAGTGCGTGAGGCCGGTATGGTTCCACTCGCGATGGGTAACCAAGCATGGCAGTCTGCGGGCGCGTTTGGCGTGATGACTGTTGCGATCGCTGGTGTTGATGCATGGTCGGCTGTGACCATCGACAAGAATGCTGACGTGGCGGCTGGTCCTGAGTTTGCGAAGGTTTTCCAAGCTGCGGCTGATGCCCGTGCGCTGCGCGAAGGCTCTAACGTTCAGGATTGGAACCAGGCCACAAACATGGTGATCACAGGTCAGGCCGGTGGTCAGATCATGGGTGACTGGGCGCAGGGTGAATTCCAGGTTGCCGGTCAGGTTGCTGGCGAAGATTACACCTGTCTTCCGGGTCTGGGTGTGAACGAGATCATCTCCACAGGTGGTGATGCGTTCTACTTCCCCAAGAACGAAGATCCAGCGGTAGAGGCGGCTCAGTTGGAGCTGGCATCCTTGATGCTGTCCAAAGAGGTTCAGGTGAACTTCAACCTCAAAAAAGGATCGCTTCCTGTTCGTGGCGATGTTGATTTGACTGCTGCCAATGACTGCATGAAGAAAGGTCTCGCAATCCTTGCGGACGGTAACATCCTTCCAGATGGCAACCAGACACTTTCGCCAGACACACAAGGTCAGATCGAAGATTTGATGACCGAGTTCTGGGCCGACAATGCGATCACTGCCGAGGACGCCCAAGCGCGTTACGCGGCGATTATCGCTGACGCTGACTAAAGCGCGGTCTTTCTACTCGTAGCGCCAGCCCCATATGCGGGCTGGCGTATCTCATCGACATTTTATCTCCCCGAGGCACGTTCATGGCGCATGCTCAACGTCCGTCCCAGCTTTTTCGAAATTTAAGCGCAAAAATCGCAGCGATCCCGATGATCTTTACGGCTCTTGTCGTTTTTGTCGGGGGAACGCTTTGGACGATTACCTATTCGTTTACCGGATCGAAGCTACTTCCAAAAAAGATATTTGAGTGGTTCGATCTTTTCTCAATTCCGGTACCAAGCTGGATCGCCAAGGACGGCGCTTTGGACTTTTCCATCCCTGTTGGGTTTGTTGAGAAGTCCTTTGTGGGGTTGAAGCAATATGACCGGCTTTGGGGTGAAAACCGCTGGCTGATCTCTATCGAGAACCTTTTCATTTACGGGATTTGTTCGCTTATATTCTCGCTGCTGATTGGTTTCATTCTTGCCGCATTGCTGGATCAGAAAATCAGGTTTGAAAACACGTTTCGCACCATACTTCTTTACCCGTTTGCGCTGTCGTTTATCGTCACCGGGTTGGTTTGGCAGTGGCTGTTGAACCCTGAGTTTGGCGTGCAAAGCGTCATTCGTGATCTGGGTTGGAGCGGTTTCACATTCGATCCGCTTTACAACGCGGAGATCGTTATTTTCGGCATTTTGTTTGCCGGTCTTTGGCAAGGCACCGGCTTTATCATGTGCCTGATGCTGGCCGGGCTCAGAGGCATTGACGAGGACATCTGGAAGGCGGCGCGGGTCGACGGTATTCCGATGTGGAAAACCTATATTTTCATTGTCATCCCGATGATGCGGCCTGTGTTCATCACCACGTTGGTGATCATCGCGGCGGGCATTGTGAAGGTCTATGATCTGGTGGTTGCGCAAACCTCGGGCGGGCCGGGCATCGCGTCGGAGGTTCCGGCAAAATATGTGTACGACAAGATGTTCCAAGCTCAGAACCTTGGACAAGGGTTTGCTGCGTCAACAATGATGTTGTTGTCAGTGATGATCGTCTTGATCCCTTGGGCCTATCTTGAGTTTGGGGGGAAGAAGAAAAATGGTTGATATCGCTCTGTCTGGTCCAAGAGGCCCAAAGCCCCGCAAGCGGTTTTCGCGTCGCAACATTTTCATCTATGGCACGCTTATCGTGGTCGCGCTTTACTATTTGCTGCCGCTTTATGTGATGATCATTACCTCCGTTAAGGGGATGCCGGAAATCCGGCTCGGCAATGTTTTCGCGCCGCCCGTTGAGATCACGTTTGAGCCTTGGGTGAAGGCCTGGTCAGAGGCCTGTACCGGGCTGAACTGCGAAGGGCTCAGCCGGGGGTTCTGGAACTCCGTGCGTATTTTGATCCCATCGGTGATCGTGTCCATCGCGATTGCATCGGTGAACGGCTATGCGTTGGCCAACTGGCGCTTCAAAGGGGCGGATGTGTTTTTCACGATCCTGATTTTCGGGGCATTTGTACCCTATCAGGTGATGCTTTATCCGATTGTGATTTTGCTGCGCGAGGTCGGGCTTTACGGTTCACTGACGGGCTTGATCATCGTTCACACGATCTTTGGAATGCCGATCCTAACCTTGTTGTTCCGCAACTATTTCACGTCCATTCCTGAGGAGTTGTTTAAGGCGGCCCGTGTGGATGGAGCCGGGTTTTGGGGCATCTATTTTAGGATCATGTTGCCCATGTCACTGCCCATCTTTGTTGTTGCGATGATCCTTCAGGTCACCGGTATTTGGAACGATTTCTTGTTTGGTGTCGTCTACACCAAGCCGGAATATTACCCGATGACGGTTCAGCTGAACAACATCGTCAACTCGGTGCAGGGCGTGAAGGAATATAACGTCAATATGGCCGCAACGATCCTGACGGGCCTTGTGCCGCTGGTGGTCTATTTCATCTCTGGAAAACTGTTTGTACGCGGCATCGCAGCCGGTGCGGTGAAAGGTTAATCTCATGTCCTCAATTTCAATCAAGGATCTGAAGCTGAACTTCGGAGCGGTCGAGGTTCTCAAAGACCTCACCATCGATGTTGCTGAAGGAGAGTTTCTTGTGTTGCTCGGCCCGTCGGGTTGCGGAAAATCGACGCTTTTGAACTGTATCGCCGGACTGCTGGATGTCTCTGACGGACAGATTTTCATTAACGACAAGAATGTCACTTGGGAGGAGCCCAAGGATCGTGGCATCGGGATGGTTTTCCAATCCTATGCGCTTTATCCGCAGATGACGGTGGAGGGCAATCTGTCCTTTGGTCTCAAAAATGCGGGGCTGAGCAAGTCTGACATTGCTCAGCGGATCAAGCGGGCCTCGGAGATTTTGCAGATCGAGCCGCTTTTGAAGCGTAAGCCTGCGGCTTTGTCTGGTGGTCAACGGCAGCGGGTGGCGATCGGTCGTGCGCTGGTGCGTGACGTGGATGTGTTTTTGTTCGATGAGCCTTTGTCGAACCTGGATGCGAAACTGCGCTCGGAGTTGCGGGTGGAGATCAAGCGGCTTCATGCACGACTTGAAAACACCATGATTTATGTGACCCATGATCAGATTGAGGCGCTCACACTCGCGGACCGCATTGCGGTCATGAAGGGGGGCATCATTCAGCAGCTCGCCGATCCGCGGACCATTTACAACAAGCCGACCAACTTGTTTGTCGCGGGTTTCATTGGGTCGCCGTCGATGAGTTTTCTTGACGGGTCTTTGTCCGGCGGAGTGTTTCAGGCCGGCGATCTGTCGATCCCGCTGGCGGGGTATGACGGCGATGCCAGCGGAACTCTGAGCAAGGTCAAGTTGGGGCTTCGGCCAGAGCATATCGCAGTCTCGACCAATGCCACGCCGGGTTCGGTTCCTGCGATTGTAGATGTGGAGGAGCCCATGGGCTCGGACAGTTTGTTGTGGGTTTCTTTGGGCGGGCAGCCGGTTTCTGTGCGCATTGAGCCCGAAGTGCGTCACCCGCGCGGCTCGGAAGTTTATCTTAGCTTAGATATTCCCAAGGCGTCTGTTTTCGACATGGAGACTGAGCAGCGCCTGTGATTGATCTTCACGGCACATGGCAGTTGCGCGATGCGACCGGAGCCCTTGCCTGTCCGGTGGTTTTCCCCGGCGATTGTGTATCTGCGTTGATTGCGGCGGGCATTTTACCCGAGCCGTATTATGGCCGCAACGAATATGAGTGTCGCTGGGCCGCGGAGCGCGATTGGACCGCGCGGCGGTCGTTTGAGGCGTCTGGCGATGGGCCGTGGCTGTTCCGGGTTGATGGCTTGGACACGGTCGCGGAAGTTCGTTTGAACGGTGCCTTGGTTTTGGAGGCTGCCAACAGTTTTCGGCCCTTTGAGGTCGATGTCAGCCAGTGGGTTCGGGCCGGTCAGAATGAGATCGAGATCTTGTTCAAGTCGAACCCAAAGGCGGGTCAGGCGATTGCGGCGGCTCAGCCCTATCCGGTGCCGCACACGGATAATAACCCGGTGGCGGGCGGAAACATGCTGCGCAAAGTGCAGTGTGATTTTGGCTGGGATTGGGGGCCTTGTCTGATGCCGTTCGGGGTTCTGGGCGAGATCAGTTTGTTCGGCAAAAACGACGTAAGCATCGGAAATATAAAGGTTTCACAGCACTACTCCGCTAGTGGAGTAGAGTTGGCCATCGAGGCCCATCTTTTGGGGGATATCGACGACGATGCCGCTTGCGAGATTGATGTTGGTGGACTTAAAGCTGCGCAATGTTGCCTGACCCATTTGGACGAAAAGGGCCGTCTTCGGGGTGAACTTGTCGTTCAGAAGCCAAAGCTCTGGTGGCCAGCCGGTCAGGGCGACCAACACCTTTACGACCTGACGGTCACGGTTGGAGATGTCGCCAAGACCATTAAGATCGCGCTTCGTGACATCAATTTGATCACTGACGAGGACGAGACGGGCTCTCGTTTTGCGTTCTCTGTCAATGGACGTGAGATATTCGCCAAAGGCGCCAATTGGGTGCCCGCAGATGCGCTGCCGTCCCGGATCTCACCTGAGAAAACGCGTGCGCTTTTGCAATCGGCCGTGGACGCAAACATGAACATGATCCGCGTTTGGGGTGGTGGGCGCTACGAGCCGGACTGGTTCTATGAGATTTGCGACGAGTTGGGCCTGATGGTTTGGCAGGATTTCATGTTCTCATGCAATCTCTATCCTGCCGATGACGCTTATCTGGAGGACGTGGCCCAAGAGGTCGCCCATCAATCTGCCCGCTTGTCCCATCGCATTGCTCTGTGGTGCGGCGACAATGAGCTTGTAGGCGCGCTGACGTGGTATGAGGAAAGCGTGAAAAACCGCGACCGGTATCTGGTGGCCTATGACCGGCTGAACCGGACCATTGAGCAGTCTCTCAAAGATACCCTGCCGGACGCCAATTGGTGGCCGTCTTCGCCATGCCCCGGTCACATGGATTTTGGCGATGCGTGGCATGACGACAGTCGCGGCGACATGCATTTCTGGTCCGTCTGGCACGAGGGTCGTGATTTTGAGCATTACCGTGATGTGAAGCCTCGGTTTTGCTCCGAGTTTGGCTTTCAGTCCTACACGTCCATGCCGGTTCTCAAGACATTTGCGGACGGGGACGATCTGAACATCGCCTCGCCGGTGATGGAGAGCCATCAAAAGAATGTGGGCGGAAACGCCCGGATTGCCGAGACCATGTTTCGGTATTTCCGCTTCCCTGAGGGGTTTGAGAATTTCGTCTATCTCAGCCAAGTCCAACAGGCTTTGGCGATCCGCACGGCGGTGGAGTATTGGCGCTCGCTCCGGCCCCACTGCATGGGCGCGCTTTACTGGCAGCTCAATGATGTTTGGCCGGTCGCAAGCTGGTCCAGTCTGGATTATGGAGGCGGCTGGAAGTTGCTTCATCATGCGGCCAAGCGGTTCTTTGCGCCTGTGTCGGTGGTGGCTATTCCGGGGCCTGATGGGGTGCAGTTTTTCGGGCTCAATGACACCTCGCAGACCGTATCGATCGAGTGGCAGCCGATGGTCGTGAAAATGGACGGCACAGCGCGGTTGCTGGCCAAGCAAGCGGTTGATATTGCGCCGGATTCCAGCGTTAACCTTGGTTCGACTCAACTAGAGGAGTGGACCGGTCAAGAGCTGCTCTGTTTTGCGTGGTCTGGCGCAGGATCTGCCGGGTTTGAGCATGTCATGACAACGCCCTACAAGTCGCTGTCGCTACAGGCGCCGCAAATCAAGCTGGATGCGCACCGGGCCCGGACCGGATGGGAGCTGACCTTGCACGCGGAGGCTTTGGCGCTTTTCGTGGCCGTTGAGGCGGATCTGCCGGGTCGTTTTTCCGAAAATGGTCTGACCTTGACCCCAGACCGCCCCGCCAAACTTGTCTTTACCCCTGATGATCCTGAAGCTACGCCTCAGTTCGTTATTCGGGATATTCATTCTGCAACCTATGCCCAACCCAAATCGGAGGCCGCCTGATGTCTTTTTCCTACCAGCTTTATTCCTCGCGGAATTTCCCGCCCTTATCCAACACACTCAAGATCCTTGCCGAGCTTGGTTATGATGCTGTGGAAGGCTATGGCGGGCTCTTTCAAACTCAGGATGCCGCCGCTCAGCTAAAAGCTGATTTGGATGCCAGTGGCCTGCACATGAAGTCGGCTCATATCGGTTTGGACATGGTCGAGGGTGATATCGACGGGGTTTTGGCGATTGCAAAGTCACTCGATATCAATTCGTTTTACGTGCCGTTTATCATGCCCGACGACCGGCCAACGGATGCGGCGGGATGGCGGGCTTTGGGCGCGCGGATCGAGGCGGCCGGGCGTCCCTTGAAAGAGGCCGGTTACGGGTTCGGGTATCACAATCACGATTTCGAGTTTGTGGCCACGGGTGGCATCATCCCAATGGATGCGTTGCTGGAGGGTGGTCCTTCGTTGGAATGGGAAATGGATGTGGCATGGGTTGTGCGCGGCGAGGCGGACCCGATAGCTTGGATCGAAAAGTACAAAGACCGGATCACGGCGGCGCATGTCAAAGACTTGGCGGCGTCAGGTGAATGTGCTGATGAGGACGGGTGGGCCGATGTGGGCCACGGTGTCATGGATTGGGCCGGGATCATGGCGGCCTTGCGTGCGACACCGGCCAAACATTTCGTAATGGAGCATGACAATCCAAGTGACGAGCGGCGGTTTGCGTCCCGCTCGCTTGCATCTGCAAATTCATTCTGAGGAGTTGGCTATGAGTGATCTTGGTGTAGGTATTATCGGCTGTGGAAATATTTCGACAGCGTATCTGAAACTGGCCCCGCTTTTCAAAGGTTTGGAAATGCGGGCGGTTGCGGACATGAACATGGAGGCCGCGACAGCGCAGGCGGACGCCTTTGGGGTGAAAGCGCAAACTGTTGAGGATTTGCTGGCCAATGATGATTTGGATGTGATCGTTAATCTGACCATCCCGGCGGCACATTTCCCGATCTCCAAGCAAATCCTGGAGGCCGGAAAGCACGTCTATTCCGAAAAGCCGCTTGTTTTGACTTTGGAGGAGGGCGAGACGTTGCGCGCTTTGGCGGCGTCCAAAAACCTGCGGGTTGGATGTGCGCCGGACACGTTTTTGGGCGGTGCCCATCAGTTGGCCCGCGCGCGGATCGATGAGGGTCTGATTGGTGAGGTCACCTCTGGCACATGTCATGTGATGAGCCACGGGCCCGAAGGTTGGCATCCCAACCCGGACTTCTTTTATGCGCCCGGTGGTGGACCGATGCTGGACCTTGGGCCTTATTATGTGGCCAACCTGATCAATTTGATTGGGCCGGTGACGCGGGTGGGGGCTTTGACCTCCAGCCCGCTTAAAACGCGGCCTATCGGGTCGGGTCCGCGCCAAGGGGAGACCGTGCCGGTTCTTACCCCCACCAACATTCACGCCCTTTTGCAGTTCGAAAATGGCGCGACGGTCACCGTCTCCACCAGTTGGGATGTGTGGGCGCACAAGCACGGTAATATGGAACTTTACGGCACTGACGGCTCAATGATCCTGCCCGATCCGAATTTCTTCGGCGGTACTGTTGAGGCGGCTGGACCGTCGGGTGATCTGGTAGCGCTGGACGATTGGGAGCATCCGTTCGGTATTCCAAATCAAGATCACAATCAGGGGAAAATGGCCAATTACCGCGCCGCAGGTCTGGCGGATATGGCTGTGGCGATCTCGGAAGATCGGGATCATCGCTGTTCATTGGACCGGACATTGCACGGGGTTGACGTGATGACGGCGATTTTGAGATCGGGCGAGACCGGTCAATTCGTTGATTTGTCCACGACATGCACACGGCCTGCCGCACTTGGCATCAACGAGGCGCAAGCCTTACTAAGATAGGAGGAGATACAAAATGGCAAAAACGATGAAAGGTCCGGCGATATTCCTTGCGCAGTTTGCGGGGGATGATGCGCCGTTTAATTCTCTGCCGGCAATTACCAAATGGGCTGGCGATCTGGGCTATAAGGGAGTGCAAATCCCCACATGGGACGGGCGCTTGTTCGACTTGGAAAAGGCCGCTTCGTCCAAGGGGTATTGCGATGAGGTGAAGGGCATTTGCGCTGATGCCGGTGTGGAGGTCACGGAGCTGTCCACCCATCTTCAGGGCCAGCTTGTGGCGGTTCATCCTGCCTATGATGCGCAGTTTGACGGATTTGCGCCAGCTCATGTGCATGGCAATCCGAAAGCGCGTCAGGAATGGGCTGTGCAGCAAATGCTATGGGCTGCCAAAGCCTCTGAGAATATGGGCTTGTCGGCGTCTGTGTCATTTACCGGCGCTTTGGCGTTCCCTTATCTTTACCCTTGGCCGCAGCGTCCTGCTGGACTGATTGACGAGGCGTTCGACGAATTGGCCCGTCGCTGGAAGCCGATTTTGGACGCCTATGAGGATGCTGGGTGCGATGTCGGCTATGAGATACATCCCGGCGAGGACGTCTTTGACGGTGCCACGTTTGAGATGTTTTTGGACAAGCTGGGCGGCCACAAGCGGTGCACGATCAACTATGATCCGTCGCATTTTGTGCTGCAACAGCTCGATTATCTGGATTTCATCGACATCTATCACGAGCGCATCTCGGCCTATCATGTGAAGGATGCGGAATTTAACCCGACCGGGCGTCAGGGTGTTTATTCCGGCTACCAAAACTGGACCGAGCGGGCCGGGCGTTTCCGCTCATTGGGCGATGGTCAGGTTGATTTTGCGGCGATTTTCTCCAAGCTGGCGCAGTACAATTACGACAGTTGGGCCGTGTTGGAATGGGAATGCTGCCTGAAGCATCCCGAGGATGGTGCGGCCGAAGGTGCGCCCTTTATTCGCGACCACATCATTCGTGTGACAGAGCGCGCATTTGACGATTTTGCGGATGCGGGCACCGATGCGGAGGCAAACCGGAAAATGTTGGGGATAAGCTAATGGTAGCGGGTGCAAAAACGACAGCAGCAGGACCGATCAAATACGGTATGGTTGGCGGTGGACAAGGGGCCTTTATCGGTGCCGTTCACCGCATTGCGGCCCGTATGGACGGGCATTTTGAGTTGGTGGCGGGGGCCCTGTCTTCGCAAAAGACGCGGGCTTTAGCCTCGGCCAAGGAGTTGGGGTTGGACCCGGCGCGGTCTTACGGCAGCTATGAGGAGATGGCCAAGGCAGAGGCGGCCCGCGAGGACGGGATCGAGGCTGTGGCGATCGTCACCCCCAACCACATGCATTTCCCCATTGCTGCGGCTTTTCTGAAAGCGGGCATTCATGTGATTTGCGACAAGCCGCTGACCTCTAGCCTTGCGGATGCCAAGAAGTTGGTGAAGCTGGCCGATGCGTCTGACCGATTGTTTGTGTTGACCCATAATTACACAGGTTATCCGATGATCCGTCAGGCCCGTGAGATGATTGCCAAGGGCAAGCTGGGGTCGCTTCGTGTTGTCCGGGCGGAATATGCGCAGGACTGGTTGTCCGAAGAGCTTGAAAAGACGGGTCAGAAGCAGGCCGCGTGGCGCACGGATCCCAAGCAATCGGGTGATGGCGGATCAATCGGAGACATTGGCACGCATGCCTATAATCTGGCCTGTTTTGTGACCGGCGCTGTTTGCGAGAGCTTATCTGCGGATTTGGACACATTCGGGAAGGGGCGCAAGCTGGATGACAATGCGCATGTGAATTTGCGGTTTGAGAAGGGCTTGAAGGGGACATTGTGGTGTTCTCAGGTCGCGCCTGGAAACGAGAACGGGCTTACCTTGCGCGTTTACGGTGCCAAGGGTGGGCTGGAATGGTCCCAAGAAAATCCCAACCAATTGTGGTACACGCCCTTGGGTCAGCCAAAGCAGTTGATCACCCGTGGCGGTGCCGGGTCCGGGGATGCGGCGGCCCGCATGACCCGCATTCCGCCGGGCCATCCAGAGGGTTATTTGGAGGGCTTTGCCAATATCTACGGTGAGGCTGCATTGGCCATTCGCGCCAAGCGCCGCAAGGGTGGCAAGCTGCCCAAGGGTGCGGTGTTCCCCACGGTTCATGACGGTTTGAAAGGCATGCAATTCATTGATGCATGTGTGAAATCGGACAAGAAGAACTGTGCCTGGGTGAAGCTTTAACGCCTCTTTTGGGCCGCCCGCCCTGAGGGAGGGTTGGGCGGCTTTTGGGGTGGGCATTGCCCATTCTCAAGTATTGTGCCCGCCGCGCAGGCCGCAATTGGATATTTATAGAACATTGAAAGCTGTCGGGGCGTGCCCCGGTTTGGGACTGCATCTGTTGCGGCCAGCACATGGATGTTGTTTCTTTTGGTCTGTCCACAGGTGACGGGCTGATACAAAATTTCGTAATAACAGTTGAGTTGACGCGGTTGGCTGGTTTGGGGTCTAGTTAAGGTCAACATTTCTGACCTGGATGGCACTATGATCAATGTTGACCTGAACGACAAATTCGATCTGAGCAAGGACAGGGTGTTTATCACCGGCACCCAAGCGCTTGTGCGTTTATGTTTGATGCAGTCGGCCAAGGATCGGGCGGCGGGGCTGAACACGGGCGGTTATGTATCGGGGTATCGCGGCTCTCCTTTGGGCGGGCTGGATCAGCAGTTCCCCCGTGCCGCAGGCCCTCTTGGCGAGGCCAATGTGATTTTCGAGCCGGGTCTTAACGAGGATTTGGCGGCCACGGCCATTTGGGGCACCCAGCAGGCGGAATTGCGCGGTGAGGGCGCTTATGACGGTGTCTTTGGTATGTGGTACGGTAAGGGCCCCGGTGTGGACCGCACGGGCGATGCGTTCCGTCATGCCAATCTGGCGGGCACCTCTGCCCATGGCGGAGTGATTGCCATTATGGGTGATGATCACACCTGCGAAAGCTCCACCACGTCCCATCAATCGGAATTTGCGTTTGTGGATGCGATGATGCCTGTGTTCAATCCGTCCAACATCGAAGATGTCTTGGATTTCGGCTTGCACGGTTGGGCCTTGTCGCGATTTGCAGGCGTCTGGTGTGGGCTGAAAATGGTCAAGGATAATGTGGAATCCACCGCATCGGTTGATGTGGCGCCGTCGCGTTTCACCCAAAACCTTCCCGAGTATGAGATGCCGCAAGACGGCTTGAACATTCGTCTGACGGACACGCCCCAAGAGCAGGAGGCGCGGCTGCATCGTCACAAGTTGCGCGCGGTGCAAGCCTATTTGCGGGCCAATGCTTTGAACCGGGTTATCTATGCCGGCGGAGCGCAGCCGCGTGTGGGGATCGTCTCGACCGGCAAATCCTACATGGACGTGCTTCAGGCGTTGGACGAGTTGGGCATTGATGCGGCGCGCGCGGAGGCTTTGGGCCTGTCGCTTTACAAGGTCGGGGTCTCGTGGCCGCTGGAGCCTGTCGGGCTTGAAGCGTTCACCCGCGGTCTTGATCTGGTGATCGTGGTGGAGGAAAAACGCGCGCTGATTGAGGATCAGATCAAGTCGATCCTTTACGGTGTTGCGGGCGCACCGCAGGTGATTGGCAAGCGTGATGAGGCCGGTGCTGTATTGTTCCAATCTGAGGGGGCTTTGAACCCGGCGCAAATTGCGGTTGGGATCGGTTCACGGCTGAAGGGCGACGCGGGTGTCACCGCCAAGGCGCAGGCGCTTTACCAGATGATGGGCGCGGAGCGAGACGCGCTTTTGGTGGCGCGCAAGCCCTATTTTTGTGCGGGATGTCCGCATAACTCCTCGACCGTGGTGCCGGAGGGATCGCGCGCTTATGCCGGGATCGGGTGTCATTACATGGTTCAGTGGATGGACCGGGAGACCACCGGCTACACTCATATGGGGGCGGAAGGGGCCAACTGGATCGGCGAGGCCAAGTTCTCCAAGCGCGATCATGTGTTCCAGAATATTGGTGATGGGACGTATAATCATTCAGGCGTTCAAGCGATCCGGGCGGCGATCATGTCCGGCGTCAACATGACCTACAAGATTTTGTACAATGATGCGGTGGCCATGACCGGCGGGCAAAACCATGATGGCGGTTTGGACGTCTATCAGATTGCCGCAGAAGTGAAGGCGTCGGGTGTTAAGGTGATCCGGCTTGTTACGGAGGATGTGGGCCGGATTGAGAAAACGCTGCTGCCTGCAGGGGTCTCGGTACATCCCCGCGCGGATTTGCAGGACGTGCAAAAGGGCTTGGCGGAGATCAAGGGCGTTACGGCGCTGATTTACGATCAAACCTGTGCGGCGGAAAAGCGTCGGCGGCGCAAGCGCGGGCTGCTGGAGGATCCGGCGCGGCGTGTGTTTATCAACGAGGATGTGTGCGAAGGTTGCGGTGATTGCGGGGTGCAGTCCAACTGCGTGGCGATCCTGCCTTTAGAGACCGAGCTGGGAACCAAACGTCAGATCGATCAAAACGCCTGCAACAAGGATTTTTCCTGTCTCAAGGGGTTTTGCCCGTCTTTTGTGACCGTTGAAGGTGGCGCGCTCCGCAAGCCCGATGTGAGTGCGGATTTGCCGCCTGTGGTGCCTGAGCCGGATACGCGGGTCGGTGTTGAGCACCCATATGCCATCGCTTTGACCGGCGTGGGTGGTACGGGTGTTGTGACCATCGGTGCCCTTTTGGGTATGGCCGCGCATATCGAGGGTAAGGGCTGCGGCATCATTGATATGGCCGGGCTTGCGCAAAAAGGTGGCGCGGTGGTTTCGCACATCAAAATCGCCCGCGCCCCGCAAGACATCAAAGCCATTCGGATCGCCACCGGTGGTGCTGATCTGGTTTTGGGCGGTGATATGGTTGTGGCATCGGGGGCGGACCTGCTGGCCTCGGTTTCCAAGGACCGGGGTGCTGTGGTGATCAATTCCCATCAAATGATGACCCAGGATTTCGTCAAGCAGCCGGATTTCAAGCTGCCCGCCAAGGCCATGCAGGAGCGGATTTCCCGTGCGGTCGGGACGGGTCGCGCGACTTTTGTGGATGCCACAGATATTGCCGTGCAGGTGATGGGCGACAGTATCGCGTCCAACGCGTTTCTTTTGGGCGTGGCTTACCAAAAGGGATTGATCCCGGTGGATGCCGCATCGGTGCATCAGGCGATCAAGCTCAATGGAGTGGCGGAGGCTTTGAACCTGATGGCGTTTCAAAAGGGGCGGCAATGGGTTCATGATCCATCCACGATTGAGGTCGGTTTGAAAGCCAAGCAAACGCCTGCCACTGAGCGTCCGTTGGAGGCGCTGATCGCCCACCGTGCAGAGCTTTTGACCGCCTATAAATCGCGTCGTTATGCCAAGCGTTACCAAAAGCTGGTGGCGCGGGTGCGTGCGGTTGATCAAGGTGAGGCTTTGACCCGCGCTGTGGCTCACAACTTGGCCAAGCTGATGGCTTATAAGGATGAATATGAGGTGGCGCGTCTTTATGCCACAGGTGGGTTTCAGGCCCGCGTGGCGGAAATGTTTGAGGGGGATTTTGATCTGAATTTCCATCTTGCCCCGCCCTTGATGGCCAAAACCGATTCGGCGACCGGAGTGCCTGCAAAGAAGGTTTATGGGCCTTGGATGATGCGGACTTTTGGGGGGTTGGCGAAGTTCAAAGGGTTGCGCGGCACGCCATTTGATCTTTTTGGATACACGCAAGAACGCCGTCAGGAGCGGGCTTTGATCAAAGAATACGAGGCTCTTGTGGAGGAGTTAATCAAGTCATATGAGAGCAAAGATTACGACCTAGCGGTCCAGTTGGCACGTTTGCCGGAAATGGCACGTGGATTTGGACATGTGAAGGTTCGCAATGTGATGGCCATGAAGGCTCGCGAAGCTGAATTGCGGGCTGAGTTGAAACGTGAAAAGAGCGAGGTGACGCGTGTCGCCTGAGCGGTAAGGAGAGGTCGATGGCGTTTAATGCATTGGTGGTAGAGAAGAATGATGAGGGTAAGACCTCGGCGAGTGTTCAGGACATGACGCTTGACCGCTTGCCTGAAGCGGATGTGACTGTTGCGGTCGAGTATTCGACGGTCAACTACAAGGACGGGCTATGTGTCGGGCCCGGTGGCGGTTTGGTTCGCAATTATCCGCATGTTCCCGGAGTTGATTTTGCCGGGACTGTCGAGAGCTCTACGGATGATCGCTACAAGGCGGGCGACAAGGTTGTTCTGACCGGCTGGCGTGTTGGCGAGGCCCATTGGGGCGGCTATTCCCAAAAGGCGCGGGTGAAGGCCGATTGGCTGGTGCCTTTGCCAAACGGGCTATCGACCAAGCAAGCCATGGCAGTTGGTACGGCTGGTTTCACGTCAATGTTGGCGGTTATGGCGCTTGAGGATCACGGGTTGAAGCCGGGCGATGGTCCCGTGCTTGTCACCGGTGCTGCGGGTGGTGTCGGGTCGGTGGCCACGGCGATTTTGGCGGCTCTTGGTCACGAGGTTGCAGCTGTGACCGGGCGGCCTGAAACGGCAGATTATCTAAAGTCGCTTGGGGCCACGCAAATTGTTGCCCGTGAAGAGCTCAACGAGACAGTGAAGCGCCCGCTTGAGGCGGAAACTTGGGCCGGATGCATTGATGCGGTCGGCGGCGAGATGTTGGCGCGGGTTTTGGGGCAGATGAAATACGGAGCGTCTGTATCGGCTGTAGGTTTGGCCGGTGGTGCCGCTTTGCCCGCAACGGTCATTCCGTTTTTGCTGCGCGGTGTGAACTTGCTGGGTATCGACAGTGTCATGCAGCCTTACCCGAACCGGGTTCGGGCCTGGGAGCGCATTGCCAAAGACCTGCCCATGGACAAGCTGGAGGCAATGATCCAGCCTGCGGTTTTGGCGGATTTGCCAAAGCTGGGCGCGGATATCCTGAAAGGCCAGGTCAAGGGACGCGTTGTTGTGGACGTGAACGCCTAAGGGCGTTCCGCCTTAAATCCGGCATCACCTATAGCTTTCTGAAATCAAAGATTTCAACGCGTTAGGTGATGCCTTACGGCTCAAGTTAAAAGCAAAACGCTTTAAGGGCGGTTTGAGATCAGCTGGGCGTCAGCAGGATTTTTCCGTGATGCCCGCCTTTTTGCATCATCGCATGGGCCTCGGCCGCACGTTCAAACGGGAATACCGCATGGGTGACCGGTTTGAGTTTGCTGGCGGCGAACAGGGGCCAGATTTTATCGGTCAAGTCCTTGGCGATTGCCGATTTGAACGCATCGGGGCGTGATCTGAGGGTCGAGCCGGTGAAGTGCAGGCGTTTGAGCATGACCGGCATCAGGTCGATTTCTACCTTCGAGCCTTTGTTGAAAGCCAGTTGGATGATCCGTCCGTCCGGGGCTGCGGCTTTGATGTTGCGGGCAATATAATCGCCGCCGATTGTATCGAGGATGATATTGGCCGCGCCAGCCTCGCGCGTGATGGCCACGAAATCCTCATCCGTATAATTGATTGCGCGCTCGGCCCCCAGAGTTCGGCAGAAATCGCAGGCGGCGGGTGTGCCCTCGGTGGTGAACATTCTTAGCCCCAAGGCTGCGCCCAGTTGGATTGCCGTGGAGCCTATGCCACCTGCGCCGCCATGGGCGAGGAAGATATCTCCCGCTGTGATCGTTTGGCCGTAAAACACGTTGGACCAGACTGTGAAGTAGGTCTCTGGCAGGCCTGCGGCGTCTAGTTCGGACACGGCTTGTGGGATGGGCAGGCAGTGTTTTGCATCCACCGCGACCACTTCCGCGTAGCCGCCACCATTGGTGAGCGCGCACACGCGGTCGCCGATATTCCAGCCGCGCACCTCCCGGCCCAGTTGGGTAACTTCGCCCGATACCTCAAGGCCCAGCAGGTCGGATGCGCCCTTTGGCGGCGGGTAAAAGCCTTTGCGCTGGACAATGTCGGGGCCGTTCACGCCTGCGGCTGTAATCTTGATCAGGACTTCGTTGTCTTTTGCGGTGGGCAGATCACGCTCGCCGATTGTCAGCATTTCAGGTCCGCCGGGTTCGGTCACTTCTACGGTTTTCATCCAGGTCGGTCCTTATGCTGATCTTTCTGTCCCTCTGTTGTAGCGGTGTCGGAAATGAGGCTCAATAGTCGTGGCAAAAATGCAGTAAGCTTTTGTTTTGGGTGAAATTTTATTGGTTAACAACTGTGCTACTCTGCTAGCAGAGTAGATCTGGGGCGGCGCGCGGCGCGAAACCGACGGCTCTGGAAAGTCCGGCTTCGAAATTATACGGTGCTTGGCATGACGGATCTTCGCGACATGCAACTCCTCGCTGCACTGGCACGGCACCGGCATTTCGCCCGTGCTGCGGACGAATGCGGTATCTCTCAGCCTGCCTTTTCGGCCCGGATCAGCAATTTGGAGCAATCTTTAGGGGCGCCCATCGTCAAACGGGGCAACAGATTTTTGGGCTTCACCGCTGAGGGCGAGATTGTTCTGAAATGGGCTCACACGCTTTTGGCCGATGCGGACGGCCTTAGGCAAGATATCGAGGCCGCACGGGGCGCGTTGTCGGGCGAGCTCAAGATCGGTGTGGTGCCGACGGCTTTGGCTTATGTGGCCATGTTGCCGCCCCGGTTGCGGATGCTTCACCCGGATTTGGCGATCCACATCATCTCGGCATCTTCCTCGCAGATCGCTCGCGGTTTGGAGGATTTCTCACTGGATGCAGGCATCACTTATCTTGATGAGGATGTTCCCGCCGCTTTGAAGACCACGCATCTTTACGATGAGCGCTACGTGTTGGTGGTTCCGCCGGAGATGGCCCCGCGTCAGTCAGGTGATGCCACTTGGGCGGAGGCCGCAGCGCTTCCCTTGTGTCTGCTGACCCAGGACATGCGCAACCGGCGGATCATTGATGAGACGTTTCGCGCGGTCGATGCCACCCCGCGCCCGGTCATGGAGACCAATGCCTTTACCGCCGCATTGGCGCAGGTGGCCACGGGCACGGCGGCGACCATCGCGCCCGAGCGGCTGGCCGAAAGTCTGCCCATTGCCTCGGAGGCGGTTTTGTTGTCGCTGGTGGACCCGGTTGTGACCAAACCCATTGGGGTTGTGATCTCGGACCGCGATCCGGCACCGCCCACGGTTTTGGCGTTGTTCAAAGCGCTCGAATTGCCTTTGCGATAGCCCCTGCAAAACACGCCTTTTGCAATCACGATTTGCCAAATGAGCGGTCTAATCGTTTCTGGAGTGAGCAGCTTCACGGATGGATGATATGGCACCTCTCGATACAGGCCCCAATTCTGGTCAAAAAGGCGTTTGGAAATCTGGCAAAGGCAAAGGGCGTCACACGCCCAAGGGTCGGCAGGTCGATGATCAGGCCACCTCTGAGGTTCGGGCCTTGGTCGGGGACGGTGAGTTGCGCCGCGATCTGTTGATCGAATATCTCCATCTCGTTCAGGACAAATACGGGCATCTCTCAGCGGCGCATATGCGGTCTTTGGCGGATGAGATGCGGTTGGCGCAAGCGGAAGTCTATGAGGTCGCCACCTTCTACGCCCATTTTGATGTTGTCAAAGAGGGCGAGACACCGCCACCTGCTCTGACCATTCGGGTCTGTGACAGTCTGTCTTGCGAGTTGGCAGGGGCTCAAGAGCTGAAGGCGGCTTTGGAGAAAGGCTTACGGCCTGAGGAAGTTCGGGTGTTGCGCGCCCCTTGCATGGGCCGTTGCGACACGGCACCAGTTCTGGAGCTGGGTCATGCCCATATCGATCATGCCACGCCGGAGAAGGTGAAGGATGCGATTAAGGGCGGGCACACCCATGCGGTGATCCCGGATTATGAGGCTTTGGAGGCCTACCGCGATGATGGCGGCTACCGGAAACTGGAAGAGTTCCGCGCCGGTGGCAATTGGGAAGACTTGCAGGATCAGGTCTTAGCCTCTGGCCTTCGCGGTTTGGGCGGGGCCGGGTTCCCGTCGGGCAAGAAATGGGGTTTTGTGCGGGCCAATGAAGGCCCCCGCTATTTGGCGGTCAACGGCGATGAGGGCGAGCCGGGCACGTTCAAGGACCGCTATTATCTTGAGCGCGAGCCGCATGTGTTTCTGGAAGGCATGCTGATGGCCGCTTGGGCCGTGGAGGCGGAGACCTGCTTTATCTACATGCGCGATGAATACCCGGCGGTGTTGGAGATTTTGGCCCGCGAGATCGCAGCATTGGAGGCGGCCGGTATTGTGGCGCCCGGCTATATCGATCTGCGCAGAGGGGCGGGCGCTTATATCTGCGGTGAGGAATCCGCGATGATTGAAAGCATTGAAGGCAAGCGGGGCATGCCGCGTCACAGGCCGCCCTTTGTGGCACAAGTGGGCATCTTCAATCGTCCGACTTTGGTGCATAACGTAGAGACGCTTTATTGGATCACGAAGGTGGCGCGCGGTGGGCCGGAAATTCTGAACACCCATGAGAAAAACGGGCGCGTGGGGCTGCGGTCTTATTCCGTATCTGGTCGTGTGCGCGAGCCGGGCGTGAAGCTGTTGCCAGCGGGATCAACTATCCTCGATATTATCGAGGCGTCGGGCGGCATGGCGGAGGGGCACGCATTCAAGGCCTATCAGCCTGGCGGGCCGTCCTCGGGGATATTGCCTGCGTCCATGGATGACATTCCGCTCGATTTTGACACGCTCCAACCCCATGGCAGTTTCATCGGGTCTGCGGCGGTTGTTGTGCTGTCCGATCAGGACCGGGCGCGGGATGCGGCTTTGAACATGCTGAAATTCTTCGAGGATGAAAGCTGCGGTCAATGCACCCCCTGTCGGGTCGGCTGCGAGAAAGCGGTCAAGCTGATGGAGGCGGATAAATGGGACGCGGAACTGCTGGAGGATCTGTGCCAAGCCATGGGCGATGCGTCCATTTGCGGGCTGGGTCAGGCAGCACCCAATCCGATCCGACTGACGATCAAGCATTTTGGCGAGGAAATTGCGTGAGACAGACTGACGCCGAGAAGGAGGTGCGAATTGTATATCGGCAATGGCGCGCCAAGCAGAAAACGACCTCTTCAACTAGAGACCACATAGAGTTCGGTAATTGGCTTTCCGAAAACCGGCTGGATCTTCTTAATTTTAAGAGTGCAGTCGATCAACTTTATCAAGTGCAGGAATGGGCCAAAAATGAACGTTCTAGATTGGGCAACCTAAAATTCTAAGCCGGGTGACTTGGAGGAGATATGAGATGGCTGATGGAAACATGATCGAGACCGTGACCTTCACGCTCAACGGTAAAGAGACGACCGTGCCGGAGGGTTGGACCATTTGGGAAGCGGCCAATGGGCAGGGGCTTGTGATCCCGCATTTGTGTCATAAGCCGGAGCCGGGTTATCGCTCGGACGGGAATTGTCGGGCTTGCATGGTGGAGGTCGAAGGGGATCGTACGCTTGTGGCGTCGTGCATTCGGCCTGTGGCGGACGGCATGGTGGTCACCACGGACAGTGAGCGTGCAACCAAGGCCCGCAAGCTGGTTGTAGAGATGCTGGCCG
>CAKZTM010000098.1 GCA_937920555.1 uncultured Paracoccaceae bacterium | reverse complement strand
CAAACCCTCACCGAACGCCGCCTTAACCACGCCCAACCGCTCGATTTGTCATATCGATGTCATACACAAGTCATACACAAATCATACAAAATGATGCCGCCCAAAATCACCGGTTAACGTTTGATTCGAAACACTTTTTTGGGCGCCCGCCCCAGACACCCCCAAAAACAAGCCGCACCGTTCTCTCGCAGTTGCAGCAAATTCCGCCCCTCCCCCTCAAACGGGATCATCATCATCGATCAAGATCCGCACCGCATTGCCCTCAGGGTCATCAAACTGCTTGGATTTGATCGCCCAGAAAAACGCGGCCAGCCCCAACCCACCCAAGATCAGTGAGATCGGAATAAGATAGACCAAAACCGACATCACCCCTCCCGCGTCAGGCGCAGTGCGTTGAGCGACACGCAGATGGACGAGGCCGACATCGCCAGCGCCGCCAGTAAAGGCGTGGCCAGCCCGGCCAGCGCAATGGGAATAGCCACCGCATTGTAAGCGGCTGCAATTGCGAAGTTTTCCAACATTCTGCGCTTGGCCGCGCGGGCCAGATCAAGGCAGGTGCCAATCAACCTCAGATCGTCTTTTACCAACACAAAGTCCGAGGCCGCGCGGGCCGCATCAATCGCTTTGGCAGGCGAGATGGACACATGCGCCCCCGCAAGTGCGGCCGTGTCATTGAGCCCGTCGCCGACCATTAAAACACGGGCTCCCAGCCGCGCGATATGGCCCAGCTTTTGGTCCGGCAGAACACCCCCCACAGCCTCGTCTATGCCCAGCTTTTGCGCCAAAAGATCGGTGGTGCCTTGCGTGTCGCCCGACAGCATTACGACCCGCAACCCCCTTGCTTTCAGGTCATCAATGGCAGGGGCGGCACTGTCTTTGAGGCGATCCTCGAACAAGAACACCTGCGGCGGTCTCTCACCGATTTGCACCCATGTCTGAACCAAGTCCCCAAAGGGTGCGACACCGATCCAACCGGCACGGCCCAGACGCACAATCTGGTGGTTCCAAATCCCCTCAATACCCACACCGAGATACTCGGTAATCTGAGTGATTTCAGGGAGTTCTGCGATCCCCGCCATGCCTCTGATTGCCGCCGACAAAGGATGATCTGAACGCTGCGCAAGCCCTGCCGCCACCGCCAGAGCATCGCCCGAAGGGGCTTTCAGGACGGACATTTCGCCGGTGGTCAGCGTGCCGGTTTTGTCAAACACAACCGTGTCGATATCGCCCAAACGCTCCAGGCCGACACCGTCGCGCAGCAAAATGCCCGCCCGGTAAAGCCGCCCCGTGGCTGCGGTCATAACCGCAGGTGCCGCAAGCCCCAAAGCGCAAGGGCAGGTGATGATCAAAACCGCCGTTGCAACGCCAATTGCCAGACGTGTGTCACCGGTGGCCCATTGCCACCCCACAAAGGCCGCCAGCGCCAACAGATGCACAACCGGTGCGTAGATTTGCGCCGCCCGGTCCGCTAAGGCCGTGTATGTGGTTTTGGTCGCCTCCGCCGCTGCGACCAATGCCGCGATCTGGGCCAGTTTGGTGCCCCGACCAACGGTTGTGACCTCCACCTCTAGGGGCGCGTTTATGTTCAAAATTCCTGCATATACGGGGGTGTTGGTTGTGGCCGCTGCGGGCATGGTCTCGCCTGTTAAAAGCGACATGTCCAACGCGCTGGTTCCGTCCACTACGACCCCGTCAACAGGGATGCGCGCACCGGGGCGCACCAGAACCCGGTCGCCCGGCACAAGGGCCTCAACCTGCACCGTCGAGGTCCGGCCATCTTTGATCAATTGCGCTTTGGGCACGTCAAGCGCAGACAACTCGACCGCCGCGGACCGCGCCTTGGCACGGGTTTGGTGATCCAGATACCGGCCCGCCAACAGGAAAAAAGTCAGCGACAATGCCGCATCAAAATAGGCGTTTTCGCCCCCCTGAGAGGTCTCATAAAGCGACATGGCGCAGGCCAGCAAAATGGCCAGCGAAATGGGCACATCCATGTTGAGCCGGGCACCGCGCAGCGCCGACCAAGCGCTCTTGAAAAACGGCTGCGCGGCAAAGGCTGTCGTCGGCAACGCAATACCCGCAGATACCCAGTGCAGGAAGTCCCGCGTGGCCCCGTCCGCACCGGCCCAGACGGAGACCGATAAAAGCATCACATTCATGGCCGCAAAACCGGCCACACCAAGACGCACCAACAGGTCTCGCCCGACCGGATCGCGCCGCGCTGCAAGCGTCTTTGCATCCAGCTCGAATGCCTCAAACCCCATATTTTCAAGGGTCGCGCGCACCTGCGCCTCAAGCCCTTGGCGGCCGTCGCTGCGAATGCTCAAACGCTTGAGCGACAAATTGACCCGCGCGCCCAAAACTCCGTCCACGTCGCGCAATCCGGCCTCGATGGTGCGAATGCAGCCCGCGCAATGCACCCCCGGAACGGACAGATCAAAGCCGCTCACGACATCGCCGACCGGCTCCACCAAATGCGGCGGAACAGCCACGCAGGCAGGGCAAGCAGCAGGGCTCATAATCCACCGCCCACGATCAGCGGCAGCGTGCGCCTGAACCGGGTTCCATCGTTGGATCTGGCGGTGACAACCACCTGCCAATTGCCCGCCACCAGATGGTCCTTGGCCACATAAACCCGGCCATCGAAATCCGCGGCAATCACATGATCCGCCCCATCAGATGTGGCCAGCCCAACCCGAAACATCACCTGCGCGGCCCGCACGGGCGCTCCGCTTTCGTCGGTCAGCGCCACAGCGATCCGGCCCGCATTGTAGTCAATCTGGCTGCGCCACCCCAGCGCAATTTGTGCATCCCGCAGGCCCTCAAAACGCATGCTTTCCACATAAGGCTTGCGGGTCTCCAGCCCGGGGAATGTGCCCACCGCTGACCAAACCAAAGCCATGTTTGCGGCAATGATCGTGGCAAAACAGCCAATGAAAATCAAAGCCACCTTGCGGCCCGTCAAAGGCTTGTCCGAGACGATCTGGCTCATTGCGTATCTCCTGTGAAAACCGTGTCCGCATGGGTTCGCGCGCCTGCCTCCGCCCTTTCCTCGACCCAGAACCGAACCGGCGTTGTCTCGGCCCGGTTGGCCTCAAATTCCGGCTTGGCAAAAATATAGACGCGGGTGTTCAAGACACCATCAGGCGGAACCGTCACGTTCAACTCAGCCGTGCCTTCCAGATCGACACGCAAAGGCTCGTCGGTTTTGATCGAAATGTGAAAATCCCGCGCAAAGCCGGTCTGATTGTTGATTTTGAGCGTGTAGGCATTGCGAATTGTCCCGTCCGAGAGTTTTACGAATTGCGGATTGCGATCCGGGGTCACAGCCAGCGAAAAATCCGAACGGATGAACAAAGCCACCACCAGCATCGCACCAATGCCTGTCCAAAGCCCGAAATAGATGAAATTGCGCAAGCGCAGCACATGGCTCCAAATGGACCGGGGGGGGTGACCTGCGCGCTCCAACGGCTCATCGGACAGAGCCACGTAATCGATCAATCCGCGCGGCTTGCCGATCTTCTCCATCATGGTGTCACACGCGTCGATGCACAGGGCACAGGTGATGCATTCCACCTGCTGACCATCACGAATGTCGATCCCTTGCGGGCATACATTCACGCAGGCCATGCAATCGATGCAATCACCGCTGGTGTTCTCGTGCTTCTTGCCGCGTGGCTCGCCGCGCCAATCGCGGTAGGCAACGGTCAGGCTGTCCTCATCCATCATGGCGGCCTGAATGCGGGGCCATGGACACATGTAGGTACACACCTGCTCGCGCAGAAAGCCGCCAAAGACAAAGGTTGTTGCCGTCAGAACGCCGATGGTCGCGTAGGCCACAAAAGGCGCGCGAAAGGTGACAAGATCGGCCAGCAGCGTCGGGGCATCTGCGAAGTAAAACACCCATGCCCCGCCGGTAGCCAAGGCGATCAGCAACCAAAGCGTCCACTTGGTCGCCCTGAGACGCGCCGTACGCAGGGTCCAAGGGGAACGCAACAGCCGGATACGTGCGTTACGGTCGCCTTCCACCCAACGCTCGACAAGAATGAAAAGATCGGTCCAGACAGTTTGCGGGCAAGCGTATCCGCACCACACACGCCCCAAAGCCGCCGTGAACAGAAAGAGACCCAAACCCGCCATGATCAACAGCCCGGCCACCACATAAAACTCATGGGGCCAAATCTCGATCCAGAAAAAGTAAAACCGCGCATGGGCCAGATCGATCAACACCGCCTGATCGGGCAGGTTTGCACCGCGGTCCCAGCGGATCCACGGGGTGAGATAATAGATGGCCAGGGTCCCCAACATGATCCGCCATTTCAGGCGGCGGTACCAGCCTGAGATCCGTTGCGGAAACACCGGCTCGCGCGCCTCAAAAAGCCGAGGAGGTTCTGTAATTTGGTCAGTCATGATGTGACCTATCTTGTCCTGTTCGACGCCATATTCATCATGTTTGACCGGCTTGGTCTTTGATTCAGATCAACCCGCACAAACAAGACGCAGCCGGTGATGCGACCAAATTACTCCATTAATAGAGTAGAGTTGATTTATGTCGCCAATTCAAACTCTTACGCCAAAATTTCACCGAAAATTTGCCACCCCCAAAAAGCCGCACCAGCCAGATCTGAACAGGACGTGGCTGGTGCGAGGTTTCCCGACAAGAAGGGTTTAAGACCAGGTCTGGGAAACCTATTCGCCGCCGCCAAGCTGGTGCACGTAAAATGCCACCTGCTTGATCTGAGCCTCACTGATCCGCGTGTTCCAAGCGGGCATCATACCGTAGCGGCTAAAGGTAATCGTGTGGCCGATCGTCTCCGCATCACCACCAAACAGCCAGATAGCATCGGTCAGATTGGGGGCGCCCTGTTCGCGCTCGCCCAAGCCCGTCTCACCATGGCAACTGGCGCAGTTCTCCTCAAACAGCACAGGACCTGCGGCGGCCAAATCCGCGTCGTGATCCTGCCCGGATAGGGACAAAACATACTGGGTCAGCGCATCAATCTCGCCGGTCTCCAGAATGTCTCCGAAGGCGGGCATTTGCGAGAAGCGCGTATCATCGTCGCCGTCATCACGTATGCCGTGTTTCAAGGTCAGAACGATGGCCTCAAGATCGCCGCCCCACAACCAGTCATCATCTTGCAGGTTCGGATAGCCCTTGGCCCCCTGCGCCCCCGCCCCGTGGCATTGCGAACAATAGGTGCGAAACACCGCCGCCCCGCCCGCCGTGGCATAGCGGGTCAAGTCAGGATCCGCGCCCAAATCCCCAATCGGCGTGTCGAGCAAGCGCTGGTCAATATCGGCATTGCGCAGGGAGACGGCCTCAACCTCGGCGGCTAGATCCGCCCGTGTGGACCAGCCCAAAACACCCGGCGTAGCGCCATTGACCAAAGGGATCGCCGGGTAAAACACCACATATACCAACGCAAATAAAATGGTGGCATAGAAGGTCCATAACCACCACCGCGGCATGGGCTTGTCATATTCGCGAATGCCGTCCCATTCATGGCCTGTGGTCGGATAATCTTCGTCACTCAGCTTTGGCTTTCTCATGATCCCACCTCGCTTTGACCTTCAGGGCAAACACATTCGGCACAAGAATTGGCGCACCGCTCCAAGTGGTCATCGCGCAAAGGGATCGACGCTGCCTCCCGGTGGAGCTGCTTGGCGCCGGGGCGAAACACCATCAAAACCGCGCCACAAAAGAACAGCATCATCCCCAGTAGCCCCCAACTGTCGGCGAATTCTCTGAATATGGAATAGGTATCCATGGTATCCTCCCGTTAACGGCTGGCTTCAGGGGTGAAGGTCGAAAAGTCGACCAAGGTTCCAAGCATCTGCAAGTAGGCGACTAACGCATCCATTTCCGTCAGCTCAGGCTGCCCGTCAAAATTGCGCACCTGAGCGCCCGGATAGCGCGCCTGCATCTCTTCCCAATCGCCATCAGGATCAACCTGCACGGCAAAGTCTCTGGCCGCGTTGGCAATCATCTCTTCGGTATAAGGCACACCAACCCGAGAGTTCGCCACCAACACCGCTTCAATATGCGCCCCGTCCAACGTCTTGTTCAGCATAAAGCCGTATTTGGGCATGATGCTTTCGGGAACCACATCGCGCGGATTGCGCAGGTGATCCACATGCCACTCATCAGAATAACGCCCGCCGACACGGGCCAAATCCGGCCCGGTGCGCTTCGAGCCCCATTGAAACGGATGATCATAAATGGACTCAACCGCCAAAGAATAATGACCGTAACGCTCCACCTCATCGCGAAGCGGGCGGATCATCTGGGAGTGGCACACATAACACCCCTCGCGGACATAAATATTGCGTCCCGCCAGCTCCAAGGGCGAATAGGGGCGCATGCCTTTCACCTTCTCGATGGTGTTCTCCAGATAAAACAAAGGGGCAATCTCCACGATCCCGCCGATGCTCACCACCACGAGGCTCAGAACCAACAGCAGCGTCGCATTCACTTCGATCTTCTTGTGATGTCTCAAAAATGACATGGGCGTGCTCCTTATTCTGCCGGTACGGCAACAGGTGCCGATTTGCGCTCCGCGGCCCCCGTGGCGGTCAGCCACAGGTTCACACACATGATGATCGCACCGGCCAGATACAGAACCCCGCCCAGCCCGCGCACCACATACATGGGGAATTTGGCGCGCACAGTGTCCGCGAAGGAATTGACCAAGAAGCCTTGGGCATCAACTTCGCGCCACATCAATCCTTCCATAATCCCGGTGACCCACATGGAGGCCGCGTAAAAAACGATACCGATTGTGGCCAGCCAAAAGTGCCAGTTGACCATGCTCAGCGAATAGAGCCGCTCGCGGTTCCACAAGCGCGGCACAAGGAAGTAAAGCGCGCCAAAGGTGATCATCCCGTTCCAACCAAGCGCACCGGAATGCACATGACCAATGGTCCAGTCGGTGTAATGGCTCAACGAGTTCACAACCTTGATGGACATCATCGGCCCCTCAAAGGTGGACATGCCGTAAAACGCCAGAGAGATCACCATCATCCGCAAAATGGGATCGGTGCGCAGCTTGTCCCAAGCCCCCGACAAGGTCATCAGACCGTTGATCATGCCGCCCCATGAGGGCATCCACAACATGATCGAAAACACCATGCCGAGCGTCTGCGCCCAATCTGGCAAAGCCGTGTAATGCAGGTGGTGCGGTCCGGCCCAAATGTAGAGGAAAATCAGCGACCAGAAATGGATGATCGAGAGCTTGTAAGAATACACAGGCTTTTGCGCCTGTTTGGGCACAAAGTAATACATCATCCCCAAAAAGCCCGCCGTCAGAAAAAAGCCCACCGCGTTATGACCGTACCACCACTGTGTCAGCGCATCTTGGACGCCCGCGAACAGCTGCACCGATTTGGACCCGAAGATCGACACAGGCAGGCTGAGGTTGTTGACGATATGCAGCATCGCCACGGTGACGATGAACGACAAAAAGAACCAGTTGGCCACATAGAT
Source organism: uncultured Paracoccaceae bacterium (assembly GCA_937920555.1). Lineage (GTDB taxonomy): Bacteria > Pseudomonadota > Alphaproteobacteria > Rhodobacterales > Rhodobacteraceae > CAKZTM01. The sequence continues at coordinate 49,892 of CAKZTM010000098.1, read as the reverse complement.
ATGCGGCTCTTTGCGCTTGAGGATCGTCCCTAAAAACACCGCCAGATAGGCCACCCAAACAAGGGTCAGCCAAATATCCACATACCATTCAGGCTCCGCATATTCTTTGGATTGGGTGGCGCCCAAAAGATAACCGGTGGCCGCCAACACAATGAAAAGCTGATAGCCCCAAAACACAAACCAACGCAGATTGCCGCCCCAAAGCCGTGCCGCCGAGGTCCGCTGGACAATGTAGAAAGACGTGCAAATCAACGCATTACCGCCAAAAGCGAAAATCACCGCCGAGGTGTGAAGCGGGCGCAACCGTCCAAATGTCGTGAAGGGAAGATCCCAGTTGAGCACCGGAAAGGCCAGCTGGAAGGCGATGTAAACGCCCACCAAAAACCCAACAATCCCCCAAAACGCGGTGGCGATCACCCCCAACCGCACCACATCATCGTGATAACCCGAAGTAACCACCGGCCCGCGCGGCTCGCCGATATTGCGAAGCTGGTACACGAACATGCCAAAAGCGATGAGCATGATAATCAGCGCATGAACCGTGTAGGCCCAGTCATGTCCAAAATTCGCGGCCATAGCCGCAAATACGGTCAGAAAACCGCACAAAATGGTCTTGATAACGCTCATGATGAAAACCTGCTATTCGTCCCGTTCCCGGGTAGCAGTAAAGATCACGCGCTTAGTCGTCTTTGATCTGTGTCAAATGACGCGCGACCACAAGGCGCTTAAAATGAAAACCCAGTGTCGTCCCCGGTTTCCGCCACTAAACGAGAGAAAACGGGCACCTTGATGGCGCGCTTTTTCTCCAACACAATCACACCATCCTTTTTGAGCGCATTCATTTGGCGGCTCACGGTCTCAAGGGTCAGGCCCAGATAATCGGCCATGGCCTCGCGGGTGAGCATGACATCGAACTCCAGATCACGCTCCGGCATGGCACCCTCAACGCTGAGCACGCGACGCGCCACAATGGCCAGAAAACTGGCGATCTTTTCACGAGCGGTTTTACGGCCCAGCACCAACATCCATTCGCGCGCCGCATCCAGATCATCCATGGTCATATCCAACAGACGTTCGCGCAAATGCGGTATTTTGCCCAATAGAACCTCAAACGGCCTGCACTCGAACCGGCACACCGTCACCTCGGTCTTGGCCTCTACATCAAAGGTGATCTGGCCACGGCCGGGCCGCCCGATAAAGTCTGATGGCAACAGCAGACCGACCATTTGACGTCGCCCGTCATCAAGCGTTTGGGACAAAGTCGCGACACCGGACACGATCGAGGAGAAATGGCTGACCACATCGCCGGACCACACCATAGTCTCGCCGGCAGCAAAGGTTTTGTAGGACTTGATTGCGTCCAGATCTGCCAGCTCCGCAGGCTCACAATAGGCGCATACCGCCCGTTTGCGAATGGGGCAATCAGCACAGCGCAGCAGTTCTTTTGGTGAGAATAATTCTGTCATAGCCCGAAAATGCCACATCCTGCCCCGAAGGCAAGGCCGCACACGCGGCCCGCCGGTTCATGGGCGCTTGCTGGCCACACCCGGACGCAGCACAAACACCGCAGTTTATTGAAGCAGACCAGACCACGCAGGATCGGACGCATTTTCCGGCGTGGGCACCCGGCGCAAATTGCGGCCCGAGACATCAACCGTAAAGAGCTGCGGGGCCCCATTGGCGCCCCGGCTTTCCCGGAAAAACATCAACACCCGGCCATTGGGGGCCCAGGTTGGACCTTCATCAAGGAAACTGGCCGTCAAAAGCCGCTCTTGGCTGCCATCCAGACGCATCACGCCGATATGAAACCGCCCGCCGCTGAGCTTGGTAAACGCCACCATATCCCCGCGCGGCGACCAAACCGGCGTGCCGTAACGCCCCTTGCCAAAGCTGATCCGCTTAGCCTCACCGCCGCCTGCGGGCATCACGTAAATCTGCTGGGAGCCGCCTCTGTCGCTTTCAAACACGATCTGAGAGCCATCGGGGGAAAACGACGGAGCCGTGTCGATGCCGGGATTGTTGGTAAGCCTCGTGCGCGTGCCCGATGACAGCTCCAACACATAAATATCGGTGTTGCCGCCTTGGGATTGCGATAGCACCACGCGGCCTCCATCGGGGGAGAAACGCGGCGCAAAACTCATACCCTCAAGCCCGCCCAAAGAGCGCACAGAGCCGCTATCCACATTCATCAAATTGACCTGCGGGGTGCCGCTTTGATAGCTGGTGAACAGCACTTCACGCGAATTTGGCGAAAATCGCGGTGCAAGCACAATCGAGCCACCATCGGTCAAAAACCGTGCATTGGCCCCGTCCTGATCCATCACCGCCAGACGTTTTATCCGCTGATCCTTGGGACCGGATTCCGACACAAAAACGACCCGGCTGTCGAAATAGCCATCCTCGCCGGTCAATCGCGTGTAAACCGCATCCGCCACTTTATGAGCCATACGCCGCCACGAGTTGACCGAACCCGCAAACTGCAAACCATCGCCCAATGGGGCTTGCGCGAACACGTCCCAAAGGCGGAATTTCAGCACCAACTGATTGTCGCCATTGATGGACGCACTACCCACCAACAACGCTTGCGCATTAATCGCCTTCCAGTCCGCATATGCGGGCTGCGCATTGAAACTGGAAATGGTGGAAATGAACGCATCTTCGGGGATTGCGCGAAACAGACCGGTGTTGACGAGGTCATCTTTCAACACTTGCGTGATGTCAGCGGCCACCTGAACTGCGGCCTGATTGTCCGCCAGAAATGTCGGCGCCGCAAATGGAAGCGGCTCAACAATCCCGCCAACCACATCCACCTTGAACGTCTTGGGCGCCGATTGGGCAACCACAATGGCAGGCCACACAAGAAGTGCTATCAAAAGCACCAAAAGTCTCTGTCTCATATCACGCACCCTCTTTTATCATTGCAGGGAAATTGCCGACCGCCCCGGATCGAAACGAATTTCCAAAAAGTCACCGTCGCGGAATTTGTCTTGTGGAAGCGGGATCGGCTGAGCGCGCAAAACCGCGCGCCGGGCCGCCTCAAACGCAACCTTGAAATCACCATTTGGCGAACGCGGTGTAACCGGCTCCACGGCCCCCACGACCTTGCCATCGGCATTCATCTTGACCCGCACCGTGACCACCAAACGCTCATACTGATCTTTACCCTCAATCAGCGTTTTGTTCCACGACTTCCCGATCACATCGCCAATGGCCTGAGCCTCCGCCGAGTTGAAATCCTGCCCCAAACGCGATCCGGTCTCCGCAGGCGTCTCCGGGGCCGGGGTCGCGGCAGTTTGCGTCGGAGCAGGCTCCTCGCTTTGAGCTGCCGACGCGGCGGCCAGAGCCGCTGCAATCTCTTCGGCCTCTTTCTTCTTGCGCTCATTGTCCGCAACCAAATTGGCAGGTCGCCCTCGCGGACGGGCCGCAGCCTTTGGCGTGGTGGGCCGCTCCTGCTCCACCGCGTCCGGGGTGATCTCCGTTGTGGCCTCTTGGGGCGCTGCCGGCTCCTCGACGGGAACCGGCTCGGGCTCGGGGTCAGGCGCTGGCTCAGGTGTCACGGATGGCGTCTCAACTGGGGCTTCCGGCGCAGGCTTGGGCGGCTTTGGAGCTGCCGATGTGTCAATGCGCGGCGCCAAATTCGGCGTCTCAGGCGCCAGCAAAGCCAAATTGTTTGAATTGATCGACCCGTCTTGCGCGGGCGCCTCCGGCAACGGCGTGTCCAAGCCCAAAGGCGATGCATCATCCGCACCAAAGGGGCTGTCGATATCCACCGAAACCTGCGGGGACACCACATCAAGCGTGCTTATGTCAGGGGCCTGCCCCGTATCGGGCGCGTCCGGCTTGGGTGTCTCCACGGATTTTGGCGCTGTTTCTGTGTCCGGCGTGGTGGTGTCCGGGGCCTGCTCTTGGGGCGCACTCAACGCCAGATCAGGGGTCTCCGGTTCGGCTGGTGCCGACGAGCGGGCCACCTGAAAGTCGCTCAAAGATACAATCGACACATCGGTTACCCGCGCCGGTTGGATCTCCGCGTCATCCGAAAAATCCGGCAAGCCCACGATGGCCGCCAGAACGAAGATCAGATGGGCCGAACCCGATATGACCGTACCTTGTCGCATATCACTCCGGCGCGGCCCCGGTCAGGGTCGGGCCACCTGCATCGGTCACCAGCCCGATATTGCGAAAGCCGGCCGCATTCAAAGCGCCCATCACCTGCATGACGCGGGCATATTCCACCGCCCCGTCGGCGCGCAGGAAAATCTTGCCGTCCTGACGCTCACCAGCCACCGCCGTGAGCTTGGCCACCAATGTGTCAAACGCCACTTGCGTCTCTTGCAGCACCACCGTCCCGTCCGCGGCCAACGCAATCGTCAGCGGCTCCTCTTCCTCCTGCGGCAAGGCGGTCGCGGCTGTCTCTGGCAGCTCAATGGGCACACCCACCGTCAGCAAAGGCGCCGCTACCATGAAGATAATCAACAGCACCAGCATCACATCCACGAAAGGGGTCACATTGATCTCGGACATGGGCTTGGTGGACCGCCGCCGCGTCCGGCCCGAGGCTTGACCCCGCTGCATCAAAGTCCCCGCCATGGCTCAACTCTCCCGATCAAGCTGGCGCGACAGGATCATCGAAAACTCGTCGGCAAACGTCTCATGCTCGGCGATCAGCTTTTCCGCATCCCCCGACAGCTTGTTGTAGAAAATCACCGCAGGGATCGCCGCCAACAGACCCAAAGCGGTGGCCAATAATGCCTCCGCAATGCCCGGGGCCACAACCGCCAAGTTGGTCGATTGCTGCTTGGCGATCTCCTCAAACGCGTGCTTGATCCCCCAAACAGTGCCGAACAGCCCCACGAAAGGCGATATCGACCCGACCGTTGCCAGAAACGTCAAGCCGCCCATCAGATCATCACTTTCGCGCCCAATGGCCACATTCATGGCCCGGTCGATCCGCGCTTGCCCACCGGCCATCAAAGCACCATCGGAACGGTGCGATCGTTTCCATTCGGACATGCCTGCTGAAAATATCTTCTCAATCGCCGATTTTGGCTTTTGCCCGACACGGTCGTAAATCTGCTCCAAAGGCTGACCGGACCAGAAAGCCTCCTCGAACATTTCGCCCTCTTTCGAGGCCGTTCGGTAATTGATGAATTTCTGGACGATGATCGCCCAGGACCAAAATGATGCCACAACCAATATCAGCATCACAATTTTTACAGTTAAAGTCGCGCGCCAAAATAGCGCATAGATCGAAAAATCGATCTCGCTTGCGGTTGCAAGGATCTCAGTTTCCATGTGCTTGCTCTTTTTAACTCTGCCTCAGACCGCCTCTGACGGGCGGCTATTGAGGCCACTATAGGCGAAGTTTAGCAATCTGTCGAAGAAAGAAATACGTGAGCCGGCGCGATTTGACGTTTCCGCGATTTTGCGCCGAGATTTTGGGCAATGCGCCGCCATATCTGCGTGCGGCACCCGCCCCCAAAGGCGCCATCATGCCAAGGCTTGACCTTGGCATCCAGTAGCAAAGCCTTGCGATCTACCGGGGCGGGGAATGAACGGCCGTAAAGAGCCCATTGAGCGAACTGCACATTTGGAAGCCTTTGGAGGAGCACAGCTCCGACACGCGCCCGACACGCCCCACAGGCGGGACGCTTCGCACCGGTTAACCGCCCTCATTCGGTCGCTGGCTTATCAAGTTGAACGAAGGACCGCAAAGTTCCCCCCAACACCCCAAGACGCATCTCGAAACGTTAACGCCGCTCAGAGCAGACCCGCGATCTGAGCAGGAATGCGGCTGGGTCGCCCCGCATCATTCAAACACACCAGCGTCACCACGGCCTGAAACAAAAGCACCCCGTCACGACGAACCTCTTGGTTCATGACCAGCCTTGCCTTTTGGGCGCTGGCAACCGTCGTGGTCACGTCCAACAGATCATCCATGCGCGCAGGTTTTAGGTAATCCGCCTGCAAATGGCGCACGGCAAACACGATCCCTGTCTCCGCCTTCAACGCCATTTGATCAACGCCCAAATCGCGCAGGAACTCCGTCCGGCCGCGCTCAATATACTTGAGATAATTGGCGTAATAAACGATCCCCGCGAGGTCCGTATCCTCGTAATACACCCGTATCTTCATGGGTCGTCAAACAGATCAGAGGTGTCGGCCTTGGGCGCGGACAGCCCCAAATGCGTCCACGCTTTATGGGCCAACATGCGCCCGCGCGGCGTGCGTTGGATCAGCCCCTGTTGCAGCAAGAAGGGCTCGATTACCTCCTCAATGGCATCGCGGGACTCGGCCAATGCCGCGGCAATCGTCTCCACCCCGACCGGACCACCACCATAGTTTTCTGCCAATAGCACCAGATAGCGCCGGTCGGCCCCATCCAGACCCAGATCATCAACCCCAAGACGGTTCAAAGCCCGGTCCGCGATCTCCCGCGTGACCTTGCCGTTGCCCTCCACTAGCGCAAAATCCACCACCCGCCGCAACAGCCGCCCGGCGATCCGGGGCGTGCCACGGGCGCGGCGTGCAATCTCGCGGGCCCCTTCAGGCTCCGCGTCAGCGCCCATCTTGCGGGCATTGCCAGTGACGATCTTGACCAGCTCAGGCACCGTGTAGAACTCCAACCTGGTGGGGATGCCAAACCGGTCACGAAGCGGCGTCGTCAAACGTCCCAAACGCGTGGTCGCCCCTACAAGCGTGAAGGGCTGCAAATCGATGCGGACCGTGCGCGCCGCAGGCCCCTCACCAATCACCAAATCCAGTTCAAAATCCTCCAAAGCGGGATAAAGCACCTCTTCAACAGCCGGGTTGAGCCTGTGTATCTCGTCGATGAACAGCACATCCCGCGCCTCAAGATTGGTCAAAATCGCCGCCAAATCACCGGCCTTGGCCAGAACCGGCCCTGACGTCATGCGAAAGGATACACCCAATTCGCGGGCCATAATCTGCGCCAGCGTGGTCTTGCCCAAACCGGGAGGCCCGTAAAACAACGTGTGATCCATGGCCTCGCCGCGCATGCGGGCACTCTCGATAAACACCCGCAAATTCGCCTTTGCGGCTTCCTGCCCGACAAAATCGTCAAGCACCTGAGGGCGCAGCGACCGGTCCTCATCACCGGCACGCGGGTCAGGTTGCAGATCGCGGGAGGGATCAATCACATCGGTCAATTTGCAGGCGCCAGAAGTTTAAGTGCGGCCCGGATCAGATCGCTGGCACCCGCGTCCGGGGTCTCGCCCGCCACTTGCGCCACAGCACTCGCCGCCTCGCCCTGCCCGTAGCCCAAATTCACCAGCGCAGACATGGCATCTGCGGTGGCGGCCGCATGCCCACCACCATCCGGTGCGGGGGCGGGGTTAGCCGCCGCAGGTGGCGGGGTCGCAACCGAACCGTCACCGCCGCCCGCGACCATGGCCGCTTGCGCACCTTGCCCGCCCAACGCCATCACCGCAGGCGCTTTGTCTTTCAACTCATTGACGACACGCAGCGCCAGCTTTGGCCCCACACCCGGTGCTGCCTTGACCGCAGCCACATCACCCAAAGCGATTGCACGGCCAACACCGTCCCCCCCCAATGTGCCTTGAATGGCCAAGGCCGCCTTCGCCCCCACACCCTGAACGGATGTCAAAAGCTTGTGCCATTCCCGCTCCGCGAGCGTCACAAAGCCGTAAAGCTGCAACAAATCCTCCCGGACAACCAAATCCGTGAAGAGAGCCACCGCCTCTCCGACCCCAGGCATCGCGGCCAAAGTCCGGTCCGAGCAATACACCACATATCCAACACCGCCCGTGTCGATCAGCACATGATCCGTGCCACGCATGTCCAGCCGTCCAGAGATTTTCCCGATCATCGCCCTGCTCCATCCGCGACCGCAATTGCGTCAGCCAAACGCCCGGAAAACTGGGCGTGATGGGCATGACACAGCGCAATCGCAATCGCATCTGTCGCATCAGGCCCGTTTGTGACAATACCGGGGAATTGAAGCCGCACCATATGCTCCACCTGTGCCTTATCCGCGTGGCCGACGCCGACCACCACCTTCTTTACGGCATTGGGCGCATACTCTGCGACCTCCAAGCCCATTTGCGCCGGCACCAACAGCGCAATGGCCCGCGCCTGACCCAATTTCAGCGTGCCCGCCGCGTCCTTGTTCACAAACGTATGCTCCACCGCAGCCGTGTCGGGCTTGTGGACCTTGAGCACATCGGTCAACTGATGGTGCAGGCTGAGCAAACGCAAGGCCAGATCCGCGCCGGACGACGCACATGTGCCATTTGCAACATGACGCATCCGCCCGCCGTCCACGTCAACGACGCCCCAGCCGGTTTTTCGAAGCCCCGGATCAAGTCCGATTACCCGCATATCACTGCCCTGTTGTTTTTCGTTAAAATTTGACTAGCACGAAGCATGAACATTTGCCAACAACCTTTGCCAAATCATCCAAAAACGACCCTTCAAATGCTAAGACCGCCGCATCCAGCTAAAGCCCTGTTAACCATACGAAAAACGCAGGCCAGCCATGCAGGAATATCAATTGTGCAGTTATCCAAAGCTGGTTATGTGCCGCTCTCCAGCGCATCCGGGAAGGCTCCCAGCGCCGTATCTTATTTTGTAAAGGAAGCCTGTTATGGCCATTCAAGCGACAACCACCACTGCTCCATTTGGTGCAATCACGATCTTCAGCACCATCTCTAAATTGGAAACCGTTTGGACGTCGCTGGTCGAATGGAATAGGCGTCGCAAGACCGTTGCCGCCCTGAACGCACTTAGCGATCACGAGCTGAATGACATCGGCCTGCACCGCAGCAATATCGACGAGATGGCCGCAAGGTTCGCCACGCAGCGCTAAGGTCCGACCTTTGTGATACGACAGATAGGGGCCACGCGGCCCCTTTTTTGTGCGCCCGGCCGTTTCCGGCTTTCTATGAAAAACACATGCAACGCCACGGGTCGGTGCGCAAAACAAATGGCAACCCGGGGCCATTCACCACATAGCTGAAACGCCTTTAAAGACGCCGCAGGGTCAAACTTGTCCACTCTCCGATGACCACCCGGCGCTCCAACGCGAAACCATGGCCCTTGTAGACCGCCAACACACCTGCCGCTTGGGTGTTGAGCAATCCCGACAAAATCGCAAACCCGCCCGGTGCGGTGAAACGGCCCATATCCGGGGCCAACCCCCGAAGCGGTCTGGCCAGAATATTGGCAAAGACCAGATCAAACGGCGCCCGCATACGAAGCGCCTCATGGCGGAAGCCAACCGAGGTCACCGTGCGAATGTCATCGCCCAGATTATTGGCCACCATATTGGCCCGCGCCGTCGCTGTTGCAATCGGATCAATGTCGCTGGCAATGGCATTGCTGCGAAAGACCTTGGAGGCCGCCATGGCCAAAACCCCCGTACCCGCACCGATATCGGCCACATGACGGGCCACAAACCCGGACTTCACCAAATGATCCAAAGACATCAGACATCCCTGAGTGGTGCCGTGATGCCCGGTGCCAAATGCCATAGCCGCTTCAATCAACAACCCGATTTTCTGGGTCGGGATATTGTCCGCATCATGAGCGCCGTACACCACGAACCGACCGGCCTCGACCGGAGTGAGTTCGCGGCGCACCTGCGCCACCCAGTCGCGGTCATCGAGCTTTGAGACCACAAAGGACTTGGCCCCGTGAATGGTGGCCAGCAACTCCAAACCCGCCGCATCAGGGCGCTCTACAAAATAGCCGCCGATCTCCCAAAGACCGGAGCCGTCCTCGATCTCGAAGGCACCGACCCCCAATGGCTCGGGCGTCAAAAGCTCCATCGCCTCCGCAAGACGGTTCGCAGAAGCACTATCGGAAATCGTGGTAAAGGCTGTGAATGTGGTCATGGACCGCGCGATAGTTTACTTACGGCGCAAGTTCAATGTCGGTTTTTTCCGCTTGATCACCGGCATCCACTTCTTGTTGGGATTTTCGGCCACATAAAAAGCAACCAGCAGGGACAAAAACACCGCCAGCCCCCCGATGATGAAAACACCCGGCGACCACCAGAATTTGAAAATCGTCACCGGTTGCGCCTGAGTTGGGTCAATGCGGTTGTAGCGAATGTCGACCAACTCGCCGTGACGGTAACGCCAATTGCTGCCATCCACGATCGGGTCGCCCACATAAAACAACCCGTTTTCGTGCTGATACAAAAAAGCTGGGATTGGCCAGTTTCCACTGTTCTCCATCAACTCCCGCGCATCAGCCGACGTCAATGGATTGCCAGACGCCTCCTCAAACACAACCCGTGCAGGCGCTTCGACCGAGTTGTTGTAGAAGGATACAAACTCTTGCAGCATGGCAATGCCATACGCGACAAAAACCCACGGCAAGAATAAAAAGACCAGCTTTACGCCTGACGGCAAGTAAAACTTGCGCCGACGTGCCGCCTTGGAGAAATCCAACACTTCACCACCCGCTATATCTAGAAATATATTCTAGGACCAACAATTGGCATATTAAATTTGTGAATAAAAATCAACATTTTGACTCTGGAAAACCAAAGATTGATTTCAAAATGTCGTTTACCGTTAAGCGGTTAGACCGATTGGACAGGTCACACCCGTCCCGCCAATCCCACAATATCCGGCCGGATTTTTCGCCAAATATTGCTGATGATAATCCTCGGCAAAATAAAATTCCGTGGCATCCTTGATCTCTGTCGTGATTTTGCCAAAACCAGATGTAGTAAGGCGATCTTGAAATGTGGCAAGACTTTGTTGTGCGGCCGACTTTTGTGCGGCAGAGCGGACATAGATACCAGACCTGTATTGAGTGCCCACATCATTGCCCTGACGCATGCCTTGGGTCGGATCATGACCCTCCCAAAACACCTTCAGCAATGCCTCGAAACTGACCACACTGGGGTCATATACCACCAACACAACCTCGTTGTGACCGGTGCGCCCAGAACACACTTCTTGATAAGTCGCATTGGGAGTTGACCCCGCAGAATACCCAACAGCGGTCACCCAAACACCGGGGTGATTCCAAAACATCCGCTCCACACCCCAAAAACACCCCATCCCAAATTCGGCAATTTCAAAGCCGTCGGGATAAGGCCCCTTCAAAGGATTTCCGTTTACGAAATGCGTCTGAGCGGTCGGGATCGGCTCAGAACGGCCCGGCAAAGCACTTGCAGCATCGGGCACAGTTTTCGGTTTTCCAAATCCAAGCATCGCAAACCTCCAATAAACGTCCCCCTAAAGGTAAACCGAAGCCGCGCGCGCGCAAGGGGGTCACTCGGCGCTGTGCAGCACAACACGGGATTTTGATAAAATCGTCTCATGCCCCGGTGCCGGATGGCGCGGGATCAAAAACGCCAGCATCAGCGAAACAGTTGCCATGGCGGCCGCCAAACCAAACACAGCCCCCGGCGAATGGATCCATAAATACCCCAACAAGGCGGGCAAAAACACCGCCGCGATATGGTTGATGGTAAAGGCCACCGCCGCTGTGGGCGCAATATCCGCTGGATCGGCAATCTTCTGGAAATAAGTCTTCAGCGCAAAGGCCAGCGCGAAAAACAGATGATCGACCACATAAAGCGAGGCCGCCAGAACAACCCCCCAGCCAAAGAAATAAATCCCGCCATAAAGCAGAAACACCGTGACCAACCCGGTATACTCAAACAAAAGCGCATTTCGCTCACCAAACCGCGCCACCATTTTGCCCATGACCGGCGCAAACAACATGTTGGCCACGAAGTTGATCAAAAACAGCGCTGTGACCTCATGCACCTCGAACCCGAACCGCTCCACCATCATGAAGGCCGCAAAAACGATGAACACCTGCCGGCGGGCACCAGACATGAATTGCAGCGCATAATAAAGCCAGTACCGCTTGCGCAGCACCATGGTCTTGTTTTGCGGGTCAGGCGCTTCAAACTGCGGATAGGCGAAATAACAAAAAACGGCGATCAATGCGGTGGCACCGCCGCCCATCATGAACACAAAATTATAGGTCAGCCCAAAGCTCTTCCAGCCGACAACCAGCAACCCGTAGGTCACCAAGGATGCCGCAGACCCAGCCGCCAACAACCAGCCCAAAGTTTGCGGCGCCTTGTCCTTGGGGATCCATTGCAACTGCAAAGACTGATTGACCGTCTCGAAATAATGAAACCCGATCGAGCTGATCATGGTGGTGACCAACAACCCCTCGAAGGTCGGGAACCACGCGGTAACCGCCGTGGCCACACCCAACATCAAAAGTGAGACCATACCCAAAATCTGCTCGCGCATGAAAATGATGATGGCAATCACACCAATAGCCAGAAAGCCGGGGATCTCGCGAATAGTGTGCAACCAACCAATGTCAGCACCGTCAAAGCCCGCGGCCTCAATGACGAAATTATTGAGCAGCGCCGACCAAGTCGCAAAAGCAAGCGGCATGGCAATGGCCATCAACACAAGCAAAACCCAAGGCTGCTGCCATCTGGGAAGCGCCTTGGTGGCCCCAAGGGGCACTATTCGGCTGGAGTTACGAAACTGCATGCACGACCTCTACGCCCTTGCCCCGCACATGGCGAGTACAAACGCGCCCTCACACAGATGACACGAAAAAGGCCGCCCGTAACAACCGGCGGCCTCAAAGATCGAAATCTGGCGAAAAACCTTAGTTTTTCGCGTAGAATTCCACCACCAGATTAGGCTCCATTTGCACCGGATACGGCACATCGCCCAAAGCAGGTTTGCGAATAAATTTCGTTGTCATCTTGGAGTGATCGGTATCCAGATACTCAGGCACATCGCGCTCGGGCAAGGAAATCGCCTCCAGACACAGACCCATTTGCTTGGATTTCTCACGAACCTCGACAACATCACCCTCTTTGACGCGGTAAGACGGGATGTTGACCCGCTTGCCGTTCACAAGAACATGCCCGTGGTTCACGAACTGACGGGCCGCAAATACAGTCGGCACGAATTTGGCGCGGTAAACGATGGCGTCCAGACGGCTCTCCAAAAGACCGATTAGGTTCTCGGATGTGTCACCCTTGAGACGCTCGGCTTCCGCATAAGTCCGGCGGAACTGCTTCTCGGTCAAATCACCGTAATAACCTTTCAGCTTCTGCTTGGCGCGCAGCTGAATACCAAAGTCCGAGAGTTTACCCTTGCGGCGCTGACCGTGCTGGCCGGGGCCATACTCGCGGCGATTGACAGGGGATTTGGGACGACCCCAAATGTTTTCGCCCATGCGGCGGTCGAGTTTATACTTGGCAGACGTGCGTTTGGTCACGGCTGATCTCCTTCTAACACTGTGAAGGGCGTTGTCCTTTGGCCGTTAGGGCCCGACAGGCATCCCCTTGCGGGGGCCACCAACACCAGATGCATCCCGCAAAAGCGAGAAGAGCTGCCTTATATGCCGATCCGCGCCCGAGTCAACCACATGCTTTACCCAAAATGAGACGCCTTGCGGCGTCACACGATACTGGCATTCCTATCCAGGAATGCGCCCGCCCATCAAAACCGTTTGTGTCCGACGCAACCTGCCCCTAGTGTCGCTAATCTGCCCTCCGGACAAAGAGAAAATAATGGCACACAGCCAAGACCTGACACGCGGCGCGATCCCCTCTCACTTCAGGGCGTTGGCGATCCCAACTGCAATCGGCATGGTGTTCACCACGCTATATAATGTGGTTGATGTTTATTTCGCCGGCATGCTGTCGACCGATGCACAGGCCGGGCTGGCCATCTCCTTTCAGGTGTTTTTCGTGTTGGTGGCCATCGGGTTTGGGCTCAGTTCAGCCATGAGTGCGCTGGTGGGAAACGCCCTTGGTGAAAAATCCGATGACAGCACCGCCATCGCCTGTCAGGGCATCACCTTCGGGGTCATCGTCTCTGTCATCGCGATCATCGCGGGATATCTCAGCTATCCATTTCTGATCGCCATCGTCTCTGAACCCGGGCCCTACCGCGATGCGGCCAACACGTATCTGCAGGTCTTGATGCTTGCCGCGCCTGCGTTTTTGCTGGCCTTTGGCGCCAATGGCATTTTGACCGCGCAAGGCGACACCAAGTCGATGCAATACGCCAATATCGCCGCGTTTTTTGCCAATCTTGTGCTCAACCCCATCTTGATTTTCGGCTGGGGACCAATACCGGCGATCGGGTTTAACGGGATCGCCTTGTCCACATTGCTGTCGCAAACCGGGGTTATGGTCTTCATCTTATGGCGCGTGTTCGGCTCCGAGGTGATGCAGGGGCCGCGCAATTTCAGCCCCGACATTGCCCATTTCAAGGCCATTGCCGCCCAAGCGCTTCCGGCCAGTTTCGCAATGATCGTCATGATGATTGCGGGGTTTGTGATCCAGTATTTCCTCAAGGGGTTTGGCGGGGAAGCCGTTGCCGCATATGGTATCGCGCTCAGGATCGAGCAGCTTTTGCTCCTGCCCGCGTTCGGACTGACAGGTGCCTTGTTGCCCATTGCCGCGCAGAATTTTGGCGCTAAGGATTTCGACAGGGTGCGCGAAGCGGTTATGTTTTGCTTTAAGGTCGGCGTCGCTTTGATGCTGGCAGCAGCCGCCCTTTTGTGGATCGCGGGCAAGCTGGCCATGGGCGTGTTCACCGACGACCCGGAGGTCATTCGCATAGGCGCGAGTTATTTGGCCGTGGACGGGTTCATTTTGCCGTTTTATGTGATGCTGTTTGCCATCAACTCGGTCCTTCAGGCGTTCAAAAAGCCCATTTGGACGCTTTGGATCGGGATTTACCGCCAAGGGGTCGGGGTTGCCCTGTTCAGCTATATCTTCGTGGTTCTTTTGGATTTGGGCGTTTGGGGGGTCTGGTTCGGCATCGCGCTCAGCGTCATCACCGGCTTTTTCGTGTCTCTCATCGTGACCGAGCGTGTGGCAGGCCCCCTCATGGGCGGGTTGTTTCGCAAACGCTCAAAAGTGATGATCGACGCTGAGTGAGCCCAAAACCTGACCGTTTGGCTGACCCTCATATTCCGGACTTAGCCAGGTCAGACCGACAAACACATCGCGCGATTGGCCCAGACTGCGCAAGCCGCCGCGCACCCGCATCCGCCAAGGCTTTGGCGCCAGACCGCTTGATCCGGGCAGATAGGTGCTGTCAAACACATGGGCGATATCGGCACCAAACATCGGCGTCCAACTGGCCACAGTTTGCAAGGATGTCACCGTCATAACATGCCCGGTCACCACATCACGGGTCAGCAAATCGCCCTGTACACCGCGGCCAACAAACGCGTCCATGCCAATGCGTGCATAGGTCTCCGCGCCCAACTGCGCTTGCAAAAAAGGCCGCAACTCAAAGGGCCTGCTGGCGGATCTGGCAATCAGCCGGGACGCCTCCACAAAACCGGTCGGGATCAGATCATTGGCCAACTCGCCGGCGGCCGCTCTGGGCGGCTTGAACCCCAGCAAATCATGGGCCTCGGTCACAAAACTGCTCACACCGGTTTGCGGGCCGATCACCACAATTTCCCCGCCCGCACTCACATCAAATCTGCCCATGCGGGTGTGCCGGGCCATTCCCATAGCCGCAACACCGACAAAGGGGCGCTCCCCGGATTGGGGCGGTTGTGACGCGTCCGTGGGCGCGATCACCTCGCCCCGGAAGCGCAACTCATAAACACCGCCCTGGGGCATCTCGCCCAGCCACTCGGTTCCGAAAAACGTGGATCTGCTGTAAGATCCGGTACGCCAGCGGTCATCGCCGTCGCCAAGATAATCATTGTTGAACAACGACGCCCGTCCAAGAATGCGAAACTCCGACGCAGCCCCGGTCGCGCCCCAAAAGACCATCAAGAAAATTAGAAAACCGCGCATATTCAGCCCCGACACTTGGTTCAAGGCCTTAAATGGCAGATTCAGTTTTGCGTCAGGTAAACGCCGCTCAAAAAATAGCTAAAATTAGGCGCATTTCGAATGCCCGCAATCCGAGCAGGTCATGCACCCCTCCACCATACGCAGCGCAAACTGCCCGCAATTGGGACAGGCGGGCGCACGCGGCGTCTCGCCAATGCGCACCACATCCGCTTGCGGATCGGATTTCAGCCCCATGCCTGTGCCCGACAAAAACCCGGTCGCGACCATGTGCTGCTCAATCACCGAACCAATCGCGGCCAAAATGGAGGGCACATATTTGCCGCCCATCCAAGCCCCGCCGCGCGGATCAAACACCGCCTTGAGCTCTTCGACCACAAAACTCACATCCCCGCCGCGCCGGAACACCGCCGAAATCATCCGCGTGAGTGCCACTGTCCACGCATAATGCTCCATATTCTTGGAGTTGATAAACACCTCAAACGGCCTGCGCTGACCGGCAATCACCACATCATTGATGGTGATGTAAATCGCGTGCTCACTCTCTGGCCATTTCAGCTTATAGGTATTGCCGTCCAACGCCTCGGGCCGGTCCAGAGGATCGGAGATATAAACAACATCCGCGCCCGTCTCCGTCTCCGGCGTGGCCTCGCTCGTCTCAGAAACACTCAGAACCGAACCGGTCACGTCATTGGGCCGGTAGGTCGTGCAGCCCTTACAACCCTGATCCCAAGCGGCCATGTAGACCTCCTTGAAATCCTCAAAAGAGATATCTTCCGGGCAATTAATGGTCTTGGAGATGGAGCTGTCGATCCAAGGCTGAGCTGCAGCCTGCATGCGCACATGATCAAGCGGGCTCAGCGTTTGCGCATTCACGAAATGCTCCGGCAGATCGCCCTCACCGAACTTGTCGCGGTACATCTGAACCGCGTAATCCACGACCTCCTCCTCCGTGCGCGAGCCATCCTTTTGCAACACCTTGCGCGTGTAGGAATAGGCAAAGACAGGCTCGATCCCGGAAGACACATTCCCCGCGTAAAGCGAGATCGTCCCCGTCGGCGCAATCGAGGTCAAAAGCGCGTTCCTGATGCCATGTTCGGCCACAGCGACGCGAACATCATCGTCCATCCGCTGCATCACCGGGCTCGCTAAAAATGCGTCCTTGTCAAAAAGTGGAAACGCGCCTTTGTCGCGCGCCAGATGTGCCGACGCCAGATAAGCGGCGCGGGCAATCCGTTCCAGCCAGTGCGATGTCAGACGCGCCGCCCCCTCAGACCCGTAGCGCTCGCCCACCATAAGAAGAGCGTCTGCCAAACCGGTGACGCCCAATCCAATCCGCCGCTTGGCCTTGGCCTCCGCCGCCTGCTCCGGCAATGGAAAGCGCGACGCATCCACCACATTGTCCATCATCCGCACAGCGGTCGCGACCAGCTCTTCCAGCTTCGCCTCATCCAACGTGGCCCCATCCCCAAACGGGTCCGCCACAAGCCGCGCAAGGTTGATCGACCCCAGCAAACACGCTCCATAAGGGGGCAAAGGCTGCTCGCCACACGGGTTGGTCGCCGCAATCGTCTCGCAATAACTCAGATTATTCTCCGCATTGATCCGGTCGATGAAAATCACACCCGGCTCGGCGAAATCAAACGTCGATTGCATAATTTGGTTCCACAGATCACGGGCCTGAACGGTCCGGTAGACCTTACCGTCAAACACCAGATCCCAAGACCCGTCCGCCTTGACCGCCTCCATGAACGGATCGGTCACAAGCACGGACAGATTGAACATCCTGAGCCGCGCCGCATCCTGCTTGGCGGTGATAAAATCCTCAATATCAGGGTGATCACAGCGCAACGTGGCCATCATCGCCCCGCGCCGCGACCCCGCAGACATGATCGTGCGACACATGCTGTCCCACACATCCATGAACGACAAGGGCCCAGAGGCATCCGCCCCAACGCCCAACACGGACGCACCTTTGGGGCGAATCGTTGAGAAATCATAGCCGATCCCGCCGCCCTGCTGCATGGTCAGCGCCGCCTCTTTGAGCATATCGAATATGCCGCCCATGCTGTCTGGAATGGTCCCCATGACAAAACAATTAAAGAGTGTCACCGAACGACCGGTGCCCGCTCCCGCCAAAATGCGGCCCGCGGGCAAATACTGGAAATCCTCCAAAGCGCTATAAAACCGCGGCTCCCAATCGCCGGGCTGGTCCTCGACCGCCGCCAAAGACCGCGCCACACGCCGCCAACTGTCCTCGACGGTGGCATCATGGACCGTGCCATCCGCATCCTTGAAGCGATATTTCATATCCCAAATTGATTCGGAGATCGGAGCGGTAAACCGGGTCATTTTCCCTCATAGAGACGATATATGGCTAGGATGGAGGAACACGCTACCACATCCTGTGGATAACTTCCATGCAGTACTTTCATGTTTCAGGCGACACACGCATAGTAATTTCACAGAACGCGATTCGAAAGGCGACACTTTGGCAACCGGCAAACTCAACCTGATCAAACTCTGCGTCGGCGTCGAACACCCGCAAGAACTCATTGATTGGCAACAAAAAAGGCGCGCGCAAACCGGCCGGGACACCTCATTTCACATCACCCGCATGTGGCCAAAACGCGCGACAGAACTTCTTGATGGCGGCTCCCTTTACTGGGTGATGAAAGGGTTCATCAAAGCCCGCCAACAGATCATCGGACTGGAACGCGTCACCGGCGAGGACGGGATCGCGCGTTGTGCTATCCTTCTGGACACAAATGTGGTAAACATAGAGTTAACGCCTCGACGGGCGTTTCAAGGGTGGAGGTATCTTGAGGGGGCTCAGATACCTAGGGACAGCGAGACGGGGTCTCAGGAAATTGATCTTCCTGAAGCCTTGATACATGAACTCGCCCGCTTGGGCGTACGATAGGTAGAGCGATGTCCCGTTCTAAAGCTTCGATAGAGGTCGTAATAGACCCCGTAAGACTGCAACACCTGGCAGCCTTAAAAAATGAAATGGTTGTGTCTAAAACCTCGACCGGAGACGTCGAAACCGAGGTGGTCAGACGCGATGAAAAAGGATTGGTGATCCGGGATGGTGTCTTAAACCTTCCCAGCCGGTCAGATTTCTCCTGTGTGTCTCCGTCAGCCAGTACACTTCGGGACCTCAACACACGTAAAAATGTCGATTTCGACCCCGTCGATCTTAAAATCAGCGATGCGCTCGAATTGACGATCTTCCCGTTCTCTTGGGATCAGGTCCAAATCAGCTTCGACACCGGCGATGACCCCAGACGCTTGCTCAGACTGCGCTTGTGGTATCTGGAGTGGTTCCTGCCGCGCAGACCGCTGGACAACGGCAAACTCAAAGGCGTGCTGCACTCGCTGCGCGGCCCAAAGCGCGAAGGCGACACGTGGCATGTGTGTATCGATATGGGCTCGGCCCCGACCGAGGCACTGACCGAGCTGTTCCATGTTTTGGCAAGCCGCGGGGTCAGCCATCTGACACTCGGCGCTGAACTCGACCGCATGGAAAACCAGCAAAGCTGACCCAAGCCCCGGACGCGTGCCAGGCAGGCGACCGGCGTGACCGCCCCCTAAAGCAATCGCGCCTTTAGCACCGACAATAGGGCTGCCTGTTCCGGCAAGACGTTCAGGTGACCGTATAAAACCGCCTCACTTTTGAGGATCAAACCATCGTCAAGAAGTTTCAGATGGTTCGCGCGCAGCGTATCACCCGATGTGGTGATATCTGCAACCGCCTCCGCCGTTAGATTGCGAATGGTGCCCTCGGTGGCGCCCTGACTGTCCACAAGCTGATAATCCGCCAATCCCTGCTTGGTCAGAAACCCGCGCACAAGAGTGTGGTACTTGGTGGCAATCCGAAGCCGGAACCCGTGCTCGGCGCGAAATGCCGCCGCCACCGCATCAAGATCATCAATCGTCTCCACATCGACCCAACAATTGGGAACCGCGACCACCAAATCCGCAAAACCAAGCCCAAGAGGTGTCACCTCTTCCAAAGTGTCCTGCCAACCGGGCACCTTCTCATGGATCAAATCACGACCGGTTACGCCCAACTCCAAGCGGCCTGCCATCAACTCGCGCGGGATCTCCCCGGCAGATAACAACACCAGATCGACACCCTCGACGCCCTCCACACGACCGGCATATTCGCGGCCATCACGGGACGGGCGCAAATGCACACCGCGGGCCGCAAACCACGCAACCGTGTCATCGCGAAGCCGCCCCTTGGAGGGGATACCCAGCTTCAAGCTCATGCCCCGCCCTCCAATTGCGCCAGAATTCCGGGCCGAATGACCCCGCCCACCGCAGGCACCGGCTGACCGTCGCCCAGCACACGGGTGAGCGCATCATAACGCCCGCCACTGGCCAAATCGCCAAAAGAGAAAACAAACCCGTCGTAATATTCCATCGACGCGCGCCCGAAAGAGGCGTCAAACTGCACCGCCTCCACGTCAATACCGCGCTTGGCCAACGCCTCCAGACGCGCCTCCATGTTAGCGATGGCAGCGCCCAGCGCCGAGAATTCCCGCGCAATCGCCTGAAACCCGCGAACACAGGCAGGGCTTGCCCCTTTGACCGCCAGAACCGCCCGCAAGAACGCCACTTCCTCGCGGGACAAATCCGGCGTGTCGCGCTCTTGGCGCAAGGCCGCCAGCCGCGCCTCGATCTCAACCGCAGAGCGCATCCCAAGATGCGGGCCATCTGCGGCGCCGGGCAAATCGCGGGTGTCACAGGCAAAAGGTGCGGCCCCGCTGAACCGGTCCAAAAGACGCGCAAACCGGGTGGGTCGCCACACATGGCGCCGCAACGCAGCCTTACGGGCAGCCGTCGTCTGAAGCGCCTCAATGGCCACGAATAAAAACGCCAGATCACCGGTCATGGCTTCAGGGACATGCCCTAGAGCCTCCGAAATCAGTGCAAAAACTTCCGCGTCAGCCCCCGCCGGGTCCGCGCCGTCAAAGACCTCGTATCCGACCTGCCAAAATTCCCGCGCACGGGTGGACCCGTAATCCTGCCGCCGCCAAACGGGCCCTGCGTAAGTATACCGCGCGGGCTCGCGCCGCTCCGCCATATGGGTGCGCACAACCGGCACCGTGAAATCAGGCCGGAGCATCTGCTCGCCGTGAACCGGATCATGGGTGGTATAGGCGCGCGCGCGGATATCCTCGCCGTAAAGGTCCAAAAGCACATCGGCCGATTGCAAATACCCGGGCTCAATGCGCGACGCACCGGCCGCCTCAAATTTTGCGACCAACCGCGCTGCAATCTCCGCCTCAGCCATCAGCGCGCGCGATCATTTTGCGAACTTCCGCGACCAGATCGGAGCGCTTGATCTCCATTTGCGCGGGCTGAGATTTCCATTCCTCATTGGTCTCCATCTCAGCGGCTAGCCGCGCGCCCAAGGCCAAATCCTTGATCTGCACCACGCCCTGCTCTTTTTCCTGAGACCCTTCGATGACCGCCACAGGACTGTCCCGCTGATCGGCATATTTGAGCTGATTGCCGAAATTCTTGGGGTTGCCCAGATAAACCTCCGCGCGAATGCCCGCCTGCCGCAACTCCGAAACCATGGTCTGATAATCGGCCATGCGGTCGCGGTCCATGACCGTCACCACAACCGGCCCCTTGGCCTTGGTGGACAACCGCCCCTTTTCGCGCAAAGCGGCCAAAAGCCGGTCCACACCAATGGATACACCCGTCGCAGGCACCTCCTGACCGGTGAAGCGCTTGACGAGATCATCGTAGCGACCACCGCCCGCGACCGAGCCGAACTGGCGCTTGCGCCCCTTCTCGTCGAGGATCTCAAAGGTCAGTTCAGCCTCATAGACAGGGCCAGTGTAATAGCCGAGACCCCGGACCACGGAAGGGTCAATGACGATCCGGTCCGGGCCGTAGCCTTGGGCTGCGAGCAAAGCCGCAATCTCTTCCAATTCATCAACGCCCTTGAGACCCATCTCGGAACCGTCAACCAAATCACGCAATGCCGCACATGTATCCGCGCCCGTGTCACGCCCTGCGGACATGAAACCCATTACAACATCCGCCTGAGCATCCGTCAGTCCAGCCCCATCGGTAAAATCACCAGACTCGTCTTTCCGGCCCGCCCCAAGAAGCGCCCGAACCCCCGTTTCACCCAACCGATCCAGCTTATCAATCGCCCGCAGCACAATCCCGCGCTCACGCGCCTGTCCCTCAACATCGCCAAGCCCCGCGACCTCCATCACGCCATTCAAAACCTTCCGGTTATTGATCCGCACCACATAGTCCCCACGCGGAATGCCGACCACCTCCAGAGCATCCGAGAGCATGGCGCAAATCTCCGCATCCGCGGCCATGGACGCCGTGCCAACCGTATCCGCGTCGCACTGATAGAACTGCCGGTAGCGCCCCGGCCCTGGCTTCTCGTTGCGCCAAACAGGCCCCATGGCATAGCGCCGATAGGGCGTGGGCAAATCGTTGCGGTGCTGCGCATAAACCCGCGCCAAAGGCGCCGTCAGATCATAACGCAGCGCCATCCATGTCTCGTCCTCGTCCTGCCAACCAAAGACGCCCTCATTGGGCCGGTCCACATCGGGCAGAAACTTGCCCAAAGCCTCGACGGTTTCAACGCCGGACGTCTCCAAGGGATCAAACCCGTAGCGCTGATACACATCCGAGATCGCCGCCAGCATCTCTTGGCGCTCCACCACATCTGACCCGAAATAATCGCGGAACCCTTTGGGCGGCAACGCCTTGGGGCGCTGTACTTTCTTTTTCTTGTCCTTGGCCATGCCGGTCGCCTTATCTTTGTCGGGCGCATCCCTAGTGCAAAAAAGGTTGGGAAACAATCAATAAGGGGGCGGATAGGGACCGGATATTGCCGGGCTCAAACGGCCCCGAACAGCGCCAAACAGCGCCGCCGTGCCAAATCCACTCCTCTAGTTGAGTAGAGGCGTTGTTAACCAATTACCCCCCTGTAACAAAACAGATTTTTACCGGTCTGTTAAGGAAATCCGCCCAAAAAACTCAGTTCAAGACGACCGAATAGCGCACGATGCGATTGTTGTCGCTATCTGCAAAATAGTAGCGCCCGCCAAACACCTCAGCCCCTTCGGGATCATCAAACTTTCCCGCGCCCGTGCCCGGCATGCCATCCCCCAAAACGCCCAAAAGCGTGCCACCATCCGGCCCATTTGGATCAATCAACAAAACCCGGTGCGCGTCTTGATCGGCGATGACCAAATTCCCGAAATCATCCACATCCAGATAGCGCGGCCCGACAAAACCGAACTTTGGGTGATCGAGCACCCGCAAAAGCTGCAAATCCGCGTCGAAATTCACCAAGCGGCGGGCTTGAAAATCCGCAACCCAAATGGACCCGTCGGGGGCTTGGGCCACATCATGAGCGCCAAACAATCCGCCCACACCGGCCACCGCCGCGTTCTTCTCAAAAGCGATCAAATCACCCGAGCCGCTGGCCATGGCATAAACCCGTCCGTTGGAATGGGCCAACACCCCTTCCGTGCGCGACACCGGCCCCAAGGTTGCAACCCGCGTGGCGGTTTCGCCCTCAATCTCGAAGACATCAATCCGGCTCAGACCGGTCACCGCCACATAGGCCAACCCGTCCGGCCCAAAGGAAATGTCATGGGCGCCGGGCAAGCCACCATCCCCAAAGGTCCACAGCAATTCCAGCGTGTCCGCATCCATCACCGCAATGCGGTCGCCAAACTTGTCGGCCACATAAAGCCGCCCGTCCGGTCCGATCTCTAGGTCATGAGGGTCGTTGAGCACCGGCGCGCTGGCCAGATCAAAGGCCGCAAACGGCGCATCCTGTGCTAAAACGCTCGTGGCCAAAACAACACTCAAGAGGCAAACCAGACCTGTTCTCATCGGCTCCGCCTCCTCATTTGACCCACAGCACCCGCGCCGCTTAACTATTGCACCGCTTTGTTCGCCCGTCAAAATATACCCACAAAAAAGGCGTGATTTTTAGTAACCAAGCTTGGCCAACGTCACCAGCCACGACTTGACACCCATGCGCGATAGGACGTAATCCCGATGCGGGATCAATGGCCCAGATGGTTCATACCCATGCATACGGAGCAGCCCCCAATATGGCTCAAGGAGAATTTCTGTGGTGTGACTTGGCCACGTTTGATGTCGAGGAAACACTCGCATATTACAGGAACCTGTTTGACTGGGATCTGAAACCCGAAGAATTCCCCGACGGCTCCACCTATTTTTATGCCAGCGGCGCCAATGAGGTGACAGCAGGCATCTATGAGATGCCACAAGTGTACCGCGATCAGGGCATGTCCAGTTTCTGGATGTCCTATATTGGCGTGGATGACATTATTGCATCCTGTGAGCTGGCGCAAAAATTGGGCGGCAAATTGCTGCTGGGACCGGCAAGTTTCGGCAAAGGTGCCGCCATCGCCATGATCGAAGACCCCTTTGGCGCGCGGTTCACGTTTTTCACCGGCTCCTACCTGCAACCCAGATCAACCAAAATGGTCGCAGGTAGCCATTTCTGGAACGAGCTTTACAGCCCCGACCCGGACGCCGCCGAGATCTTCTACGGCGGCCTGTTTGGCTGGAAGTTTGCGCCCCCAGATGCGACCGGCAGACGCAGGGTCGATAATCTGGCAGGCTCACCCACGACCGCCATTCAGGAAAACACATCTGCGGCCAAACCGCTTGATACGCCGCAATGGACCGTCAGCTTCGCCTGCGCGGATATGGACGCATTTGTGGCAAACCTGTCGCCCCAGGATCGCGACGCGCTGTTATGGGTGAAAAACAAGCGCGGTGCGGCGGCCTGTATCACCGATCCAAACGGGGCCGCCTTCATGGTCTCGCAAGTCATGGATGACGGCCGCTGGTTCTCTTGAGCCGCACCTAAAGCGTTTTGCTTTTAACCTGAGACATAATGCACCATCTAACGCATCGAAATGTTAGGTTATTCCGCGCTTAAAGCGGAACACTCTAACGTGTGAAACTGCCCACCAATTCCACATGAGGTGACCACTTGAACTGGTCCACCACCTCCACCTCGTAAAGCTCAAACCCCGCATCCACCAAACTGCCCGCGTCACGCGCGAACGTGACCGGATTGCACGAAACATGAACCACCCGCGACACATCCGATTGCGCAAGCTCGGCCACTTGCGCCGCCGCCCCCGCGCGTGGCGGGTCCAGAACAACCGCATCATATCCTTTCAACTCCGGGGCTAGCATGGGCCTGCGGAACAGATCCCGCGCCTCCACCGACACCCGCTTGAGCCCCGGCGCTTGCCGCCAACCCGCATCCAGTGCCGCCACCATGTCAGGCTCGAACTCAACCGCATGCACATGCGCAGATGCCGCCAAAGGCAGCGCAAATGTCCCGCATCCCGCAAACAGGTCCATAACCTTGTCCACCGCGCCCACATTGCGCAAAACCGCATCCACCAACGCCGCCTCACCATCCTGTGTGGCCTGCAAAAAAGCACCCGCAGGCGGTGTCACAGCCGCAAGACCGAAGCGGCGGCTGGGCGGGGCGCGCATCAAAACCACCTCGCCGTTCCACGACACCCGGGCAAAACCGGACCCGATCTCGGCCAATGCCTCCAACCCGCTCCGCTCCAAAACCACAGCACCCGTGACCGCCACATCAAGACCCGCATCACTGGTCGCAACCGCCAGCTTCACCACCGAATTTCGAGTGGCCGCAAGCCGCACCACCGCTTTGAGCGCCTCAAACGCCTGCTCAATTTCAGGCACAATCAGCGGACATTCGGAAATCGGCACCAAAACATCTGATCCACGGGCGAAAAATCCCAATTGCACGGTCTTTTTGGTGCGACGCCCGGAAAAAACCGCCCGTCTGCGGGCACGCGCAGGCGAGCTGTGGATCCGCGCGATCGTTTCTGGCAAACCGCGCGACCGCAGCGCTTGCGTCACAATCCCGGTTTTCCACGCGGCCATAAAATCGTCACTGGCATGCTGCAACAGACACCCGCCACATGTCCCGAAATGCCGACACTCCGGCGTGACCCGGTGCGGCGAGGGCGTGGCGATCCGACCATTTTCAACAATGTCACCGGGCAAGGTGTAGGCAATCGCACCCGCCTCCGACAGCCCGTCGCCCTTGGCCCCAAGCGAGGTCACCTCAACCGTCCCGCTCACATCAGAAATCTCGCTCACACCACACCCCTTTTTCGCGCCCCGATCAGATATTCCACATTGCCGTCCGACCCGGTGATCGGGCTGACCGTCTCACCGTCCACATCCCATCCTTGATCCTCAATGAAGACGCGAATATCCGCGCGCGCCTGCGCCCGTGCGGCCTCATCCTTCACAATACCACCCTTGCCCACTTTGCCCGGCCCCACTTCGAATTGCGGCTTGATCAACGCCACCAGAAACGCGCCGGGCTTTGCCAAGGATAGCGGCACAACAAGCGCCTTTGTGAGCGAAATAAACGACACATCACAAACCACAAAATCCAGACCGGGCAAAGCGTCCGGGGCCAAATTCTTGGCGTTGACCCCTTCCATATTCACCACCCGTGGATCAGAGCAAAGCGATGGATGCAACTGGTCATGCCCGACATCAAGCGCCACCATGCGTTTTGCCCCGCGCTCCAACATGACTTGCGTGAAACCACCCGTGGACGCCCCCACATCAAGCCCGGTTTTGCCCGCTGGATCAAAGCCGAAAAACCCAAGCCCATGCACCAGCTTCAGCGCCGCCCGCGACACGTAGGGGTTCACCTCACCGACCACACCAAGCCGCGCGCCATCGGCCACAATCATCGCAGCTTTGTGGCTGACCACACCGTCAACCTCCACCGCACCGGCACGAATAAGCTCTTGGGCACGACTGCGGCTGGCCACCAGACCGCGCTTGAGCAAAGCCTTATCCAAACGCATCACATACCGTCACAAAAAGTTCATCTTTCGGCCATTGCAAACACAATATCTGCGCATACGTCTTAAGTTAATCGCACTATATAGTGGCATCTGAGGAGAGCATAGAATGACCGTCATTTCCCCAAAACGACTTGCATTGCTGCGGGCTCAACTAAACGCCGCCCGTGTATCGGCACTGGAAACCCGCAAGTCAATGGCCGGTATCCCGGCAGCCAATGGACATGAAATACTGCCGTTTCTTGATACATGCGCGCGTGAGATGGAAGAAACCGCGCAACTGATCCGCTCGGCGGCCGATAGCGTGGCAATCCAAAGCGCGCCCGGCTGCTCAGGCTAAATCGCGGCAAAAAAGCCCGCTCGGCGCTGCGGCTGTTATCCCGCCCGTTGCGGGATGCCGCCAAAACACGCTTAACGCGTTGAAATCTAAGATTTCAGAAAGCTTTAGGTGGTTCCGGGCTTCAAGCGGAACGCTCTAGGCTGTCACCAGCCAGACGATCAAAACCCCAATGGCCGCGGCCACCAAGCCCGCCACCCGGCGTTGCTCCATAGGAGTTTTCGCCAACATCTCAATGACTTGATCATAAAAGGAAGGGGCCAGTGCAAGCACCAGCCCCTCGATCACAAAGACCATTCCAATTCCAAGCAGCAGCGTCGTCATTCTTTCGCTTTAGCCGCCGCGCCTTGGTCAGACCGCAGATAGTTGAAGAACTCGCTGTCAGGCGACATCACCATGGTCGAGTTTTCACCCTTCAGCGCCGCCTCGTATGCCGCCAATGAACGATAGAACTCGAAGAATTCCGCATCGCGCCCGAAGGCCTCCGCAAAAATGGCGTTACGCTGCGCATCCGCTTCACCGCGAACAATCTCGCTGTCACGCTGCGCCTCGGAGACAAGCTCGACCACAGTACGATCTGCCGCAGCGCGGACCTTTTGGGCCGCCTCCGCACCACGCGCCCGCTCGTCTGCGGCTTCACGCTCCCGCTCCGCTTGCATCCGTGCAAAGGTGGCGTTCAAGTTCTGCGCAGGCAAATCAGCCCGCTTGATCCGAACATCGATGATCTCAAGACCCAGGTTCTCCGCCGAGGCTTTTGCGGAATCCCTGATCCGGTTCATCAAACCAACACGGTCCGCAGACAAAACGCTGTTGGACGATACCGAACCCAGAACGGCCCGAAGCGAGTCGTTCAAGATACCACCGATACGGCTTTCGGCCGATTCGATACCACCCGCACCAACCGCCCGTCGGAACTGCTCCACATTGGCAATCCGCCAACGTGCGAACGCGTCCACAACCAAACGACGGTCATCCAATGGCGTGACCTCCAAAGGCTGAGTGTCGAGCGACTGGATACGGTCATCATATTTGACCACGTTTTGGATAAACGGCACTTTAAACGCCAGCCCCGGATCTTCCTTCACATCGATCACCTGACCAAACTGAAGAACCAGCGCCTTTTCACGCTCTTCGACGATGAACAGCGATGACAGTAACAAGACCAGCACGACAACCGCAGCACCGATCAGAATTGTTGAACGACCCATCAGTTTGTCCCTCCGGTTACAGCAGGCGTTCTACGGCCCAACTCATTGAGCGGAAGATAGGGCACAACACCCTGACCGCCGGTACTCTCATCAATGATAATCTTGTCCACTTCGCCGTAAATCCGCTCGATCGTCTCAAGATAAAGACGTTTGCGGGTGACTTCCGGCGCCTTGGCATATTCTTCATAAACAGCCACAAAACGGCTGGCCTCACCAGAGGCCTCGTTGACCACCTGCGCCCGGTAACCTTCGGCTTCCTGAAGCAACTGCGCAGATTCACCACGCGCACTCGCAAGCGCTTGGTTGGCATAAGCATCCGCACGCTTCTCTAACGTGTCACGCTCCTGCTCGGCCGCTTGCACATCTCGGAATGCATCGATCACCTCTTGCGGAGGGTCAGCGCGGTTCAGGTTGAGACGAATGATCTGCACACCACTGTCATAACTGTCGAGCGTGGCCTGAATGAGATTGCGAACCTCCTCGCCGATCACACCACGGTCCCGGTTGAGGATCGGGGCAAGCTCAGAGCGGCCAATAACTTCGCGCATGGCAGATTCAGATACCGCCTCGATGGTTTCGGGCGGATCAGCCAAGTTGAACAGATATTGCTCGGGGTCGCGGATGTTCCAAACAACCTCGAAGTCGATATCCACAATATTCTCGTCACCGGTCAGCATCAAACCCTCGTCCGAGCGTGAACCACGACCAACACCGATTTGCGCCGTGTTCTCACGGGTCACTTCGAGAATTTCGCGGGTCACAATAGGCCAAGCGGCAAAGTTCAAACCCGGCTCGCCAACACCCGACGCTTCCCCAAAGAAAAACTCCACAGACTTTTGCTCGGGCTTGACGGAATAAAACGAGGCAAAGGCCCAAAGACCCAAAGCCGCCAACGCGATCAGACCGATAGATCCCTTGGAGAACCCATCGCCCATGCCGCCACCGCCGCCGCGATTGCCGCCATTGCCGCCGCGCCCGCCCATAAGAACCTTGAGCTGCTCTTGGCCTTTGCGCACAATATCATCAAGGTCAGGAACTTGGCCGCCACCGGGACGCTGGGGGCCTTTGTTGGCACCCTCGTCATTGCCGCCCCAAGGACCACGACCATCATCGCCGCCGTTGCCGCCTTTTTTACCACCGCCGCCCCAAGGACCGCCTGTGTTGTTGCTATATGGCATCCGCCTATCTCTTCCTTCTGTCAGAATTCCCGATTTCAGCTCTTATACTCAAGTGGCTTGCCTTGAGCAATTTTCAAGGGTTCAGGCTCCGGCTTCTTTGACCGGTTCCTTCATTGTCACCAACTCTTCCGCTGCCGTCGGATGAACGGCAACAGTTGCATCAAATTGTTCTTTGGTCGCGCCCATCTTCACGGCGATACCGACCATCTGGATCATCTCGCCGGCGCTGTGACCAACGATATGCACACCCAAAACGACGCGCGAGGTCTTGTCCACAATCAACTTCATCAACATCTTCTCATCGCGCTCGGCGATAATGTGGTACATGCCCCTGAAAGTGGTGCGGTAAATCTCTACATCATGACCGCTTGCCTCAGCCTCCTCTTGGCTCATGCCCACGGTTCCGATTTCGGGCTGAGTGAACACCGCCGTGGGGATTACCGTGTGATCTGCGGCCATTCGGTTGGACTTAAAAATGGTCTCCGCAAAGGCCTGACCCTCGCGGATCGCCACCGGCGTAAGCGCCACGCGGTCGGTCACATCGCCAACCGCAAAAATCGACGGAATGTTGGTTTGCGACCATTTGTCCACCTCGATAGCACCATTGTCGCGCATGGCCACGCCCAGCGCTTCGAGCCCCAAATTTGCTGAATTTGGCGTGCGGCCCGTGGCATAAAGAACCTGATCGACCACAAGCGTGCCACCGGTCGTGTCCGTGACCACCAGACCCACAGGGGTCTTTTCGATCTTGGCCACATCGGTGGAGACCCGCAAATCCACACCCTTTTTGCGCATTTCCTCGGCCACATGGTTTTGCACGTCACCATCAAAGCCGCGCAGGATTTGCACGCCTCTGTAAAATTGCGTGACCTTGCTGCCCATACCGTTCAAAATACAGGCAAATTCCGACGCGATATAACCGCCGCCAACGACCAAAACGCGCATCGGCTGAGCGGCAAGGCTCAAAATCTCGTTGGAGGTGATCGCGTGTTGAGCCCCCGGCACATCGGGCACAAACGGCCAGCCGCCGGTTGCCACCAAAATATGCTTGGTTGTGTATGTGGTGCCGTCAGCCAATGTCACTTCATGAGCACCGGTGACCGTGGCGCGATGATCGAATATCTCAACCCCCGCCCCGCCCAGGTTTTTGCGGTAAATCCCCTCCAAACGGTCAATCTCGGGGTTTTTGACCGACATGAACTTGGTCCAGTCAAATGACGTCTCACCCACGGACCAGCCATACCCTTTGGCATCCTCCAAAAGCTCGGAGAATTGCGAGGCATAGACCATCAGCTTTTTGGGCACGCAGCCGCGGATCACACAGGTGCCACCCATACGGTATTCTTCGGCCAAACCGACCTTCGCACCAGCCTGAGAAGAGACCCGCGCCGCCCGAACGCCACCAGACCCGCCGCCGATGACAAAAAGATCGTAGTCAAAATCCATAGCAATGTTCCAAGTTTACGGGGTTGAGAGGACGTCGTCCGCCTCGCGGGCGGGTTTCATAATTCTGTGCTCGCCGGATGCATAGCCAATACAAACCGCATCGGCAATGTCGACGAATAGACCATTTTCCACCACACCGGGGATTTGATTGAGGACGATCGACAGGCCCATGGGTGCCTCGATTTTGCGCAGATGCAGATCGAGTATATAATGGCCCTCATCGGTAATGTAAGGCGCATCGCGTGACAGCCGCAACGTGACCGTGTCGCCGGCCACAGCCGCATCCGACAACGCATCCTCGATAATCGCTTTGGTGGTCTCCCAACCGAACTTGACCACTTCCACGGGCAGCGCGAAGGCCCCCAAATGGTCCACTTGCTTGCTGTCATCTGAGATCACAAGCATTTGGTCGGACGCGGTGGCGACGATCTTTTCTTGCAACAGCGCCCCGCCGCCGCCCTTGATCAGGTTCAGCTCAGGGTCAAACTCATCCGCCCCGTCAATGGTCAGATCAAGCCAGCCCACATCATCCAAAGTGGTGACCTTCAGCCCCAGACTTTCGGCCAGATCGCGGGTGCGCGATGAGGTCGGCACACAGGTGATATCGATCTTCTCCGATTGCACCTTTTCCGCCAGAAGACGCACCAACCATGCCGCCGTGGAGCCTGTGCCAAGGCCCAGACGCATACCGTCCTCGACAAATTTCAGGGCCCCCTCGGCAGAGGCAAACTTGGCGCGATCAGCAGGGTCAAGATTTGTGGGCATAAGCGGTGCGGCATCACATTAGGAACGGATGGGCGTCCTATACTGCGATTCACCGGCGAGCGCGACCAAAAAGCAAGCGCGTCTCGGGGCGGCATCCGGAGCGGTGACAACCGGCTCAAAGGCAGGCCTGACATCAGCCGTCGCCCTCATGGGTGCGCGCGCCATTTGCGTCTGGCCTTTCTCGGATGCGCTCCAATGCTACTCCGCTAGCGCAGTAGAGTCGGTATTCCTATCAATAACAAACATTTACTCGATTTCTGTGATTTCCTGAAACATCTCAAAACAGGCCGCAACGCGTCGCTTTTAGCCGTTTAGTTCGCCCAAAATTGCGATACATCTTCCCCACATCAAAGGACTTTGCCCATGTTCCTCAGCATATTCGACATATTCAAAGTCGGCGTCGGGCCGTCCTCCTCCCACACAATGGGACCGATGATCGCAGCCAACCGCTTTCTGGCAGCCCTTAAAGACGGATCAGACCGCATTCCGGGCTCAGGCACCCTCGCCAGCCTCAAAGCCTCCTTGCACGGCTCACTGGCCTTCACCGGCAAAGGCCACGCCACTGACCGGGCCGTCATCCTGGGCCTTGCAGGCTTCACCCCGGCCGAGTTCGACCCAGAACGCGCCACCCGGATCGAGGCTGAAATCCGCGCCAGCCACCGCATCACCACACCCCAAATGGGCACCCTCGCCTTCAACCCCGACACCGACCTGATCTTCGACTATGACCGCATATTAGACGGCCACGCCAATGGCATGATCTTGTCGGCCTATGACGACGCAGGCGCGCTTTATATGACGCAAACCTACTACTCGGTCGGCGGCGGTTTCGTGCTGACCGAACGCGAACTGACCCAACAGGCCGACGATATCCCACCGCCCGAAACACCCTACCCGTTTCGAACCGCCGCCGACATGCTGGCGATGGCCAAAAGCTCCGGCCTGACAATCGCACAGATGAAACGCGCCAATGAATTGTCGCAAAACACCCAAAACACACTGGACGCAGGCATCACCAAAATCTGGACGGTCATGAATGACTGTATCGATCGCGGACTGGACACCGACGGCACCCTGCCCGGCGGCCTCAACCTGCGCAGACGGGCCCATAAAATCCGCGAGGCACTCGAAGCAGAACGCGGCCAAAACCTGTCCGCACCACACACAATCAACGACTGGATTTCGGTCTACGCCATGGCCGTGAACGAGGAAAACGCCGCCGGCGGCCAAGTGGTCACCGCCCCGACAAACGGGGCCGCAGGCGTGGTCCCGGCCACGTTGCGCTACTATCTGGACCACGTGCCCGGCGCGACACCAGCCAAAATCCCCGAATTCCTGCTCACCGCCGCGGCCATTGGCGGGCTGATCAAATCCAACGCCTCCATATCCGGGGCCGAAGTGGGCTGCCAAGGAGAGGTCGGCTCCGCATCCGCCATGGCCGCCGCAGCCCTATGCGCCGTCTTGGGCGGCACGCCCGAGCAGATTGAGAACGCCGCCGAAATCGCCCTCGAACACCATCTGGGCATGACATGCGACCCGATCAAAGGCCTCGTGCAAGCCCCGTGCATCGAACGCAATGGGCTGGGCGCCATCAAGGCCGTGTCCGCCGCATCCCTGTCCCTCCGAGGCGACGGCCAACACCTTGTCTCACTGGATGCGTGCGTGGAAACCATGCGCCAAACAGGCCGCGACATGGACCACCGCTACAAAGAAACATCCCTTGGCGGGCTCGCAGTGAACGTGCCTGAATGCTGACCGCGGGTGCCACGTCACCCAAGCCCCCGGTCTGGACAATAGCCCTGAAAACAGCCCAAATGGGCGCATTATGGACATGTCCTCACATCTCTCGGCCTGCCCGCAATGCGACACGTTGCACCAAATGGCCGAACTGCCCGACGGGGCACGGGCCCGCTGCACCCGCTGCCACACGGTGCTGGTGACCAACCGCAGCGACGCGATCTCGAAAATTCTGGCCTTGGCCATTGCCGCCACCGTCTTGATGATCGCCGCCCTGTTCTTCCCATTTTTGTCGATCCGTGTCGGCGCCAGTATCAACAAAACCTCGCTGTTTGACGCGGTGCTGGCATTTTCCGGCGACCACCTGTTGCCCGCAGCCCTGTTCGTGGCCGCCCTGATCATCATCTTGCCGCTGACACGCGTGATCGCCTTGACCTACGCGCTCCTGCCGCTGGCACGCGGACGCCCACCCTATAGACGCGCCAAATCCGCATTCCACCTGGCCGAAACCCTCAAACCGTGGTCCATGGTCGAGATTTTCATCGTCGGCGTTGCCGTCTCCATGATCAAAGTGGCAGGCCTTGCCACCGTCACCCTTGGCCCCGCCTTTTGGGCGTTGTCCATTCTGGTTGTGGTCACCACCCTCAAAGACCGGCTGATCTGCAATTGGACCATCTGGGCCGCATTGGAGCGCACATGATCACCGCCCGACAAGCAGGGCTGATCGGCTGCCTAAGGTGCGGGCGCGCCCAACCAGCCGCAAACCCGGCCTGCATGCGCTGCGGCTCAACCCTTGTCAGCCGCAAAACCGGCGCTCTGCAAAATGTGTGGGCGTGGCTGATCGCAGGCATTCTGGCCTATATCCCGGCCAATATTTACCCGATGCTGCTGACCCGCACTTTGGTGCGCGAAGAAGAAAGCACGATCGTGGGCGGCGCAATCGAGCTGATCCACCACGGCAGCTACGGCATTGCCGCGATCATCCTGATTGCCAGTATCGGCATTCCCATCGGCAAATTTGTGGCCATCGCCACACTGGCCATCAGCATCCGCAAACCGTCACGGATCAGCACCCATCACCGCCACAAACTGTACGAGATTGTAGAGTTCATCGGCCGATGGTCGATGATCGATGTCTTTGTGGTGGCAATTTTGGCCGCACTGGTGCAACTGAACACATTGGCGGCGATCAACCCCGGACCTGCCGCCGTGACATTCGCTCTATCGGTAATATTCACCATGTTGTCGGCGCAAAGTTTTGACCCCAGAATGATCTGGGACGACCAGACCAAACAAGAGGCCAAATGACCAAACCTGCCCAGCCCGATATTGAGCCGGTCCCCACAGGGCGCGCACGTCTGTCCTATGTGTGGCTGGTGCCGATTGCGGCCCTGATCATCTCGCTGGCGGTGGCGTGGCAGTCCTATTCGGGGCGCGGTCCGGTGATATTGGTCGAATTTGACGAAGCCGCAGGCATTCAGGCCGGTGAGACCAAACTCAAATACCGCGAATTGGACGTGGGCACGGTCGAGACCGTCAGCTTCTCCGAAGACCTCTCCAAAGTGGTGGCCCATGTGCGCCTCGACAAAGAGATCGCGCCTTTCGTCGACTCAGCCAGCCAGTTCTGGGTCGTGAAACCCCGCGTCACGACACGCGGTGTCTCTGGCCTGCAAACGGTCCTGTCAGGCGTCTATATCGAAGGCTCTTGGGATGCCGAAATTGGCAACCCGGCCCAGCGCTTTACAGGGCTGGACGAAGCGCCTGCCTCGGTGTTTGGGGCCGAAGGGCTGCGCCTTGTGTTGCGCGCCAAAGATGGCAACCAGATCAGCACCGGCACACCGATCCTGTTCAAAGGCGTGGATGTGGGCCGGGTGGAAAACCCGCGCCTTGCACCGGGCGGCGATGCGGTGCTGTTTGACGCCTTCATTGAGGCCCCCCATGACCAACTGATCACCACCGCCACACGCTTTTGGGACGCATCGGGCTTCAGCTTCTCCTTCGGCTCGGGCGGGGCGCGGATCGATGTGGAAAGCCTCGCCTCACTCGTGGGCGGCGGGGTCAGCTTCGACACGCTGGTGTCCGGCGGGCGCAGCCCTACACAGGGGCGCGTCTATGCGCTCTTTGAAAACGAAGACGCCGTGCGCAATGACCTCTTTTCCGGCCCCGCTGGCAATGAAATCCCCTACGCCATCACCTTTGCAGGCACCGTGAACGGCCTGACCTCAGGGGCGCCGGTGGAGTTTCGCGGCATCAAAGTGGGCGAAGTCACCAACCTCTCGGCAGAATTCGTCGATGATAGCGAAAGCCTCTCGGATATCCGCCTGAGGGTGATTGTCGGCATCAACCCCACCGCACTGGGTCTGGAGAAAAACGCCCGCGAGCCCGAAACCACCGCCTTCCTGCGCGATGCCGTCTCCACCGGCCTGCGCGCCCGCCTGACCACCGCCAGCCTCCTGACCGGCGGGCTCAAAGTTGAACTGATCGAACTGGAAAACGCCGCCGCTGCCACCATCGTCACCGAAGGCAGCGACTACCCGGTCCTGCCAAGCGTGACCGCCAATATCTCCGATGCATCCGCCTCCGCCGAGGGCGTGTTCAAACGCATCAATGACCTCCCCGTGGAAGAACTGATCGCCTCCACCATCGGCCTGATGAACAGCCTCAATAGTCTCGCCAATGACCCGGCCCTCAAAAACACCCCGACCGAGGCCCTTGGCCTGCTGAGCGATGCCCGCAACGTGGTCTCCTCGCCCGAAATTGCCGCAATCCCCGCCGATGTGGCGCTCTTGATGGGCAACCTCAACACCACCGCCACAAACCTGCAAACCCTCGTGGCCGAGCTTTCAGACGCCCAAACCATCGCCGCCCTTAAACAGGCCATCACAACCGCCAATCTGGCCGTCGCCGACATCAAAAACAGCACCACAGGCTTGCCCGCCATTGCCAGCCAACTGGAATCGCTGGCCGCCCGCGCGAGTGACCTGCCGGTGGATGATCTGATCGCGTCCACCACCACCCTTGTGGCCCGCGTCGATACACTGGCCCAGTCCGATGCGCTCAACGCGATCCCGCCCGCCCTGACCGCCGCCCTTGATGAGATCCGCCAACTGACCGCCGAAATCCGCAGCGGCGATATTGTCGCCAATGCCTCCAAAACTCTGGCCTCCACGGAAAAAGCCGCCAACGATGTGGCCGAGGCGATGAAAACCCTGCCCGATCTTCTGGCCCGCCTCAACCGCGCCGCCGCTCAGGCGCAAACCACACTGGGCAGCTTTGATGAAGACAGCCGCATGACCCAAGACGCCCGCGAAACCTTGCGCGAAATCCGCCAGGCAGCCGACGCGGTAACCTCGCTGGCCCGCGCCATTGAGCGCAGACCAAACTCGCTTTTGACAGGACGGTGACCCTATGACCCTGAAATATACCCTTGCGGTACTGGCCACAGCGCTGAGCGCCTGCACCAGCAATAACGTGACGCAATTTGCCCTTGATATTCCAACCCTAGAGACCGCCCGCGCCACCGGCGTGACCGTCGAAGTGCTCGAAGTGTCCCTGCCGCTTTATGCGCAAAGCCAGGAAATCCCCATGCGTGATGCGGGCGGGGCGATTAAAAGCGATCCGGCGGTCCTGTGGGCCGATGAGCCGACCCGCTCGATCTCCTTGGGACTTGCCCAAACCTTGTCGCGGATGACCGGAGGTGTCGCCGCCGTGGAGCCGTGGCCGCTGGATGACCGGGCCATGTTCCGGCTCGATGTGCGCGTGAGCGAGCTTGTGGCAACCCCCAACAACACCCTGAAATTTTCCGGACAGTTTTTTGTGGTCAACGACGATGGCCGCCGCCCGAAAGTGGACTGGTTTGACCTCACCGTGCCCATTTCAGGCAGTGACGGCCAGTCGGTCGCCCGCGCAACCAGTCAGGCTGTGGTGGAACTCGCGGGGCTGATTGCCGCGAAAATCCGGTAGCGCTCAGCGCTCAAAAATCACCGGGAACCAGTCCTCGCGCAGCACCTGACCTGCCTGCATGGCGTGGCCGGGAAACGGCGGCGATGTGGGTCCGGGGCGCTCCACATAGCGCGCATCATCGCCGACCAACCGCAAGGAAAACGCCCGCCGCCGGGTGGTCGCCTGATTGCCGCGCGCGCCGTGCAGCGTGCCGAAATTGAACGCCACCGCATCGCCGGGCTCCATCGCCCATTCGCGCACATCCATGCCCTCCGCATCCGGGTCCGGCACGGGCATGTAATCATCCTCATTGGGGTAAAAACTGCTCTCGGCCAACCAGCGGGTCGGCAAAACCGGCCGCGCCCACCCGTGCGATCCGGCGACACAGCGTAAAGACGCCGCGCCCACAGGATCAACAGGTGCCCAAAAACTCACATTCTGGCGGCCATCCACGAAATAATAGGGCCCGTCTTGATGCCATGGCGTGGGTTTGGAGGTGCCGGGCTCCTTGACCAACACATGATCATGAAACATCTGAACCCGGGTCGAGCCCATTAGATCCGCGGCCACCTCCGCGGCAGGGGAGCTGCGCACCACCTGCTCAAATTCAGGGATGCGGGTCCAATTGCAATAATCGTCAAAAAACCGCCCCGTATCCCCCTCGCGCAGGTTCTCCGCCGCATAAGGACCGGGCGCAGCCATGTTGCGCGCAATACCGGCTTCAATGGCCTCAACGTGACCGGCAAAAAGCCCCTTGATCAAAACAACACCGTCGCGCTGAAACGTATCAATGTGATCTTGGGTGAGCAACGGATGCGGCATAGTCAAAACTCCATAAGTGGCGGGAAATTAACCCGCCTTTGCACCAGCTTCAAACGCTGATTTTAGCCACCTCATATTGCCGTAATAGGGGCACGCAT
Source organism: uncultured Paracoccaceae bacterium (assembly GCA_937920555.1). Taxonomy (GTDB): domain Bacteria; phylum Pseudomonadota; class Alphaproteobacteria; order Rhodobacterales; family Rhodobacteraceae; genus CAKZTM01. Next base: position 11,632 of record CAKZTM010000098.1, on the reverse strand, counting down.
TCCCACCTCTCGATGCTCCGCGACACCAGCTTACCCGCACCAACAAAACGCCCCGCCGCCGGGCCACCCCACCAGCGACGATGCCACACCCCCTCACCTTTCAATGTTCCGCGACAACGGCACCGCCATGCCGCCGAAACGTCCCATCGCCGGGCCACCACCTCCGCGACGACACCACAGCCTCACCCCTTTCAATGTTCCCCAAATATCCAAATCCCTTAGTCGCTCCAAACGACCAAGCCCGCGACTAACCCCCACCCCCTCCGCCTTCACACATCATTAACCAAGCTTACCAAACCCTCACCGAACGCCGCCTTAACCACGCCAAATGTGCCAATTTGTCATATCGATGTCATACAGGAGTCATACACAAATCATACAAATTGATGCCGCCCAAAATCACCGGTTAACGTTTGATTCGAAACACTTTTTTGGACGCCCGCCCCAGACAACCCCAAAAACAAGCCGCACCGTTCTCTCGCAGTTGCAGCAAATTCAATCCGGCGCGGCGCGCTGCCAAACCACCGGTGAAAATCGATCACCATGTCTGTTGTACTAACGGACCCAAAGCAAAACCGGCCACATCCGAAGATGCAGCCGGTCAGCAGATTTAAACGCGGTTTTGGCCCTAAAACGGGTCTAGGCCAGATCGAAACGGTCGGCGTTCATCACCTTGGTCCAAGCCGCCACGAAGTCGCGCACAAAGGTCTCCTTGCGGTCATTTTGGGCGTAAACCTCGGCCACAGCGCGAAGCTGTGAGTTTGACCCAAACACCAGATCCACACGGGTTCCGGTCCATTTTACAGCACCAGTTGCGCGGTCGCGGCCCTCAAACATCTCTTCCGCTTCGCCCACCGCTTTCCACTCTGTGCTCATATCAAGCAGGTTCACGAAAAAGTCGTTGGTCAACACCTCTGGCTGATCGGTGAAGACACCGTGCTTGGTCTGTCCGACATTGGCGTTGAGCACCCGCAAACCGCCCACAAGGGCTGTCATTTCGGGGGCTGTCAGGGTCAGAAGCTGCGCACGGTCGACCAACAATTCCTCAGCAGATACCGAATAGGTTCCTTTGGAATAATTGCGGAACCCGTCTGCGATCGGCTCAAGAACATCAAAGGAGTCTACATCCGTCTGCTCCTGTGTCGCATCTGTACGACCGGGCACAAACGGCACCTCGATGGAGTGACCCGCCGCAGATGCCGCTTTCTCGATCGCAACCGAGCCGCCCAAGACGATCAGATCAGCCAATGAGACCGACTTACCAAAATCGGCCTGAATGCCTTCGAGCACACCAAGAACCTTAGCAAGCTGCGCAGGCTGGTTGGCATCCCAGTCCTTTTGCGGCGCAAGCCGGATGCGCGCGCCGTTAGCGCCACCGCGCTTGTCTGACCCCCGGAAGGTCGATGCAGACGCCCAAGCGGTCGAAACCAGCTCAGGGATCGACAAATCTGAGGCCAGAATTTTGGCTTTAAGATCAGCAACTTCCGCGTCACTGAGCGCGCCACCTGATGGTGCTGGCAGCGGGTCTTGCCACAGCAATTCCTCGGACGGCACCTCTGCGCCAAGATAGCGCGATAGTGGCCCCATATCCCGGTGGGTCAGCTTGTACCAAGCCCGCGCGAACGCATCTGCGAACTGATCCGGGTTCTCATGGAAACGCCGCGAAATGGGCTCGTAAATCGGATCCATGCGCAGGGCCAAATCGCTGGTCAGCATGGATGGTGCATGGCTGCGCGACGGGTCATGGGCATCGGGCACAGTCCCCGCACCGGCACCGCCTTTGGGTGTCCACTGATGGGCACCGGCGGGGCTTTTGGTCAGCTCCCACTCATAGCCGAACAGGTTCTCAAAATAGTTGTTGCTCCACTGTGTCGGCGTGGTGGTCCAAACAACCTCCAAACCACTGGAGATCGTGTCGACACCCTTGCCGGTGCCAAAGCTGCTCTTCCAGCCCAGACCCTGTTCGGCGATCCCGGCCGCTTCAGGTTCAGCACCCACCAGAGCCGCATCGCCCGCACCGTGGGTTTTGCCAAATGTGTGACCACCCGCAATCAATGCAACCGTCTCTTCATCATTCATCGCCATCCGGGCGAATGTCTCACGAATATCACGCGCAGAGGCCAGCGGATCAGGGTTCCCGTTTGGACCTTCCGGGTTCACATAGATCAATCCCATCTGCACCGCGGCCAATGGATCTTCCAAGTCGCGGTCGCCGGAATAACGCTTGTCGTCGAGCCAAACGTCCTCGTTCCCCCAATAAATATCTTCCTCAGGCTCCCAGATATCCTCGCGGCCACCTGCAAACCCAAAGGTTTTGAAACCCATGGACTCCAGCGCACAGTTTCCGGTCAGGATCAGCAAATCGGCCCATGAAATGGCGTCACCGTATTTTTGCTTGATCGGCCAAAGCAAACGACGGGCCTTGTCGAGATTGACGTTATCGGGCCAGCTGTTGAGCGGGGCAAACCGCTGCGAGCCGGACGATGCGCCGCCGCGCCCGTCGGCGGTCCGGTAGGTGCCTGCACTGTGCCACGACATACGCACAAAAAACGGACCATAATGGCCGTAATCGGCAGGCCACCAGTCCTGACTGTCGGTCATCAGCGCATAAAGATCTTTTTTCAGCGCCTTCAGATCAAGGCCCTTGAACGCCTCGGCGTAATTGAAGCCCTCTCCCATAGGATCGGACAGGGCGGAGTTTTGATGCAGAATTCGCAAATTAAGCTGGTTTGGCCACCAATCCCTGTTGGATCTAACGCCAAAGCTTGTGTGCATTACCGGGCATTTGCCCATGCTGCCAACATCGTTTCCGTCCATGCTTCTCTCCGATCGTGGTTTGTTTTGTGTGATCTGTCGCAAGGTCTGTTGGGACAAGACCTTGGGTTTTTTTGTTGTTATGGAAAATACCTATCAAGATTCTGTAATTTGTTTAAGTTGAATTTTCTGATTGTCCCAATAAGCTGCCCTTATAATGAATATCACGCTCAAACAGATGCGCTATTTCGAGGCTTTGTCCCGCCACGGCCATTTTGGTCATGCGGCCGCCACATGTGCGATCTCTCAACCGGCCCTGTCCTTACAGATCAAAGAGTTGGAACGTGAATTGGGCGCGGTTCTGTTCGAGCGCAGCGCCAGACAAGTGCGTCTGACCGGCTTTGGCGAGGAGTTTGCCCAACGGGTTCGGGTGATCATGCGGGCCGTTGATGAGCTGGGCGATCTTGCCCGCGCCTCTCAGGATGCGCTTGCAGGTCGGTTGCGCATTGGTGTGATCCCTACCATCGCACCTTATCTGTTGCCGTCGATTATCCGAAATCTGTCCCGCTCCCACGCGGGGCTTGATTTTCATGTGCGTGAGACGACGACCTCCAAACTGATTGAGGAATTGCGCGACGGGCGCTTGGATACGGCTATCGTGGCACTGCCCGTCTCGGAGCCGTCATTTACGGAAGTGGCACTTTTTGAGGAAAATTTCGTGTTGGTCAGACCTCAAGGGGACGAAGGCAAACCGATGCCGGATACTGATGCTTTGCGCGAAATGAAACTGCTGTTGCTCGAAGAGGGTCACTGCTTTCGCGATCAGGCACTGTCGTTTTGCAACATGCACACAGGTACACCCCGCGAAGGGCTGGATGCCAGCTCGCTGTCAACACTTGTCCAAATGGTCAATGCGGGCATTGGCGTCACGCTGATCCCGGAGATGGCCGTGGCCGTGGAGACCCGCGCCACCCCCGTTATTGTGACCCGCTTTAACAGCCCTCAGCCGTCACGCACCATTGGTATGATCTGGCGAAGGACCAGCCCGCTGGCCACGGATTTGATGAACATCTCGAAAGTGGTGCGTCAGGCCGCAGAGGCTCAGGCCTGATCGCTGGACCGGGTTGAACCGCATGAGCCGCCGGTTTGTGTCACGGCGGCTCACTCTTTTTTAGGTGTCCCCTAGGAACACTAGATCGGCAACTTGCCTGTCATACTTTCCAGCACACCATCGCGGCGGATGAATTTGTGCCAAAGCGCCCCGCAAATATGAGCGATTATAAGAAGCGGCAGCGCCGTCAGGGCCGCCTCATGGAGTGTGATCATCATGTTGATAAAGAGATCGCCCAAAGCCGGTGACGCATAGCCGTAAGCTATCGCAAGGCCCGTCCCGACAATCGTGAACACCGATCCGTAAAGGCCATAATGGACTATGCGAGAGGCGAAATGTTCCCATTTCGGGGCCTCCTTTGGCAGGCGGGTCGCCCCACCTACCTTCTGGGTCCAGAACAAGCGGAGCGCAAACAGCAAACCAAGGGCCAATGCGAAGGCCACTTCGAAGCGAAAAAGTGCCGGGTCAGCCAATTGGTGCACGCTATCAAGGCCCTTCAGGTAGCCATACCCGATCAAAAGGATGGACAGCCAATGGATGCCTTTGGTGACATAGCCGTGTGGTTTTGCGGCAGAAGCTGCGGAGGATGCCATGGTCTAAGCCTTTCTGGTGATCTTCGATCAGGCCGCAACATCAGCGGGGGCAGGTTCAGGTTTTGCCATCATCGCGAAAGGTGAGGCGATCATCGCAACACCTACAGCCATCAGCCCAAATAGTGCCAGCGTCCCTATGACCGCGAAGCCCAGGCCCGTCAGAACAACAGCGGCGGCGAATAAGATGGTGTTGGATAGAGCGTTGGTTGTCTTATTGATCAAGTTTGTCATTGGGTATCTCCGTTTCATCATGTGTTTCGATGAACTCTATATGGAGGGGTCGTTTTACCCGCGCCTGACCGTAACTTTACAATTATGTAAAGCTGATCTTCACAATGAGCCCGTGCGGGTCGTTCGCCGTCAGTTTGAGCTCTGCGCCGTGCCGATCAACCACCGCTCTGACCAATGCAAGGCCAAGCCCTGAACCTTGAGCGCTTCGCGCCGCATCAAGACGCACCATGGGTTTGATAATTTCCTCAAACTGTGCCGGATCGACGCCCGGCCCATTCTCGGCAACGCCCAGATCTTTGCCGCGAACAAATAGGGTGATCAGATCGCCCCCGTGGATCAGCGCATTCTGTATCAGGTTCGCCACCGCTTGAACCAACATCCCGCGGTCCGCCTGAACCGCCACAGGCGCGGATAAATCCAGCACAAGCGTCTTGCCCGCATCTTCGACCACGGGCCCAAATGTCTCGGAAAGGTCAATTGCCATCTCGTCCAGATAAACCGTCTCAAAACCGTCGCGCCCCTGTCCAGCCTCGATGCGTGCTACCCGCATGATAGTGTCAAAGATGCCGGTTAATCGGGCCGCTTCGTCCAAGGCCGCTGCGCGCTCCGCCCCATCGGGCAGCATTTCCAATTGCGCCCGCAGCCGTGCCAAAGGGGTGCGAAGATCATGCGCGATGCTGGCGCTAAGATGGCGGGTTTGGGTGACAAGCCGTTCAAGCTCGGACGCGGTTTGGTCAAGGTTTTGGGCGATATCGTCCAGATCATCCTTGGAGCGACGATGCCCTGTGCGCGCCGTAAGATCACCTGCAGCCAACCGACCCAAGGTTGTATTGATCCGCACCAACCGGTTTTGGGCCAGCAAGCCTGCCCAAAGCCCGATGGCAAGGGTTGCCACGATCACAACGGCCGCTGTTGTCCACAAGATGCCAGCCAGCAATTCGCGCACTTCCGCGCTGTCCTCCAGTGGCACCGCAACCATAACCGGTGTCCCAACCTTGTCTCGCGCAACCAAAATCCGCCACAAATCCGAACGCATCAGATCATCACGCAATTGAACCGTGCCGCCCCCGCGCGATACCGCGCGACCGAACTGCACCGGCAGACCGGCCAGATCATCCAGAGGCCTCAGGATCATCGCGGCACTATCGCTGCGCGATTGGGCAATCTCGGAGCCTTGTGCCAGGGCCGTAAAAGTGGTGTCTACCCGCCGTTCAATGGCCCTTTGGCCCAGCGTGAGCGCGACAAAAATTGCCACCACAAATCCCAGCGCAAAGATCAATGACAAGATCACGCTGAGGCGCAGGGTGGAGGACCGTGTCAGCCATTTTAACTGGGCGAACCATCTACTGGCCAAAGACATAGCCTTCACCTCGCCGGGTGCGCAAAAGTGCCTCACCAAAGGGCTTATCTATCTTTGCGCGAAGACGGCTGATATGAGTTTCTACGACGCTGGTGGTTGGATCAAAACTCATGTCCCACACCTGTTCAAGCAGCATCGTGCGGGTCACAAGGCGACCGGGTCTGCGCATGAAATACTCTAGCAGTTTGATTTCCTTGGCCATCAGATCGATCTGCTCGCCTTGTCGCTCGCAGCGACGCGACAGCAGATCCAAAGTCAAATCGGCATAACGCAAAGTGGTTTTCGCAGCTTCTGCCGCGTCACCTCCGTCCCGTCTGCGGCTCAAAGCGCCAACACGGGCCGACAATTCGGCAAAGGCAAAGGGTTTGGTCAGGTAATCATCCCCCCCGGCCTCAAAACCCTCAACGCGGGCGTCAATCTCACCCAAGGCCGTCAGAAACAAGGCCGGAGTACTGTCCTTGGATGCACGTAGAGATTTGAGAACGGCTAGACCGTCCAGCCCCGGCACCATCCGGTCCAGGATCAACAGATCGAAATCCTGCCCCATAGCGGCGATCAAGGCATCCTTACCATCCTCAAAATGATCGACCACATGGCCCTCTTCGCGCAAACCGCCGGCGATCCATGGGCCAAGCTGAGTGTCATCTTCCAAGAGTAGAATGCGCATGATGTTCCTTGGATCCGTTGTGCCAAAGCCATAGGCCGCCTTTGCGGGCAGCCTATCGCGATTGTGTTGGGGACGAAAACCGATTTTCGGTTAAGCGTCTTCATCCTCATCGTCGTCTTTGTCGCAATCTTCACCGTCCGCACTGACGTTGAGGATTTCGCCGGTATCGGCGGCGATCTCCACTTCCATTTCGCTGCCATCGGCGGCGAGAATTTCAACCTCGTAGACATGCTGCCCGTCTTCACGCTCGCGCTCGACTTCCATCACCTCTCCGGGCACTTCCATGAGGGCTATTTCAATCACCTGCTCTTTGGTCAAGCCGGTCGCATCCGCCGCGGACTGGGCAGAGACCATCCCTACAATGCCGCCTGCCAAAACCAGACCTGTGAGTGCGCCACCTGCGATAAATGTCTTGTTCATGTCATTTCTCCGTTTTCATGTTGAGGAGGGCTGTCGTGCCGTCCGATGAAACAGAAATAGAACCCCGAGTTTACATGCGATCCTCGTGAAACTTACAATTTGGTAATGTTGGACAGGAAGAACAGGCACGCGCGATTGAGAGGCCCCACTTGGCCCGCCAGCATTCGCAAATCCATGCGCAAAGCTGGGGTACTGTATAGCGTCGGCCGTATCTGGCGCTCTTCACCTGTTTTGGGTTTTACCGAAATACCGTTTGTCTTTTGGTTGGGATATCTGGTCTTTTTGCAGGTTCCAACCACCGGCCAAATCTTTGGTATGTTTCTTGTTTTTGTGAGGTGTTGGGCGATGCTGATCGCAAATAGTTCCAGCCGAAATGGGCGTGAGTGAACCCAATCACGGCTCACCATAAGCAATGTTGGCGCAAAATTGTAAACCTCCCGGCGCGGTGGATAAACCTCCCTTGAGCTTAACACTCTTTTTGGGGCGTCTGTTATCATCGCTAAATCCGCGCATAGACCCCATCTTGGGCAGACCACAAACGTTCACAACACTCGCCAAAAGGACGGTTCACGCCGCCGGATCAAAACAGCAGGTATTTCACCCATTGCCCAAACCACATATAGAGGCAGAACACATACCTCGAAATTTGGGAAGATTATTTGGTGAGAGTTGCAGACATCGATTTGAAGTCATGCACTGTTCAGGTTGCGGTTCAACGGATAGCGGATGCCTATCAAGTTGACTACGTGACCCTCCATGTTTTTCGTTCCGGTGAGGATGCGCAGAACAAGCCATATGTCCGCACCAACTACCCTGACGCTTGGGTCAGCCATTACTTGTTAAATGACTATGTGCGGATTGATCCTGTGCTGCAAATGGCCGAACGGACCGCTGGCCCCTTCTGCTGGTCTTCCATCACCCCCCAAGGTCAGCAAGTTGAGATGATGGAACAAGCCGCCAAACATGGTTTGGGCAAGACCGGATTTAGCGCGCGTCATGTCGATGCAATTGGTCGCCGCACTGTGCTGTCGTTCAATGCGCATGATGCGAAAGGCGGTGACAGCTGGGAGCCCTATTTGGCAGAGATGCGGGACGGGTTGATCCGTTTGACCCATGAAATTCATCTCACGGCTCTGACTGAGATCTATGTGGACGGTGAGACGCTCCCCCAGCTTTCGCCACGCGAAATCGAATGTCTGAATTGGACGGCTCAGGGCAAAGCCCACACCGATATTGCGATTATCCTCAATCTGTCTGAACACACGGTGCGCGGATATTTGAAAGAGGCGCGCATGAAACTGGACTGTGTCACTCTTGCACAGGCGGTGTCCAAAGCCTCGTCGCTGGGACTGATCTAGCAAACCTGCCGCTCATTTGAACTTTGGCGTTTTGCCCGGTCCCCCCACAATTGCGGGGATTTCGTGAAACATGTCCGCCGCATAGCTTTTGACCTGTTCCAAAGAGACGGGACGGTTTTAAGCAAAAGGAAATGACATGACACAGATGAACGCAGTTGGGTGGTTCGACATCTACGTTGATGAGATGGCGCGCGCTGAGGCTTTCTACAAAGCAGTATTGGATACTGAACTGGAAGACATGAGCGACCCGACCGGCGAAACCGAAATGAAGAGCTTCGTGGTCAAAATGGGTGCCTACGGCGCAGCCGGCGCCCTGGTCAAAGCACCCTACGCCAAGCCGGGGCCGGGTGGCACCCAGATCTACTTTTCAGTAGAGGATTGCGCGACGCAACAGGCCCGCATCAAAGCTGCCGGTGGTCAGATCATCCGTCCGAAGTTTGCCATCGGTGAATTCGGATACGTCACTTTGGCACAAGATACCGAAGGCAACATGATCGGCTTCAACTCCTTGAAGTGACCAAACTCAAAACTTCAAAAATGAGGAGCATCCAATGTCTCAATTGGACGACTTGAACGCTGCGATCCAAACCTATTTCGAGGCGATCCATGAGTGCGATGTCAACAAGCTGGATGAGGTTTTCCATCCTCGATCCAGCCTCTTTGATGCGGATAACGGCGAGATCTTCGTCGAGCCGATAAGCAGTTTTCGCACCGATGTCGCTGGGCGAAAATCGCCTCAAAGTGGGGGGCAAGAATTGCAGGCAGAGATCTTGATGATCGATTTTCTGTCCCCACTCAGCGCAACCGTGAAAATCCGCATCCGCGCACATCAAAACATCTTTTTGGATCACCTTGGCTTCGTGAACGGAAGTGCGGGTTGGAAGATCGTCTCAAAAATCTGGCATCTCGAGCAGGTCTTGTCGTGATCAATCGAGCTTTTGAAGCCAACACCTGAAAGGAAAAACCATGTCCAAATTCACCAAATTTGCAAAACTGTCATCGGTAGCATGTGTGGCCGTCTTGGTCGGTTGGGGCGGGTATGAGATATTTCGACCCGCCTATGACGGATCGGTCGGTATTGCGAAAGGAAAGGCCTATGCTCCGGTTCGCAGCACAAATGTCTCCTTCGACATCTGGTACCCTGCTCATCCGGGGGGGAAGGCTGTTACCGTCGGCGGAAACGGAGTTTTCTTCGGCACCAAAGCAGGGCGAAAGGCGCCCCGACGCGGTGGAAAGTTTCCGTTGGTCCTCATTTCCCATGGCGCAGGTGGCAATGCGGGTCAGTTCGGTTGGATCGCATCGGAATTGGCAGACAATGGGTATGTCGTCGTACTTCCAAATCATCCCGGCACGACCAGCGGCAATGCCAATGCCAAAGCCGCGGTTCGGGTCTGGGAACGCCCCAAGGATGTCACGGCTGTGCTTGATCACATGACCGGTAATGCGGACGAGTTTGCATATGTCGATTTTGACAATATTTCCGTTGTCGGGTTTTCAGCCGGTGGCTACACAGCATTGGCCGTGTCCGGGGCACGGGTCGATCCGGACCGCTTGCAAAGCTTCTGTGACGAAAGTGATCACGGCATGTCCGATTGCGCATTCCTGCGGCATTTCGGGATCGATCTACACCAAATGGACCTTTCGCCTGCCGCTCAGGATTTGACAGACGCGCGCATAAAGACCGGTGTCATCGTGGACCCCGGCATCATAAGCACGGTGACGGATGATAGCCTTTCGGGCATCGAAATCCCGCTTTTTGTCATTAACCTCGGGACCAACGACAGCGTTCCGGCAGGCGTTCATGCACTGGAGGCCGCTCAACGGATTCCAAATGCAGAGCATGTGTTCGTTCCCGATGCCACGCATTTCAGCTTTCTGGCACAATGCAAGGAACGCGGCCCCGAAATCCTTGAAAAAGAGGGCGAGCTAGATCCGCTGTGTGAGGATGCCGGTGGGCGGAGCCGTGGCGATATCCACAATGAGCTGGCCCAACGAATTGTCGCCTATCTTAACTTACGAAACGAAAGGCCCGCTTTGCTAAGGCAAACGACGGAGCCGCCACTTCGGGAAGGACTTGGCCAGCCTCATCAACAATCAACAAGTCAATGAAGCCGTCGCCCAACCTGCTGGAACAAAAGTTTCATTGCCAGACATCCAACACCGTTTGCCCTCTCATCGTTGCAAGCACGACCCTGCCGGGCTGTGGGGCGATGGAGGATCACATGCGCGCGGATCTGTGCTGTGATACGCCAAAAATGGCGTTTTCTCGCCGCGGGCCAGTCCCCCGGTCTCGTTCATCATTCCCCTTCTCGGGATCACGCTACGCATGACCCTGTCAGGCAATGGACCGAGACAGCCAATATGCAGGTGTTAAATACCACAAGCTTTCGGCCAAGGCGGGCGTCACACAATCGATGAGCCGGAAGGGCCAATGTCTGGATAACGCTCCCATGGAAAGCTTCTTTGCATCGCTGAAAAAAGAGCTCGTCCACCGCTGCTGCTTCAAAACACGCGACCAGGCCAAGGCAGAGACATTCGAATACATAGAGGTCTTCTACAACCGCCAACGCCGACCTTCTGCCATCAACTACAAAACACCACAACGGGCATTCGAAGATATGACTTGGAAAATGGCCGCTTAGGGGTCAATAACGAAACTGTCCGGTTTCTGGGACGAAGTTCCTACATCATTGGGTCCATCAAAAGAACGATTGCGGATGCCATCTTTGGATCAAGAAGGCACAAATCACTTGGTGTCGGGGTGGAGGACCATCCAAACTACACAAGGCATATAGATGAAATCTCACAGGTGAGTTCCAGCCGAAGGTCTGCTGTGGAACTCGTTCGAAGTTTGCCGATGCGATTTAACGAAATACGGCTTCCCGCCATTCATGCCAAACACTACCCAAATTCAGTCAACTTGAGAGTCTTTTTAGCAGCATGCAGGGATCAGCGTTCAAATCTGCACTCTTATGGTCCAATGACAGTAATAGTTATCTGGTGAGCCCTGCAGGATTCGAACCTGCGACCCACTGATTAAAAGTCAGTTGCTCTACCAACTGAGCTAAGGGCCCACGCAAGGCCCGGTTTCTAGGGATAACACTCCCGTCGGTCAAGTGCGAAATTGGAACAATCCAA
>CAKZTM010000097.1 GCA_937920555.1 uncultured Paracoccaceae bacterium | reverse complement strand
CGAACAGGTCAGAAAAATCATATGTTTGAACTGCAATGAAGTTACACAGCACAGATCCGAGAGAGTGCGGCTTTAGACACTTGCGGTCAAGCCGCTCGCGTCCAACACCTCAGTTTGCGCTAAAAACAGGTCGGCGATAAGCTAAAACGCAGGATCAACCATCCCTCCGGCGCATCTCTACTTTGCCCTGACAACTCGACCCAATTGAAAGAGGCGCCCTTTAAAACAAAGCGCCTCTGCCAGCGTGGTGACATGCAAATTTAGTAGACTGCAAGCGGTGCGCCGGGCGAACCGGTGGCTCCTTTGACAGCAAGCGGCGTGAAGATGTAGGCGAACTCAGATACGCCTGCGTCTACCAAAACCTCTGTCGCGATGTTCTCATGAATGAAAATACCGTTGCGGGTGATAAGTTCCTGATGGGCTTGGAACACAGACTCCGGGTCCGGGTTTGGCACCACTTCAACGGGCCATGTGTCTGATCCGACCACCGCAATGTTGCGTTCCGCAAGCCATTTCGCACCTTCCATGCCGATTCCCGGCGCACCAGAATTGAACGTGGCGTTGTCGGTGATCCAATGACGCCCCCAGCCGGTATGGATGAGCACGACATCGCCCTCACCGGGGCCTTCAATGCCCTGACGTTCAATCGCGGCTTCCAGATCGGCGGCTGTCACCTCATCGCCCGCGTCCATCGGCGCGCCGCGCAGAGCCACGATATCGAGTACGATGCCGCGCGTGAAGATCGGCTTGACGTGCTCCACGCCCAGCTTTTTCAGGCCGTTCGCGCCCACGACTTCGCCGGCCTCCAGATTGTTGTAGAAGGTTGCGCCGAACGCATTTGTGCCTACGCCGATATGGCCCAATCCGTCAAACTGTGTTCCGACCTGACCGATTTCCGTCGCCAGAAAATCGTCCATCCAAACGACCTTGTTGCCGCCTAACGGTCCGCCGGCAAGACCGGATGTGCCGCGCAACGCAAAGGCCCGTGTGCCAAAGAGCGGCATCTCGGCCTCATAGACACGACCGATGGACACGACGGTCCCGGTTTGCATGAGCGCAATGGCTTCCATCGCTTTCTCTGCGGTCATGTAGTTCGACGCACCGGCCTGGTCATCTGCACCCCATTTCGAGGTCGGCACAGTGTGACCTTCGGCAAGGACGGCGGATGCTGTCATGGTGGTCAGGATGGCGAGTGTGGAAAGTAATTTAAGTTTCATTGATTCCTCCTATGTTGGTTCGAGGCGGCTTTAGTTTTCTAAATGCCGATATGTTTCAGCTTGAACCGAATTTCGTTGGAGTCAATGGACGACAGCGCGATATCGTTCTGCTCAGGCGCTCGTATCTTGGAAGGCATTGCAAACGAGGGGCAAGTTATTTGGCAGCGCCGCGATATCGCAAACCAACCGCATGAAGTTGGTCAGACCAGTAGAAACGAAACTGATCTACAGCAGCTGCTCACCTCGGCATTCAATGCGCGAGGTATATCTGACAGATTGTGACCGGACTCAACAAAGCGGTAAACAACTTAAGTCACTCGCTCTTGTTATTGATCGTCTCCAGTTCCCCCAGTACAATCTCCGGCTTCAGAATAGTCAGCTTGCTTGTGTCGGCAGCGGAGCGTTCGAGGGTTTTAAGGATCATCCGCGCCGCTTGCTCACCGATCGTTTTGCGCGCTGTGCGCGATGTTGCGATCTTGCCCGGGAACCCTTCGATGATGCCCAAAGCGTTGAAGCCAGCAAGGGCTATTTGGTTTGGAACGTCGATACCAGCGGCGATGCAATGGCATAGGCCGCCAAAGGCCAAGTCATCGTTTGAGAAGTAGATGCAATCAAGGTCGGGTTGACGCCGGAGAAGCTCGGTTGTCATGCGGCGGCCGTAATCCACCGAAGACAGTGCGATCATATCATCCGTCAGGTCTGATCCGTCGATTGCGTCTTTGAATGTGAGCCCTCGGTCGCGCAAAGCGGTTTTGAACCCTTGTTTGCGCTTTGCGGCTCTTAAATCTTGGTCAAGCTTGCGGCCGACATATCCGATCCGTCTAAGGCCCTTTTCAAGCAAGGCCGTGGCGATGTCATACCCGGCCTCGGTGTGCGAAAATCCGACGCAGGCATCCACTGGGTCACCGTCGATATCCATGATCTGGACCACCGGCACACCGGCGTCGGCCAGCAACCGGCGTGTTTCGGGTGGTTGGTCTAGCCCCGTGACGATCAGTCCGGCCGGACGCCATGAGAGCATGTTGCGCAATGTGTCGTATTCCGCGTCTGAATCGTAGTCGGTAACCCCGAAAACCGGTTGGAGTGCGGTGCCTTTGAGCGCGTCTGTCACCCCGGACATGACTTGGGGGAACACGATGTTCGAGAGGCTCGGGACCACCACGCCAATGAGATCCGTGTGCTTGCTTGAGAGCGACGAGGCGAATTGATTCCCGTAATAGCCGATCTCTCGGGCGGCCAGTTTGACGCGTTCAACATTGGCTTGCGATACATCTTTGTCGCCACGAAGCGCGCGGGAGGCCGTCATTTTGCTGACGCCAGCCTCTGCTGCAACATCGGCCAAAGTTTTTCTATTTTTCATAGCCTTACTGCCATTCCACCCGTCGCTTAACTGCCCCAAATGCCAAGAGGATCAGGCCCGATTGCGTCGACCCGCACCGCAAATCCGGCGAAGGGGTGTTGACTGTGTAGAGCAAATCGGCCACTCATATCAACAACCGGTACCGATACCGGTTTCGATACCGGTGATGAAAAAATTTTCGTTGGCGGGGGAAATTCGTGATCTCGGGGGAGATCACACACAGTGAAAACCAGAGCCATGTTGGCGCTGATGGGAGGAAAAATGATTGTGAATACCCTTAAATCCACCGTCTTGGGTGGCCTGATTGCAACCGCATCGCTGTTTGCGGGCAGCGCAGTTGCGCAAGAGTTCCAATGGACGTTCCAAGCGTCTGCACAGGCCGGGGACAACTTCTTCCCGATTGAGGAAGCATGGGCTGAGCGCGTGAAAGAGCTGTCGGATGGCCGCATCGAGATCACGGTTGTGCCCGTTGGCACGGTTGTCGCGCATAACGAAACACTTGACGCTGTTGGCGCAGGCATCCTGCAAGGCCACATCACTGACCCGTCCTACTTCTCTGGGAAAGATCCGGCCTTTGCCATGTTGGGCAACCTTGTTGGCGCATGGTCTGCACCTGAGCAGATGTTCGATTATATGGAAAACGGCGGTGGCAAAGAGCTTTTTAATGAGCTGGTCAATCCATACGGCCTTCAGTTCCTTGGTGCGTCCGCGACGGGTGTTGAGGCGTTCTTGTCCACGGTGCCGATCAATGGCGTTGAGGATCTGAAAGGCATCAAGATGCGTGCCCCAGAGGGCATGGTTCAGGAGGTTTTTGCGGCGGCTGGTGCGTCACCGGTGAACTTGCCGGGGTCGGAAGTGTACACATCGCTGGAAAAGGG
>CAKZTM010000096.1 GCA_937920555.1 uncultured Paracoccaceae bacterium | reverse complement strand
AGCCGATCCGCTCTACGGAACATTGAAAGGGGTGAGGCTGTGGTGTCGTCGCGGAGGTGGTGGCTTGGCGATGGGGCGTTTTAGTTGCACGGTGGAGTGGTTGTTGCGGAGCATTGAAAGGTGTTAGTTGCGTGCCCCGGTCGCTGCTGTGGTGGCTTGGCGATGGGGCGTTTTGGCGGCAGGGTGGAGCGGTTGTTGCGGAGCACCGAGAGGGGTTGGCTGGGTGCCCCTGTCGATGGGGGCTGTGGTCCGGCGATGGGGAGATGTTTTCTGGCTACGTTCTGCCCGGCCCGGGGCGGTTCATCCAACCGGTTGGGCGGTTTCGACAAGTTTGGCGAAAAATGATGCGCCCAGCGGCGAAATCTCATCGTTGAAATCAAATTCGGGGTGGTGCAGGCCTGCGCTCTCACCCTGGCCAATGAACACGTAAGCCCCTTTGCGCTCATCGAGCATATAGGCAAAATCCTCTGCGCCCAGTGAGGGCGGGGCCATGGCATTGGTGTTTTGTGCGCCCACCAAGTTACCGGCCACCGACATCGCAAACGCCACCGCATCCGCGTCATTGACCGTCACCGGATAGCTTTTCTCGTAGCGCACATTAGCGGTGGCGCCATATGCTTGGGCGGTTTTTTCTGCAACCCGTGTGATCTCACCGGCGGCCCAGTCATTCAGCCCCGGCTTGAGGGTGCGCACTGTGCCGCTCATCTCGGCGGCCTCGGGGATCACATTATGAACCTCACCTGTGTGGATCTGCGTGACCGAGATCACCAGGGCATCATTGGGATCGCATCCGCGCGACACGATGGATTGCAGATTTTGAGTGATCGCACTGGCCACCAAAACCGGATCGATAGACTGGTGCGGCATGGCCGCGTGGGAGCCCCGGCCCAAGACCGTGATTTCGAACAGATCGGAGGCGGCCATAATCGGGCCTGCACGGGTTTCAAACCGGCCCACATCGATCCCCGGCCAATTGTGCAGCGCGTAAATCTGGTCAATGCCAAACCGGGTCATCAGCCCCTCTTTGACCATCTCAAGACCGCCGCCGCCGCCTTCTTCGGCCGGTTGGAACACCAGCGCCACCGAGCCTTTGAAATTTCGCGTTTCCGCCAAATACCGGGCCGCCCCCAAAAGCATGGTCGTGTGCCCGTCATGGCCGCAGGCATGCATCACGCCGGGATTGGTGGATTTATGGGGCAGGTCGCGCAGCTCGGTGATCGGCAGGGCGTCCATATCGGCGCGCAGTGCAATGGTCGGGCCGTCGCCGCGGCCTTTGATCACGCCGACCACGCCCGAGCGCCCAAAACCGGTGACAATCTCATCAACGCCGAAGTCTTTCAGGCGCTCGGCCACGAATGCGGCGGTCTTGATCGTGTCGAATTGTAGCTCTGGATGGGCATGTAAATGTCGTCGCCAGGTGATCATATCGTCATGAAACTCGGCAATTCGGTTGATCACGGGCATATCTCTGTACTCCACACGGTGCTTGGCCATAATAGACGGGGGACCATAGCTCTCAAGGAATAATAGATGACGCGTGCTTCGGATGTGACGATTTTCACTAAAGGTGGTGGTATTGCGCGGTTGCGCGAGATTATGCGGCGTTTGCGTGACCCCGATACGGGCTGTCCTTGGGATGTGGAGCAGGATTTCGACACGATCGCGCCCTACACTATCGAGGAGGCTTATGAGGTCGCCGATGCCATTGCGCGCGGCTCCATGGCGGATTTGAAGGACGAGTTGGGGGATTTGTTGTTGCAGGTGGTCTACCACACGCAAATGGCCGAGGAGGCGGGCGCGTTTACCTTTGCCGATGTGGTGGAGGGGATTTCCGAGAAGATGATCCGCAGGCATCCGCATGTGTTTGGCGATGAAAGTCGCGATAAGTCAGCCGCCCAGCAAACCGCCGATTGGGAGGCGGCAAAGGCCGCTGAGCGCGGGGCGGACGTGTCGGCTTTGGACGGTGTTGCGGTGGGATTGCCGGCGCTGACACGGGCGGTGAAGTTGCAAAAGCGTGCCGCGCGGGTCGGCTTTGATTGGCCCGATCGGGGGGATGTGATTGCCAAGATTGCCGAGGAGGCCGCTGAATTGCACGAAGCTGTGGCGGGTCTGGACCGGGCTGAGATTGCCGAGGAATACGGCGATCTGGCCTTTGTCATGGCCAATTTGGCACGGCATCTGGATTTGGACCCGGAGGAGGTTTTGCGCGGTGCCAATGCCAAGTTTATGCGAAGGTTTAAGGCGGTTGAGGCGGAGCTTGCGGTGTTGGGCAAGACCCCTGAACAGTCGGATTTGGCTGAGATGGACGCGCTTTGGGATAAAGTTAAGCGGCGCGACAAGGCCGGGGAGCTTTAGGGTTTTTGCTTTGAAATGACGGTCGGATAATTGCCTTGAATATTGGTTTAAGGCTCTGGTTTTGTGGGGTTTTCTGGTTCGACTCAACTAGAGGAGTGGATTTGGGGAATTGGTGAATTTGCCGGGGTCGGTTTGGGGTATTTTGAGGGTGTTTATCGGGGGGATGCTTGTGGGTTTTATTCCTGATTTATTTATTCAGGTATTGACTTGACTAAAATACTCGGACATTACCGGTGCATCAGTTTCACCCCCCTTTTATGAGGACACACATGCGTATCATTTCTCTCACCCTTGCAACCGTTTTGTCCGCCTCCTGGGCGCTGGCGGATGTGAATGTGTATTCCTACCGCCAACCTGAGTTGGTCGCGCCTATGTTCGACGCTTTCACCCAAGCAACCGATATCAAGGTCAATGTGGTGTTCCTCAACAAGGGCCTTTTGGAGCGTCTCCAGGCGGAGGGCGATCGGTCGCCTGCGGATCTTGTCATGACCACCGATATTTCGCGCCTGAATGGTCTGGCCGCAGCCGGGGTGACGCAGCCTGTGGTCTCGGACGCCATTAACGGGGCTATTCCGGCGGAGTACCGTGATCCTGAGGGGAACTGGTTTGGGCTGACCTCGCGGGCACGGGTCGTTTATGCGGCAAAGGACCGGGTTACAGACGGGGAGGTGGTCAGCTACGAGGATCTTGCCGATCCCAAATGGCAGGGGCGGATTTGCACCCGTCCGGGCACGCATTCGTATAATCTTGCGCTTGTGTCGGGCATGATTGCCAAACATGGGGCCGAGCAGGCCAAGCAATGGCTTGAGGCGGTGAAGGGCAATTTGGCGCGCAAGCCGCAGGGCAATGACCGTGCGCAGGTTAAGGCCATTTGGTCCGGCGAGTGCGATATCTCTTTGGGCAACACCTATTACATGGGGTTGATGCTTGATGATGCGGAGCAAACCGAATGGGCCAATTCTGTGCGCATTGTATTTCCAAGTTTTGAGGGTGGGGGCACCCATGTGAACCTGTCGGGGATGGCTATGACCAAGGCCGCGCCCAACAAGGAGGAGGCGCTGCAATTGATGGAGTTTCTGGCCTCGCCGGACGCGCAAGAGCTTTATGCGCAGGTCAATTACGAATACCCGCTGGCGCAAGGCACGCAATTGTCCGAGCGGGTGGCCGGATGGGGTGGTTTTGAGGCCGATGACACGCCTTTGGCGGAGATTGCCAAACTGCGCGCCGAGGCGTTGCGTTTGGTCGAAGAGGTCAATTTCGACGAATAGCCTCTCGCGAGGTCACACACCGCAGGGCCCGCCTTATGGCGGGTCTTTTGGTTTGACATACCGAAATTCATGATTATGATAATTAATCGAATTGTGAAATAAGGAATGCCCGTGACCGGTTCAATACACCACATGTTTTCAGCTCTGGGCGACAGGACCCGGCTTTCGATTGTTGAGACGCTTTTGGCCAATGGCGAGGCCAATGCGGGTGCGCTGGTGGCGACCACAAATATCTCGGCCCCGGCGGTGTCGCGGCATCTCAAGATTTTGACCCAGGCCGGTGTGATCACCCGCCGGGTCGACAAGCAGCGGCGCATCTATGCGGTCAATCCCGCGACCGTTCGCGCGATCAATAGGTGGACCATGGATCATCATGCGTTCTGGTCTGCCAGTTTGGACCGGCTGGAGGAGGCGTTGCGCGAGGTTGATGATGGCTGACGTGGTTCTGAGGCGGTTTTTTCAAGCCGACATAAAGACCGTCTTTGCCTATATCAGCGAGGCGGAAAAACTGTTGCAATGGTGGGGGCCTGTTGGCGTCGACATCCGGGCGCATGATTTGGATTTCAGCCGAAAGGGTGCATGGTTTTCACATATGCACAGCCCCAAGGGCGAGATTTACAAAGTGTCAGGCCAAGTCACCCGCGTTGATCCGCCCCATATGATCGGGTTTACATGGGCGTGGCACGGTGAGGATGATATCCGCGGGCATGAAAGTCATGTGATGATCGAATTGACGGCCCAAGACGGCGGGACTGCGTTTGTACTGACACATTCTGACTTGGCCGACCCTCAGAGTGCACAAAACCACACGCAAGGGTGGACCTCGTCCATCAGCAAACTGGAAGCTGTTTTTCACTAAGCATGGCTGCAACAACGGAGGATATTATGCCAAAATATATACTTGCCTATCACGGTGGCGGAATGCCCGAAGGCGAAGAGGCGCAGGCCGCCGCAATGGCCGCCTGGGGCAAATTTTACGAGGATATGGGCCCCGCGATTGCCGATGGCGGCGCGCCGGTCGGGCTGTCAAAGACTGTGACAGCCGCAGGTGTGGAAGATAGTGGCGGCGCCAACCCTTTGTCGGGCTACACGCTTGTCACGGCTGACACGATCGAGGCGGCCTGTGAGATGGCCAAAGGCTGTCCGATCCTCAAAGACGGTGGAACTGTCGAGGTGGCGCAAGCCATCGAGATGTAGCCGTCAGGGCAGGTTTTGTCCGGTTCTGTGGTCTTGGGGCTAGAATTTACTCATGGCGGGCAAGATGATGAGCCAGAACAGCAGCCCCAACACGGTCACCACCAAAAGGGCCAGCACGGCGCCAAAGCGCTTGCTGGTCAATATCGTCTCTATCTTCGGGCCGATCATGACGGACAGGGCTGCCAGCCCGAAATAGCGTATGCCGCGCGATGCGGCTACGGCGACCGCGAAGACAAGGATATTGCCTTTCATCAGTCCGGCCCCAAGGGTGACCAATTGCAGGGGCATCGGCAAAAGGCCCAAGGTCAAAACGGTCCAAAACAGGCCGTTCATATTGAATTGCTCATGGATGGCATGGAAGCGGTCTTCCACGCCTAAAGCTGCAAGTGCGGGTTGCACCATAGGCTCAAACAGCAAGAACCCCAGCGCATAGAAGATTGCCGAGGCGATGATGCAGCCGATCCACATGGACCATGCCATTTTCAGTGCATGTTTGGGGTAGGCGATCATGAATGGCGCTGTGATGATTTCGATCGGCATGGGCACGAATGTGGCTTCTAAAAACGCCAGAACGCCGAACTGCCGCGGGCGTTTGGGGTCCAGCGGCATGCGGTCTACGAACCCGCGCAGCTTGGAGGACTTGGTCTTGTTGCGTTCCATCGCCTCTTGGCTACAACAGCTTGGCGCGGCGTTCTACCAAATTGCGTGCGCTGCGCGCACATTCGTTGGTGGCGGCTCGTCCCGAGCCGCATGCCTCCGGCGGGGATATTTCCCGGAACATTGAAAGATCAGGAGTTTTCCTGAGCTTCCATGACGGCTTTGAGGACGTCAAAGGCGTTTTCGGAGGCCCATTCCGCGTCGCCGCGCATGCGGGCAATTTCCTGACCTTGGGCGTTGAGCACAACCGTGATCGGCAGGCCCCGAACGCCCATGTCATTGGCAAATCTGCTTTTCGGATCAAGATAGACCGGCAGGTCGGAAATGCCGTTATCGGCGAAGAATTTCGCGATCTTTCTAGGCTCGTTCTTGGGACCTGTGGCGATGGCGATCACATCGAAATTGTCCCCACCCAGCGTGTTGCGCAGTTCTTCAAGGGCTGGCATTTCCTTGCGGCACGGGGCGCACCATGTGGCCCAGAAATTCAGCACGACGGTTTTGCCGTGAAACTCGGCCAAGGTGACATTTGTGCCCTCCGGGGTGGAGAAGCTTTCGGTTGAGACGTCTTTTGGCTCAGAAAACAGCAATTTGCGCATATCGCCGTCACGCAGCTCAACGGCGGCGCTATAGTCCTCGGCCGTTGAGGGGTTTGCGCTTAACAATACACCGCAGTATAGCAGGGCTTTGAGGGTGTTCTTTGCAATTCCCAACAGTTCATTCCTTCTCAACAGGGGCCACTCCAGATGACCAAGCTCAAGCAATCCAACGCCATGTGGGGCGGTCGGTTTTCCGCCGGTCCAGACGCTGTGATGGAGGCAATTAACGCCTCTATCGGTTTTGACAAGCGCCTTGCCCGTCAGGACATTGCGGGCTCTCGGGCGCATGCACAAATGTTGGCCGCTTGCGGTATTATATCTGATAGCGATGCTGAGGCCATTGGGGAAGGCCTGCTCACGGTCTTGTCAGAGATTGAGGGGGGAACGTTTCAGTTTAAGGTCGAATTGGAGGACATTCACATGAATGTCGAGGCGCGTTTGACCGAGCTGATCGGGGCGCCTGCGGGGCGTTTGCACACGGCGCGGTCGCGCAATGATCAGGTGGCATTGGATTTTCGCATGTGGGTGCGCGATCAATGTGATGCAGTCGAGGCGGGGTTGCTGGCCTTGATTGCGGCGTTTTTGGATCAGGCGGAGGCGGGTGCTGACATGGTCATGCCCGGATTTACCCATTTGCAGGTGGCTCAGCCGGTCACATGGGGGCATCACATGATGGCCTATGTGGAAATGTTCGGGCGCGATTTGTCGCGTGTGCGTGATGCGCGGGCGCGGATGAATGAGTGCCCTTTGGGGGCGGCGGCTTTGGCCGGCACGTCCTTTCCCATTGACCGCGAGATGACGGCGGAGGCTTTGGGCTTTGCTCGGCCTGCGGCCAATTCGCTCGATGCGGTGGCGGACCGGGATTTTGCGCTGGAGTTTCTGGGGCTTGCTTCCATTTGCGCCACTCATCTGAGCCGGTTTGCCGAAGAGCTGGTCATCTGGTCCTCGGCGCAGTTTCGGTTTGTCACCTTGTCGGACCGGTTTTCCACCGGGTCGTCGATTATGCCGCAAAAGAAAAACCCGGATGCGGCGGAGTTGGTGCGGGCCAAGGTCGGGCGGATCAACGGGGCTTTGATCGGTCTTTTGACGGTCATGAAGGGTTTGCCGCTGACCTATTCCAAGGACATGCAGGAGGACAAAGAACAGGTGTTTGATGCCGCTGACGCGTTGATGTTGGCCATGGCGGCGATGGCTGGAATGGTGCAGGATTTAAGGCCTAACAGGGATGTTTTGGAGGCGGCGGCGGCGTCCGGTTTTTCCACTGCGACGGATTTGGCCGATTGGTTGGTGCGCGCGCTTGGCATGCCGTTTCGCGAGGCCCATCATGTCACCGGAGCTTTGGTGAAAATGGCTGAGGACAAGGGGTGTGATCTGCCGGAACTGTCTTTGGAGGAGATGCAGAAAGTTCACAGCTCAATAAACCAGAGCGTGTATGATATTTTGGGGGTTTACAACTCTACGGCGAGTAGGGCAAGCTATGGCGGCACGTCACCCGACCAAGTCGCATCGCAAATTGCCCGGTGGAGAGGGGCCTTGGCATGAGCCTAAAAGCGGGATTGGGACAACTGGCGGCGTGTCTTGCATTGGCAATGTTGCTTGCCAGTTGCGGTGTGAAGGGAGATCCGGTTCGTCCGGCTGCCTACATCACGAACTGAGTGTCCATGCAGGTTTCGTAACGATATTGCATGAGGTCACACATAATGTTTATTCCCAAACGCGGTTTTTTGCTGGCAGCAGTCATGACAGCCGGCATCCTTCTTGGTCCTCCGCTACAGGCTGAGGACAAGATCGAGGGTACTGTTTTATTGACGGTAACCGGCGAGGTCATGAACCCCAACCGCGGCGCCTATAACCCTGATACTGATAAGTTTTTCGGCTATAACGAAGTTGAGTTCGGCAAAGCGACCCAGTTCGATTTCGATGCTCTGTCGGCCCTTGCCAGCGTGAAGGTCAATGCCGATTTCCCCAAAGGCGAGACGGTTTATCAATATGAAGGCCCGCTTCTGGTCGATGTGCTCAAAGCGGCCGGTGCCTCTGGCGATATGGTGACCATGCAGGCTTTGGACGGCTATGCGATCGAGGTTTCATTGGAGGAATTGGAGGCGGCAGGCGCTGTTCTGGCGCTCAAACGCGACGGTGAGGCCTTTGGGATCGGAGGCTTTGGCCCGACGCAAATCGTGTTTCCCAGAGCGGACCGCGATGACCTAAAAAACATGCCTGACGACAATTGGATCTGGTCGATTTTTCACATCTCGGTGAACTGACAAGACCAACATATCGCCCGTTCCACCCACGCGGCTTGGCTCACGGCATCTTCGGAGTTTTACTCGAAAAGAGATGTTGTGTTTGGTGGGGCGGGTGCCCAAAGAAGGGCGGGCTTGGGCCGTTTTTGAGCCTGCGGGTGTGTTTTTGCGCGCCGTGGCTTCTCAGAGTTAAAAAGCACATCGAATCAAAGGTTAAGGCGTCATTCTTAATGGCATCAATTTGTATGACTTGTGTATGACTCTTGTATGACATCGATATGACAATTTGAGCGCTTGGGCGTGGTTAAGCCTGCGTTCGGTGAGGGTTTGGTAAGCTTGGTTAATGATGTGTGAAGGTGGTTGGGGTGGGGGTTAGTCGCGGGCTTGGTTGCTTGGAGCACCTACGGGATTTGGATATTTGGGGAACATTGAAAGAGGTTGGTTGTGTGCCCCGGTCGAGGGGGTGGTGGCTTGGCGATGGGGCGTTTTGGTTGAATGGTGGAGCGGTTGTTGCGGAGCATCGAGAGGTAGGGGGGCTGTAGTGACCGGGTGATTGCGCGCGGTGACCGGAACGTGTTGCAGCATCCATCTGCGGTCCATCAGCGCGCATGTCAGGCTTTTCGCCATGCGGTCCTCCAGCACCAAGCAGGCGGGAAGGCCAAGCGATATTCGCAGCACAATTGCCACCAGCCGTCGGTCAGGAAATTTGCCTTATGGGCCGGATGGGGCGG
>CAKZTM010000095.1 GCA_937920555.1 uncultured Paracoccaceae bacterium | reverse complement strand
CGCGCATGATCAACCGCGCCGTCGGCCCAAGGTTCTCCACCTGCCCGCGGGCCAGCTCCACCGGCTCCCCGTCCCCGCCATAAACCGAAAACTTGATCGAGGACGACCCCGCATTCAGCGTCAAAATTGTATTGGTCATGTGTTGCTCACTCTTTCGCCCAAACTTGTTTGGGCCGCGCCTGACCCTCCCGACGGGAGGGCGCGATGCACCCTCCCAGGGTCAGCCACGCCCCCTCGATCCCGCCTATCCTAACAACCGCAGAAACCATCCCACCACCGTTATAATCCCGCCACCCATCGCGACAATCTTCACCCCAGTATCATAACCTTCTGCCGCACGCTTAATCGCATCCCACCCCTGCGCCATTCGCGAAACCCTCGCGGCACTCCGGTAAATCGCCCCAACAGCCTCATCTGCATTCGCGCCAGAAACGTCCGGCGCACCACTCTCAACCACATATCGGAGCGCTCGAAGAGTGTTTGCATCCTCTGCCGTACTTTCAGCCAACTCACCTTCGCTGACCCCAGATACCTGATCCAGAATGCCTGCCGCGACTTCTGTATCCTCAACCCGCATTTCCTCCAGCCGCAACTGAACCCGCGCATCAACGGACGCGCGAACATCCGCATCCGCCGCCCTGATATCGTCCGATCCTGTAATCAGATCCGTGCGAAGCGCTTGTACTTCCGGGTAGTCGCCCACCTCTTTGAAACCCAAAAGCCGGTCGACCTCCTTGGCGGCACTCAGAAAATCATCATGCACCCGTTGCGGGTTTCGTGCATACCTGTCCAAGGTCCGCCCGAGCTTTTTGTCAATCGGCTCAAGCGCAAAGCAATGTTGCGGCAACTCCCCGTCTTCCTTCAAATCATCCAGCGCATCCCGCACCTTGTCGAGCGCGGTTTGATATAGGTTTTCGTTCTCCAACGTGACAGGAATGGAGTGGAGCTTGCCTGTCGACGGATTGACCGCAATCGTCTCGGCATATGGCGTGGCTTTTGCAAGATACTTCGCCTCTATTTCCGCAATCTTCTCCGCAACCGCCTTGGCCCCGGCCTTCCAGACCTTATCATCAATCAACGCAATTTCGGTCTGCATGTCCCAATCCATCGGATTGCCGGACATTGCTCCCTCGTACCATCTCTCCCAAAAATTCAAATTAGAGTCGGAAGACAGGGTTAGATCGAAATCTCGTCGGGCTGCATCAAATCCAATTGGATCTTGAGAAATCCAAATTGGTTCACTTAGTAACGACCCACCTTTGTCGAGCTTGTTTATATCCCATTCGAGAGCTGAAACTACCGAATTGCCAGCTTTGAAAAGTGCATCATGGGCTTGACCAAGACCGCTTAATGTAGAAGCATAGTTGCCAGCATCCTCGATTGCATGATCCAATGCAAACCAAGACACCGCCTGAGGTGAAGGATCAAATACAACCATTGCAGAATGTGTCATCGCGTTCATTGCATCGGCGTCATAAACTGCGGATCCCGCAACAGTGTGAAGCTCCAAATTTGGATTCTTCGCTGCAACACCCGATATGAGAGAACAACGCAACATCGCGACGAAACTTTCTTCCAAGTTTCTAAGCTTTTTCCCACCACGAAAAGCCCGTGATAAATATGGAAGTGATCGTAGTGCCGCACGGGCTGCAATCGCCACGCAAACCTCTCGCGGCTGCCCCTTTAGCCACGCTTCCAATTCATCTCGATTTGAAATCTCAACCATGCCGCCAAAGTGACCGTCCGGCCTCTACTTGGCAAGTATCACAATCACCACGTCCACAGTGACGCCATCCATTAACTATTCGGTAAGAAAATCACCGCACGCGCTGTTAACGCGGGCCCGAAATGCACGATTGTACATATCGATGTCATACAGGAGTCATACAAAAGTCATACGATTTTTCGGGGGTCTCAGGGCGGCGTTAACCAAATCCGCCAAACCGGGCTTTGATGCGTACCAAAATCTGGTCTCGTGTGGCCCGGTAGGACGCCAGTTTCGCCTCCCGTGTCTCGCCCAGACCGGTGGGGTCCATGATCGGCCAATACTCCACTTCAAGCGCGGAATGTCTCGTGTATTCAAGGGCTTGTCGTTGTGCCGCAGGGGACATGGCAATCACCAAATCATAGCCGGTGATGTCGTCGCCCCACTCCTCCATATCGTCAAAGCTGCGGACCCGGTGGCGCACCAATTCGACGCCGATCTCATCGCAGACCGTAACCACGAACCCGTCGACCTCCAGCTCGCTTCGAACACCCGCAGATTGCACGTAAATCTTTGTTCCATATAGCTTTTTCATGATCCCTTCTGCCATGGGCGACCGCACCGCATTATGGTCGCAGCAAAACAGAACCGAAGTGGGGTGAGCCACCGCCTCAACCCTTAAAATGCATAACGCAAATCAGGGTGAAAAGCCGCCTAGAGGTTTGTTTATCCAAGATAAATTTACCCTCCAGCCGCTCAGACAACAGCTCCGCGCCTGCGTCATGGATGCCCCTGCGACCCATATCAATCGCCTCAATTTGCGCCGGCGGCAGCCGTTTGACCGCATCAAAGTAGCTTTGGCAGATTTGGAAGTAATCTTTGATGACCTGCGCGAATGGCGACAGAGACAGAAAATGCGCCACCACCGGCCCGTCTTCTGTCGAAACCGCCATCACCAGACGTCCGTTTTCTACTGACAAATCAAGCACATAAGGTCCGTCTGGCGCCTCCTCCCGCGCGACACCAAAGACGTTCTGCTCCAGCAAATCGAACATAGCGACACGGCGTTCCTGCTCCACTTCCGGCGTCGGCGCGGGAAGTCCGCTATCGTCCAGATTGACCGCAATCAGCCGGTTCGTATCGCTCATAATCAACTGCTTTCGTTGAGTTTATCCAATCTAGCACGAACAGACAGCCCATGCGCCTCAAGACTTTCCGATTTGGCCAAAACCTCCGCGGCAGGCCCAATTGACGCCAGAGCCGCAGGGGTCATCTTCGCCAGGGTCGTGCGCTTCATAAAGTCCAAAACCGACAGCCCCGAGGAAAACCGCGCCGACCGCGCCGTGGGAAGCACATGATTTGGTCCGCCAATATAATCGCCAATCGCCTCAGGCGTCCAAGCGCCAATGAAAATCGCCCCCGCGTGCCGGATATTTTGCGCGACCGCCTCGGCCTGCTCAGTGCAAATTTCCAAATGCTCCGGGGCGATCCTGTCCGACAGGATTACCGCCTCATCGATATCGCCAACGACGATCACGGCCCCAAAATCGCGCCAGCTTGGCCCCGCAATATCGCGGCGCTCCAACGTCTCCAACCGCGTCTCGACCGCCGCCACAACCGCGCGGCCAAAACCTGCATTGTCGGTGATCAAAATCGACTGCGCGCTCTCGTCATGCTCCGCCTGACTAAGGAGATCAACCGCAATCCAGTCGGGATCATTATCCTTATCCGCAATCACCAAAATCTCCGACGGACCAGCGATCATGTCGATGCCGACGCGGCCAAAAACCTGCCGTTTGGCCGCGGCCACCCAGGCATTTCCCGGCCCGGTAATCTTGTCAACTTTCCCAATGGTTTCAGTACCATAAGCCAAAGCCCCAATGGCCTGAGCGCCGCCCACACGGTAGACCGTTTCGACCCCCGCAAGCCGGGCGGCCAACAGCACCAAAGGGTTCACGGCCCCGCCGGGAGTGGGCGCGCAAATCGCCAGATTCTCAACCCCGGCAACAGCGGCCGGGATCGCGTTCATCAAGACCGAGGACGGGTAAGAGGCGAGCCCGCCGGGCACATAAAGCCCTGCCGCTTCAACCGCCGACCACCGCCATCCCAACTGCGCCCCGACCGGGTCGGTCCACCATGCATCTTCGGGCAATTGGCGCGCGTGATAGGCACGGATCCGATCTGCCGCCAACTCCAATGCATCACGCTCCGCCGTCGGCACACGGTCAATTGCTGCATCAATCTCAGAGGCCGAAAATGCCATGGTCTCTGGGGTGAGATCCAGCCGGTCAAATTTTGACGTCAGCTCAATGACCGCCGCGTCACCCTCATCTCGAACTCGTGCCAAAATCGTAGAAACATCCGCATCAACCTGCGCATCACTTTCGCGCTTTTGGCCCAGAAGCACCTGAAATGACGCCTCAAAATCAGCGTCGGAACTGTTGAGAAACACTGGCATCGATCAGCCATCCTCTGGGTGAGACGGCACCCGTTGCGCACGCGCCTCGTAAGGGCGGGACATGTCTTGCAAGGTCACATCCAGACATTCCACATCCAAAGCGATCGCACCGTCACCGGCGAAGGTCAGCATCAGCCTTCCGGCCAAATCTTCCCCGGCCTCAAAGGCGATACTCAACAAGTCCAACACAGTATCTTTGTCAGTGGGGTCCACGCCTTGACCCTTGACGCTCAAAACGCCGTCGATGGTCAGCATCGATTGCACCCGCTCGAAGGGTCGATTGGCGCGGGCCGCGTCTTCCCGATCCTCCCAACGAAACCGGTTGAGCAACAGCGCAAACCGGTGCTTGCGCTTGAGCCAACTCATGTCAGAGGTCTGGGCAACCGCGTCCTGCACCAAAGCCGAAATCACAACAAGATCGTCAGAGGTCTCCGCCCGAAGCCGCATCGGCTTTTCAACCGCACCATCTTCAAATCTTGCGTCTTCCATCCGCTACCCCTTCACCCTTTCTATGGACGCGCCAACAGCGCCGAGCTTTTCTTCAATACGCTCATAACCGCGGTCCAGATGATAGACGCGACTGACCAAAGTTTCGCCCTCGGCGGCCAATCCGGCAAGGATAAGCGACACAGATGCGCGAAGGTCCGTGGCCATCACTTGCGCGCCTTTGAGCTTTTCAACCCCGGTGACTTTCGCGATCCCGCCTTGCACATCGATTTTGGCACCCATGCGGATCAGCTCAGGCGCATGCATGAAACGGTTCTCGAAAATCGTTTCATTCAAAACACTTACACCCGATGCCGTGCATAAATGCGCCATCATCTGAGCCTGCAAATCTGTGGCAAATCCGGGGAATGGAGCCGTCTCCACATCTACAGCCGTGGCACGCCCGCCGGTGTTGGACACTTTGAGGCCAAGGGCCGTATCCTCAATGGCGATGCCTGTGGCCTCCAACTTATCGCAAAAGGCACTTAGCAACTCCCGCCGTCCGCCGATCAACTCGATCTCGCCGCCCGCAATCGCAGGAGCGCACATGAAAGTGCCAAGCTCAATCCGGTCCGGGATCACCTCATGGGTGGCACCGTGCAACCGGTCCACGCCTTCAATGGTAATCTCAGACGTGCCAGCCCCAGAGATTTTGGCCCCCATAGAGGACAGGCATTTTGCCAGATCAACCGTGTCAGGTTCGCGCGCAGCGTTCTTGATCACGGTCGTTCCCTTGGCCAACGTAGCAGCGGTCAATGCGTTCTCGGTTCCGCCAACAGTGACGAACGGAAACTCGATGACCGCCCCTTTCAATCCGTTGGGCGCGGATGCGTGCACATAGCCCTCGTTGAGGTCCAGCTTGGCCCCCAGCTTTTCCAGCGCCATGAGGTGCAAATCGACCTTGCGCGCGCCAATGGCGCAACCACCGGGCAAGGAGACGACAGCCTCGCCGGCCCGCGCCACCAAAGGCCCCAGCACATTGAACGACGCCCTGAGCTTGCGCACCATCTCATAGTCGGCCTTGCGGTTGGTAATCTCGCCCGCACTTAGCGCCATGACCCGCCCGTCTTGCAGCAAGGCCACCTCACACCCCAGAGACTCCAACAATGCCCCAAGGGTTTTGATATCCGAAAGCCGCGGCACATTGGTCAGCGTGAGCGGCTCATCCGACAGCAATGCAGCCGTCATCAACTTCAAACAGGTGTTCTTGGCCCCCGAAATCGGGATTTGCCCCGAAAGCGGCCCATTGCCCTTTACCAGAATGGAATCCATGTAACTGCCCCTTCTGCGACCTCTTTTGAGGGCCGCTTATTCGTTTGTCTTGCCCGCCTTCTTGGCTTTGGCCTGCGCTTTGCGTTTGCGCAGATTGTCCCGCAGAGCAGCCTTTAAAGTATCGGCTTTTTTTGCCCGCTCAGCAATCACGGCTTCAGTCAGCTTGGGGGTTTTCGACATATCCTTGCTCATATTGAGCCCCTCTATATCACTCTTGGCCACCGCGTCCAGAATTGGCTTGCTTTGACGCGTAAATCGGGTAGAAACCAGCGACTTCAAAGACGCTGCCGTAGCTCAGAGGTAGAGCACTCCCTTGGTAAGGGAGAGGTCGAGAGTTCAATTCTCTCCGGCAGCACCATCTCGCTTTTT
>CAKZTM010000094.1 GCA_937920555.1 uncultured Paracoccaceae bacterium | reverse complement strand
CTGTCCTCCGAAAGCGATGACGGCCTGTTCTTCCGCACAGCACCGTCTGATGCCCGTCAAGGCGCGGTCCTGACAGACATCCTGAACGACCGTGGCATCACCGAAGTGGCACTGACCTACACCAACAATGACTATGGCAAAGGTCTGGCCGACAGCATCCAAACCAATTTCGAGGCCGCTGGCGGCAAAATCACTATCTCTGCCCCGCATGAGGATGGCAAAGGCGACTATTCCGCAGAAGTGGGCGCATTGGCGGCGGCTGGCGGTGAGGTTCTGATCGTCGCAGGTTATCTGGACCAAGGCGGCAAGGGCATCATCCAAGCCTCGCTCGACACTGGTGCGTTTGACACATTCGTGCTGCCCGACGGCATGATCGGTGACAGCCTGCCAGAGGCTATCGGGTCCGATCTGGACGGCTCATTTGGCACCGTTCCGGGCACCGACAGCCCGGGGGCTGAGGCGTTCTCAGCAATGGCGGAAGCCGCAGGCTTCAAGGCCGGTCCTTTTGCCTCCGAAAGCTATGACGCGGCCGCGCTGTTGCTGTTGGCTATGCAGGCAGCCGGGTCCATGGATGCGGCGGATTACAAAGACAAGATCGAGATGGTGGCAAACGCTCCGGGTACTGAGATTTTCCCCGGCGAGCTTGGCAAAGCCCTTGAGCTGATCAAAGCCGGTGAGGACATCGATTATGTAGGTGCCTCTGCGGTTGAGCTGGTCAATGGCGGCGAAAGCGCTGGCAACTACCGCGAAATCGAAGTGAAGGGCGGCGAGAACACCACCGCGAAGTTCCGCTAATTTTTGCGTAAGTGACCCAATCCGGCGGCGGACCAGTCGCCGGATTATTTTGTGAGGCACCATGATCCGAGTTGATGATCTGCACATGCATTTTGGCGGCATACGGGCCGTGGACGGCGCATCAATTGAGATCAAAAAGGGCTCCATCACCGGGCTGATCGGCCCCAACGGAGCGGGCAAGACCACGCTTTTCAACTGCATTGCCGGCGCCTACCACCCGACATCGGGGCGCATTTTCCTTGATGGCGAGGACATTACCGGATTGGAGCCGCACCAGCTTTTCGACAAGGGCCTGTTGCGCACCTTCCAGATCGCCCATGAATTTTCGACCCTCACCGTGCGCGAAAACCTGATGATGGTCCCCGGCGGACAGTCAGGGGAGCGTTTGTGGGACGCATGGTTCAAAGGCGGGCAAGTGCGCGCCGAAGAAAGAGCCGTGCGCGAAAAGGCCGAAGAGGTGATCGATTTTCTCGAAATCCCGCAAGTGGCTGATGAGCTGGCCGGGAATTTAAGCGGCGGTCAGAAAAAGCTCCTTGAGCTGGGCCGCACCATGATGGTCGACGCCAAGATCGTGTTTCTTGATGAGGTGGGTGCAGGCGTGAACCGCACGCTTCTGGGCACTATCGGCACCGCCATCCAGCGGCTCAATGAGGAGCGCGGCTATACATTTTGCATGATCGAGCATGACATGGATTTCATTGGCCGCATGTGTGATCCGGTGATTGTCATGGCCGAGGGCAAGGTCTTGATGGAAGGCTCGCCGACGGAAGTGACCTCGGATGAGCGCGTGATCGAGGCGTATCTGGGCACCGGCCTGAAGAACAAGAAGGAAGCGGCGACATGAGCGCGTTTCTGGCAGCCACCCATATGACCGGTGGCTATGGCGGTGCGGACATCCTGCATGATTGCTCGATCACCGTGGAAAAGGGTGAGATTGCCGTGATTGTCGGGCCCAATGGTGCGGGCAAATCCACCGCCATGAAGGCGGTGTTCGGGATGCTGGGGCTGCGTGAAGGCTCGGTCGTGCTCGATGGTGAGGACATCACCGATCTGTCGCCGCAAGCGCGTGTGCGTATGGGCATGGGGTTTGTGCCGCAAACCAATAACGTGTTTGTTTCCATGTCGGTGGAGGAAAACCTGGAGATGGGCGCGTTCATCCGCGACGATGATTTCAAGGGCACCATGGAGCAGGTCTTTGAGCTCTTTCCTATCCTCAAGGAAAAGCGCCGCCAGCCTGCCGGTGAGCTGTCGGGCGGTCAGCGCCAGCAGGTGGCTGTGGGGCGGGCGCTGATGACCCAGCCCAAGCTCTTGATGCTTGATGAACCGACAGCGGGTGTGTCGCCCATTGTGATGGACGAGTTGTTTGACAGAATACTGGAAGTTGCCGCCACCGGGATTGCAATATTGATGGTCGAGCAAAATGCACGACAAGCGCTCAATATTGCCGATCATGGCTTTGTGCTTGTGCAAGGGAGAAACAGGTTTACCGATACCGGCGAGGCTTTACTTGCCAACCCAGATGTTAGACGCTCATTTTTGGGTGGATAGGCTTTTGGGGGGACAGAGTTTGAGTATTTATGGGAAATCGAAGCTGGTATTCGTGCTTTTGGGGTTGGCGGGACCAACGGCGGCCACGGAGGCGCAAAAGGGCGATTTGATCTGCGAGGTTCAAATTCACTGCGCACGCGGCATGAATTGCGATCCAGAGCAGGGCACATCAAGCAAGATTGTGGCGGATTTTTCCGACACAGATGGCTGGGAAACTGCCCGAGACGGCAAGACCAAACGGATTACGGTCGTGCATGATCTGGGCCGTCTGGTGATCGAGACCCGCCCGGAAGGCACGGTTATTTCGCGTAATCTGGGGCCGAATCTGGAGTTCACAGAGACGCGGGTGTTGGGGCCTGAGATATCAACCTCCGTGGGGTATTGCAGCCGGGTGAGCGAATGAGTTGGAGAGACGGGTGATACATGCAGTCCGCTGAGTATTCCTCAAGATCATGCGCGCGGGGTTTATCGGCGTGTTGCCCCGCTTGGACAGTGAAGGCCGACGTCCCCTTGGCGGAAACTTTTGATGGCACATATGCCTGCGAGATTTTGATATGACTGAAATCCTCAACGCCCTCGTTTTGTTCACCAATTTCGTGATCCTGCCCGGTGCCACTTACGGGGCGCAGCTTGCACTTGGTGCGCTGGGGGTCACGCTGATCTACGGCATCCTGCGTTTTGCCAATTTCGCCCATGGCGACCTGATGGCGTTTGGTGCCGCGGGCACCATCGGCGCGGTCTTGTTGTTCCAAGCCATTGGTATCTCCATAGCGCCCTTGCCCACCGCGATCATAGCACTGCCATTTGGTATCCTTCTGGCCTGCGCACTGGCGCTTTTGACCGACAAATGGGTTTACCGGTTCTACCGAAAACAACGGGCCGCACCGGTGGTCTTCACCATCGTCTCTGTGGGCGTGATGTTCATGTATAACGGCCTGACCCGCTTCACCATCGGCCCGGATGACCGGCAATTTGGCGACGGCGAGCGGTTCATCATCAAGGCCCGCGCCTTCAAGGAAATGACCGGCCTGTCAGAAGGTCTGGCCATTCGCACCTCCCAGGTGATCACGCTGGTGATCGCGGTTATCGTGGTGGTCGCCCTTTTCCGGTTTCTCAACAAATCACGCACCGGCAAAGCCATGCGCGCCTATTCCGACAACGAGGATCTGGCGCTTTTGTCGGGCATCAACCCCGACCGGGTGGTCATGGTGGCTTGGCTGATCGCGGCCTCGCTGGCGGCCATTGCAGGCACGCTTTACGGTCTGGACAAATCCTACAAACCGTTCGTGTTTGCCCAGCTTCTGCTGCCCATCTTCGCCTCCGCCGTGGTGGGCGGGATCGGCCAACCCATAGGGGCCATCGCCGGCGGGTTCATCATCGCGTTTTCCGAAGTGACCGTTACCTATGCCTACAAAAAAGTCGCCTTCTATCTGGGGTTTGAGTCCGACAGCCTGCTGCAACTTCTCTCGGTGGAATATAAATTCGCAATCTCCTTCGTGATCCTTGTGGTGGTCCTGCTGATCCGACCCACGGGCATATTCAAAGGGAGGGTGCTCTAGATGCGCGGTTTGATCTATTTCGGCATCATGTTCGCCGCCATCGCTATCGTCGGTGTTTATCAAAGCTGGAACGTCGCCTTTGCCATCCTCAACCTGTGCTTGATCTCTGGCGTGATGGCGCTGGGCGTAAACATCCAATGGGGCTATGCGGGCCTGTTCAATGTGGGCATCATGGGGTTTTCCGCACTTGGCGGGGCCACGGCCATGCTGATTGCCACCAAACCTGTGGGCGAGGCTTGGTCCGCGGGCGGCGTCGGCGTTATGCTCTCGGGCCTGATCATTGCCGCGACCGTTGCGATCATCATCTTTGTGCGGCGCTACCTGTCAGGCACATTGCGGGTCTGGATCACCGCCGGATTGATCATCGCGGGCTATTTCACCGCACGGCTTCTGTTTGATCCCGCCACCGACCTGATCGAGCGTGTGAACCCTGCCCAAAGCGGCTTTTTGGGCGGGCTTGGCCTGCCGATTATCCTTGCATGGGCGGTCGGTGGTGTGATCGCCGCCGGTGCCGCCTGGGTCGTGGGCAAAGTGGCCCTTGGTCTGCGCTCGGACTATCTGGCCATCGCCACGCTTGGTATTTCCGAGATCATCATCGCTATGCTCAAGAACGAGGACTGGCTGACACGCGGCGTGAAAAACGTGGCAGGTCTGCCGCGTCCAGTGCCCTATGAGGTCAATCTGGTCCAAGCGCCGTGGTTCCAGCAGCTTGCAGCATCTTGGGGCGGGGACGTGCAAAATGCCGCCTCCATCACTGTGAAGCTGAGCTATGCGGGGTTGATCCTGATCGTGCTGGCCATCCTCATGTGGCTGTCGGAGCGGGCGATTAAATCCCCATGGGGACGGATGATGCGGGCCATTCGCGACAACCGCGATGCGGCCTCGGCCATGGGCAAAAACGTCACCGCGCGGCACTTGCAGGTGTTCATTCTGGGCTCGGCGGTATGCGGGATTGCGGGGGCCATGCTGACCACACTGGACGGGCAGTTCACCCCCACCAGCTATATCCCGCTGCGCTATACGTTCCTGATCTGGGTGATGGTGATCTTGGGCGGCTCTGGCAACAATTGGGGGGCTGTGCTGGGCGGATTTGTGATCTGGTTTGTGTGGATCCAAGCAGAGCCTGTGGGCTTGGCCCTGATGAGCGGGCTGACCGGGTTCCTGCCCGAGGGCAATGTGGTGCGCGAACACATGGTCGAAGCCGCCCCGCATATGCGGTTGTTCCTGATGGGTCTGATCTTGCTTGTGGTCATGCGCTACGCCCCCCGAGGGCTGCTGCCGGAGCGGCGCTAAAAGGGGGCAGTCGTGAAAATTGATGCGCATCAGCATTATTGGGATCCGGCGCGCGGCGATTATGGTTGGATGCCAAAGGACAATCCGACCCTCTACCGCCGCTACCAACCTGCGGATTTGCAGGCGCATCTGACCGCCACAGGCATAGACGGCACCATCGTGGTTCAAGCCGCCCCGACCGTGGCGGAGACGGAGTATCTGCTCGACTTGGCCGGGCAGAATGCGTCGATCAAAGGTGTGGTGGGCTGGATCGATTTTGAAAACCCGGACGATCTGGACCATCTCACGCGGTTTGCGACCCATCCAAAATTCAAGGGCGTGCGCCCGATGATCCAGGATATTGCCGACCCCGATTGGATGCTCAGGGATGATATCGCGTGGGCGTACGCGGCCATTACCGAGCTTGATCTGACCTTCGATGCGCTTGGATTGCCGCCGCATTTGCCCAATTTCGCGACGCTGTTTGCCTGTCACCCGGACATGCGCGTGGTGATTGATCACTGCATGAAACCGGCCATCCGGGACGCGCAAGCGGGCCAAGACACGTTCACCCATTGGGCGCGGGGCATGACCGAGTTGGCGACGGCTACGGGTGCCTATTGCAAACTTTCCGGTCTTGTGACCGAGGCGGCAGACGGCTGGAACACCGACGATCTACAGCCGTTTGTGGACCATGTGCTTGACGCGTTCGGAGCGGAGCGGGTGATGTGGGGTTCCGACTGGCCGGTGTGCCGTTTGGCCTGCGACTACGAGGCATGGCACAACATCGCTGCGGCCCTGACCGACCGGCTGACGGCGGACCAGAAAACAGCCATCTCCGGCGGAACAGCCGCAAGGTTCTACCAAATCGCGTGATCCGGCAGACCTTTGCCCGAACCCAGAGCGGCACCCTAAACATCTGCGACGCCCTTTTTAGGACGTCGCCCGGCTTAGCGACTTTATATCTTAGCGTTCGGTCTCACTACCCACGTGACTTTGGAATAAATGGCCGACGCCCTAGCGGAAGATGGACGCGACCAGACGCGTGACCGTTTGGTTGTCCAAAAACCCGGTGGCGGGAAGCCCCGACTTTTGCTGGAACTGCCGGATTGAAATGCGGGTTTCGCGGGTGAAAT
>CAKZTM010000093.1 GCA_937920555.1 uncultured Paracoccaceae bacterium | reverse complement strand
GAGGATGCAATCAGCCCCAAGCCGATCAGCGCCACATGGCCAAATTCACTCATGCTCGTTCGCTTTCCATAAACTCAGTTAGAAACTTAATGACGGCCCTGCAGGCGGTCTCATCACCAATGGTAATCCGCAAACATTCCGGCAAACCGTAGGACATGGGATGGCGTACAATTAGCGACCCTTTGCGCAGCCACTGATCTGCCCGCACGGCCTGATCCTCATCAGCAAATCTAGCCAAGACAAAGTTTGCATGACTGGGATCTGAGGGGATGCCAATTTGCGCCAACTGGGCACTTAACCAATCGCGCCATTTGGCATTCTCGTCGCGGCACCGCGCGGTGTAGTCCTGATCAAGAACCGCCGCTTGGGCCGCCGCCAGCCCTGCGCTGGACACATTAAA
The DNA here is from genome assembly GCA_937920555.1 of uncultured Paracoccaceae bacterium. GTDB lineage: Bacteria > Pseudomonadota > Alphaproteobacteria > Rhodobacterales > Rhodobacteraceae > CAKZTM01. The sequence continues at coordinate 9,050 of CAKZTM010000093.1, read as the reverse complement.
CGGCCCCCGAATTCGGTTGAGTGTATCAATGACGTGGCGTGGCGCATAACCCCACCCGACCCGAAGCCCGCCCAGCCCATAGATCTTGGAGAAAGTGCGCGTCATCACCACATTCTCCCGCGTCTCAACCAGTGAAGCGCCTGCATCAAAATTGGCATCAGAGACAAATTCGGCGTAAGCCCCGTCCAAAACCAGCAGCGCCTGATCGGGTAAGGCATCGGCCAGCCGCTCAACCTCGGCCGCCGAAATCATTGTGCCTGTAGGATTGTTGGGGTTGGCGATAAACACAAGCCGCGTCTTGTCGGTCATGGCGGCAATCAGCGCGCTCACATCGCTCACCCGCTCGGCTTCAGCGGCAACCACCGGCGAGGCGCCCGCTGCCCGCGCAGATATCGCGTACATCAAAAATCCATGTTCGGTATGGAGAACTTCATCCCCCGGCCCCGCATAGGCATTGCACAGAAACGCTATGATCTCATCGGAGCCCGCCCCGCAAATAATCCTGTCCGCGTCCAGATCATTGACCTGCGCAATCGCCTCTCGCAAGGCGCGGTGATCAGTGGTGGGGTACAGCGCCAAATCCTCGACCGCTTCCAGATAAGCGGTTTTTGCCGCAGGGCTAGGCCCAAGCGGGTTTTCGTTGGACGACAGCTTCGTAACCCGGTTTGCACCATCAATTTTGCTCTCACCGCCTTGATAAAGCGCGATGTCCATAATGCCTGGTTGTGGCGTAATCTGACCCATCGTCAAAAGCCCCTTGCTTGATCCCGCGTTATTATCCGCAACACTGGGGCTTGGCCAGAGCGCAGATCATGCCTATTCTAAAGGCGGGGAACGCGAGGTAGAATGGACAATACTTGGAATGACGAAACCGCCCGGTGGTACTTGGAGCGGTATGGTGACCACGCGCTCAACAGGCTGTGGCTTACCCATGTGACGCTGGCACCCGATGAATTCCTGCTCGACGTTGGGTGTGGCGGCGGGGCCTCCATCAAAGCGGCTACCCAACAACAAAAGAACATTCGTGCCGTGGGCATTGACCCGGTGACCACTATGATTACGGCTGCTCGTGAAATCCTGCCGCGCGTCGATTTTTACGAGGCCTCGGCCGAAAATATCCCGCTGCCCGGCGGCGTAATCACTCTTGCGCTAGCCAATTGTTCCGTGATCCATTGGCAGGATGTTGGGGCTGGATTGGCGGAAGTGAACCGGGTTTTGCGCACAGGGGCACAGTTTTTGATACTGGAGGAAGCCTTCGCCTCGCAAACCGACGACGGTCGCTTGAACTCGCCGCAAGACCTGCCCGGTCACCTCAAAAAGGCGGGCTTTTTTGTCTCTGAGCATGGCCATCATAACACTGATGGTGAGAGCTACTGGGCGACGCTGGCGCAAAAGGTTTAGCACACCCTCATTGTGACCTATCGAATAATAGCCCGATTACTGTGTCGCCTGCATGGCGGCCCAAATCCGCGCGGGCGTCAGCGGCTTGTCGATATGACGGACGCCAGATGCATTAATAACCGCGTTCATCAGCACGCCGGGGGCTCCGATAGACGGCAATTCACCCATGCCCTTCACGCCAAGCTCCGAATTCGGACTTGCGGTCGCAAACAGATCCATAACCAAATCAGGCACATCATCTGCTCGGGGTAGGGCATAATCCATCAATGAGCCCGTCAGAAGCTGGCCGTCTTGTGAGTGCACCAACTCCTCCATCATAACCTCGCCTATGGCCTGTACGATACCGCCGTGAAGCTGGCCCATAACACCGTGGTGGCTGATCACTTTGCCCACATCTGACAGGCCGAAGAACTGGTCAATTCGAACACGCCCAGTTTCGGGGTCAAGCTCGACCTCGACCACATAACCGCCATTGGGAAAAGTGGTGTGCAAGCCCTCAAAATCCAAAGCTGAGGCGCAACCGGGGACGCTTTCGTCATCTTCTGCCGCCAAATCTGCCCAAGACACGCGCCGATCGGTTCCAGCTACGTGAAATGATCCTTTGCCGTATACAACATCGACCAGAGCCGCTTCCAGAAGACCCGCCGCGCGCTCTTTGCTGTCTTCAATCAATTTCAGCGCCGTGCGGTGCACCGTGTTGGCCGCAATCGGCATCAGGCACGATCCCCCGGTGCCGCCGCCCACTTCCAGTACGTTGCTATTCCCCTGCTCCACGGTGATGGTCGACGCCGCTACGCCCAGCGCCTTAGATGCTACCAAAGCCAAAGCCTCCGGATGGCCCTGCCCGCTGTCTTGAGTGCCGGTGCGCACACGAAAGAGCCCGCCGGGGAGCACCGCTATCTCCGAGCGCTCGGCCGTTGAGCCCCCCGTCGCATGAAGGTGGAATCCAACCGCCCGACCGCGCCGCGCGCCTTTGGCAGCCGTCGCCTTCGCACGCTGGGCGTACCCATCCCAATCCGCAGAAGCGCGTAAATTCTGTGCCAATGACGGGAAGTCGCCACCATCATAGGTCTCATCCATTGGAGTTGCATAGGGAAGTTGCGCCGGTTGCACCAAATTGAGTGCCCGAAACTCAAACGGGTCCATGCCGATATGGGACGCGCCCAAATCCAACAATCGCTCCAATGTGGCCGCGCTTTCAGGCTTGCCAGCACCACGATACGCGTCCGTTGGCGGCGCATTGGTAAAAATCCCCCGCACCTTATAGTGCAAGGCAGGAATGTCGTAGCATTGGCCAAAAGGCCGCACCGCGCCACCGGTGGCCACATAAGGCCCGACAGAGTTCAAAAACGCCCCCATATCGGCCAACGCATTGATCCTAAACCCGAGCACGTTGCCAGTCGAGTTAAACGCAAGCTCCCCGCGGTCCACACGCCCCCGGCCAGCGGCGTCAGACGCAAGACTTTCTGCCCGCGAGGCAAGCCATCTGACAGGCCTTCCAAGCCGCCGGGCCGCGATCAAGGCCAGAACATGCTCCGGATAGGCCCATATTTTGACCGCGAAACTCCCACCAACGTCAGGAGTTTTAACCGCCAGCTCATCCTCAGCCACGCCCAAGGTTTTGGCCAAAGCCCGCCGGATACTGACAACCCCCTGACTGCCAGTAATCAGCTCAAACCGCCCGCCTGTAAAAGACGCTACGCACCCGCGCGTCTCCATGGGGGCTACCGACATCCGAGGGTGCACAATGTCAAGCGCCACCACATGATCGGCTTCGGCAAACGCCGCTTTCGTTTCCGCCGCATTACCCTTGTCCCATTCAAACGAAAGATTGCCGGGTATGTCTGGCCAAATGGGTTGAGCCGTCTGTGCTTGGACCGAGTCTAAAACCGCAGGAAGATCGTGGATGTCCAAAGCTATCGCCTCGATCGCGTCTAGAGCCGCACTCATATTTTCCGCAACTACAGCCGCAACAGGTTGGCCAAGATAAACCACCTTGCCATGCGCCAATACCGGCCGGTCAGGCTGGAGCATCGCCCGACCATCTGACCCGGTCACAGAGGCATTGGAATTGAGAGGTCCAACCCCTTCCCGGTGCACATCGGCATTTGTTAACACGTCTACCACACCGGGCATCTGCCGTGCGGTTGAAACATCCAAAACCTCAATGATACCGTGAGCCACGGGGGCACGAAGCACGACCATAACCGCCGCGTCAGACGGTGCGAGATCGTCGACAAACCGACCCAATCCCGTAACGTGCCGTGTATTTGAATTTGGCAAAACCATCTCCCGCGGGCCGGACAATCTGTTATCGGACCCGGGCCCGAACCAAGCCCCGCCCGACTGTCATCAAAATGCCACTTTGAAAACCATTAAGGCAACCAATACGCCACAATTATTGATCGACATGAAAATGCGCCGATGATGTGTAGTCTATTGTGCGTAGCGATAAATTCAAACCCAGATCAATCGATGATCGACCGGAGGCGAAATGCCAACTTGGTACTTTGAAAAAGACTGCGATTTGAAGGACTTCAAAGCCTCAATGGCCGACACGAAGTCTACCGCCCCCAGGCCTGAGTTGTGCGCCCAGATCGATCAGGATATTCCAATTTACGAATGCCATGATCTAACCAAGAAAATCGAGACGGAGGCGTACCGCTCTGAGTTGATGCAAGAGTGGTCAAACGTTCTGCAAAAGGGCGCGGGTATTGTTGTCTTAAAAGGGTGTTTCCCGGACACCGGATTGCTTGACGAGACCTCCGCACTTTTTGACAAGATCATGGAGCTGGAGAAAGCCGCAGGTTTGTCCGCTGGCGACCATTTTGGTGCTGCGGGCGCCAATGATCGCATTTGGAACGCCCTTGAAAAAATGTGCCGGCACGATCCGGATCTGTTTGTTCGGTATTACTCCAACGTCCTCGTCGCTTTAATCTGTGAAACATGGCTGGGGCCGAACTATCAGATGACAAGTCAAACCAATCTGGTGCGTCCGGGAAGTGCCGGGCAATCTGGCCACCGGGACTACCATCTGGGCTTTCAGACCCCCGAGGAGGCGTCTTTTTACCCGGCCACTGCGCATCATTTCTCGCCATTTTTAACCCTGCAAGGGGCGATCGCGCATTGTGATATGTCCATTGAGACCGGCCCCACCCGCTATCTTCCGTTTAGCCAAACCTACCCGCCGGGCTACATCGCGTGCAATCTTCCCGAGTTCAAAGCCTATTTCGAGGACAATTTCACACAACTGGCGCTCAAAAAAGGTGACGCGGTATTCTTCAACCCGGCGGTGATGCACGGCGCGGGCGAGAACCGTACGCAAGACGTCGACAGGCTGGCAAATCTCCTGCAAATCTCCTCTGCAATGGGCCGACCGATAGAAGCTGTGAACAGGGTAGCCATGTGCGAGGCGGCATATCCCGTGTTGCTCTCCAAATGGCAGCGTCGGGAAATCTCAGAGGAAAACGTGGTCGCAACCGTTGGAGCTTGTGCAGAAGGATATCCATTCCCGACCAATCTTGATCTTGATCCTCCGATTGGCGGATTGGTTCCCAAATCTCAGGCCGACATCATGCTTGCCGCCGTGGAACGTGGCCTGAAACAGGAGAGTTTTGTGCGCGAGCTTCGGGACCATGCCAACCGCCGACAACCATAACGTTTAAACCGCAAGATCGTCCGCCCCCAATAAAAGGTATTGCGCGCAGCTTTTCTGGGAGACCGCGCCGGTACGATCACGCATCCAACGTGACATCAATCTACTGTAATTAAAAGATAAATCATGAATTCAAGTTTATTGATAATTTGGGCTATCCTGCCGAAGATTAATTTTTTATTAATACACGCATAGCGATAGTGACCCAGGTGTCGATCTCTACAGAACCCGGCCAAGAGTTCGTGTTAGGATAGGTACCCCGGTCAAACCTTGAAGTGGGAGCTCCGCGCGGTGTCAGATAGGATTATGGATTTCTGGAAACGTGCGCCAGAAGATCAGTTTGACCTGTTCTTCAACTATGCACCAATCCTTATGCACTCCGTGAACAAGAGGATGGAGCTTCTTAAGATAAGCCGCTTTTGGGCGGGCAAGCTGGGCTATAAACCCGACCAGATGTTAGGACGAAAGGTCACTGATTTTGCATTCGATGACGATGCCAGGCGCATCATGGAGCAAGCGTTTCGAAGTCTTTTAAATGGCGAGAGCCTCTACAACGTCGAGTTCAACTTCAAAACCGCTGACGGCGACGAGGTGGTGGCAATTGTGTCATCATCCAGCCAATTTGATAGCGATGGTGAATTGATTGAATCCCTTTCGGTTATTTTTGATCATACGGAAGCCGCCATAGCGAAACGTGCTATTGAAGCGAGCGACGCCAAATCCCGTTTTCTGGCCGCGATGAGCCACGAAATAAGGACGCCCATGAATGCCATATTGGGATTTGCCCAATTGCTCAGGCGGACGGAACTCAACCTCAAACAACGTACCCAAGTGGAGTCCATTGTGTCGTCGGGCAATAACCTGATGCGACTATTGAGCGATCTGCTTGATCTGTCGCGAATTGAGGCGGGCAAAATGGCGATCACCAACGAGCCCTTCAATCTGACCAATATGCTTGATGACGTGATGAACCTTTGGCTTTCAAGCGCGCAGCAAAAGGGCCTAAGATTGCGCAACACTTTTGATCATGACATTCCGCGCCGTATTTCTTCCGACAGCGGACGAATTAGTCAGGTGCTCAATAACTTCATCGGAAATGCTATTAAATTCACCGATGAAGGCTCCGTCACCCTGACCGTCGAGAACATGAAAATTCAGGGAAACACAGCCCTTTTGAGGTTCGAAGTAGCCGATACCGGGTGTGGCATTGATCAATCTGAGATTGACGAACTCTTCGCGCCTTTTGTGCAGGTTGACGCGAGCGTTGCTAAGCAAAATGGCGGTTGGGGGTTGGGGCTTTCGATTTGCACCCATTTGGCTGAACTGATGGGCGCAGAGATTGGCGCACATTCAACACCCGGAGAGGGTTCCAGGTTCTATTTTGATCTGCCTGTTAAAATCGTTGCAGATGTGCACGGACTTGCAGCCCTGAAAGATCCGTTGCCCAAACGGATAAAAGCCACCAACCCTCTGTCAATTTTGGTTGCCGAGGACAATTTGACCAACCGCGAACTGATCACCGAGATACTTCATGAAATCGGTCATAGCCCATTTGTTGTTAATAACGGGTTCGAGGCATTGAGCGCGTTGCAAGACAATCGCTTTGATCTGATTTTGATGGATGTAAGCATGCCGGGCCTTGATGGGATTGGTGCGACGGAAAAGATCCGAAATCTGGCAGGCGATCAGCGCAATATCCCCATAGTTGCTGTAACGGGCAACCTTACCACGGGCGCGCGCGAGCAATATATATCCATGGGCATGAATGATTATGTACCCAAACCGGTCAATATTTTTGATCTCAAAGACGCCATTGATCGGGCCATCAACGTAAAGGAAATAGCCTAAGCTAACCCAACGCGTTTCCGGATTTCCGTATCCCGAAGAGATATCTCTTCTCCGGCAAATTCCTCACCCTCTGGGCCACATAGCCATACAATCGCCTTTGCAGGCCAGTCAGCGGGGATGTGAACCGACGGGTCCAACTGGCTCACCGGGTTGATCCCGGATGCCTTGATATCAACCTGCATTTGGGTCGCAACCGTTCCGGGGCTGAGGTTAATTGATCTGACACCTGCCTCCCCCGCCTCCTTATGGACTGCGTGTGTCAGCATCAAAGCGCCGGCTTTGGTGGTGCAATAATGGCTCCAACCTTCCATAGCGCCATGCGCCGCACCCGATCCGATGGTGATAATTGTACCAGATTTGCGCTCCACCATGGACGGCAGAACGGCGCGAATGCCGTGGTAAACGCCTTTGAGATTGATATCGACCACCTGCCCCCACGCCTCCGGATCGCTGTCGGCCAGATGAGCAATCGGCTCGATCACGCCTGCATTATTGACCAGAATATCGACCGGGCCAAACTGCCCCGCCGCCGTGGCCACCAGATAAGCGACCGCCTCATAGCTGGCCACGTCGCAGGTCTGGGCGATGGCATCTCCGCCCGCGTCACGGATGTCCGCAGCAATAGCGGCAATGTCGCGCTCAGAGCGGGCGGCCAGCACAACCTTGGCTCCGGCCTTTGCAAGTTCACGCGCCGTGGCCGCCCCAATGCCGCGACTGGCCCCAGTCACCACTGCAACTTTACCCACTAAATGCATCGAGCGATCTCCCATTTTTCCGCCAAAAGAAATGTAGATACTATTCAATCTTCCAAAACGCCCCTGCAACGCTTAACTAAGGACAGGGACGGAATTGACAAAGGGTTTTGTGACAGATGGCGAATTTTGATCAGGCAATACTACGTGCTGAAGAGGAAATGCGCGAGGCGCAGGCAAAGATCGACACAATGACCGGTCAAATCGAGAGCGCTCAGAGCAAACTTGCTGCAGGCGAAGACATCAATGTCGATATCGAGAACGCCACATTGGACGACGTGCATGCCCATGCCGAACTGATGAATGCGAATATTGCCGATCTGATCATGGGGCTGGATGACGTGACCGCTGGCTTCTCCAGCGATTTTGACGCCATGCGCGACAAGACTGCATGGGAGAGTTTTGTAGGCATTTTCTCCAGAGGCAAGTCCGACAGTATGCGCGAGGAGCGGATGCGCTCGGCCTCCGTTGATGACAAATTGCAAGATCTAATCGGGAAGTCCGACACGATCGTCACGCTGCTCAAGAACCAGTTGGACACGCTCAACACCCATAAAGACCGGGTTGACGGAAACCTTCAGGAAACTCTCGCCGACCGAGAAGCGACCGTGGCGGGTCTGGAGCAACTTCGCGCCGACATTCTGGCCATGGACCCCAAGCTGATTGAGATGGAGAACAAAATCTCTGTGGAGCAGGACGCCGCCGCCCGCACACGTCTTGAAAGCGAATTGTCGGCCATGAACACCCAATATAACGAAATGGTGCAGGATGAGCAGGTCAAACTTGCCAAGTCCCAAACTCTTGAGCGCTATATCGAGAAGGGCAAATCTTGGGTAGACAGCTTGCAAAATCAGGCCGCCACACAGATGGTGTTGATCAACAAACTGGAGACCGACACCAAGCAGCGGGTCGTGCTATATGACGCGCTCACCAAGTCCTTGAAGACGGCGCAACAGCAGGATGTGGCCCACAAGATCAACGAGATTGGTGTGAAAACCGACCAAGAGGCGCAAGCCGCCATGGCAGCAATCGGCTCAGCCACGAACCGCCAGATGGCGGATATGATGGAAAAGCACGAAGACCACATGGTCTTCGCCCGCAAGGTTCTGGAAGAGAAAGCCAAATCCGATGAGCGGTTCGCGCGGCGCTTTGCCAAGATCGTCGAGAAGCACGATAAAAACCTCTACGGCTCATGAAACATCTCGTCACGCTCGTGATGGCCGGTGCACTTCTCCTGCTGGCATTTGCGAGCTTGGCACCAGTGATCGGGCTGTCAGATTTCACCGAGACACGCTATGTGTCTGAAGGGTTAGGGCGAACGGGCTATATCTTACTCACTATCACTCTGATTGGTGGATTGGTGTATTGGGCGGGACGGAATAGATGAAAGAGGC
>CAKZTM010000092.1 GCA_937920555.1 uncultured Paracoccaceae bacterium | reverse complement strand
GCCGGGTGTTAGCGCATCAGTTAAGGCTTGTCGAATGGATAAACAACAGCCCAGCCCAGATTTGCACAAACTTGTCAGGCGCGGTGGATTTTCTCGACGCGTCTTGATCCGTCATTTTTGGGGTAGTGCTTTGTTTTTGATAACAAATCCGGTTCTACTCAACTAGAGGAGTGGAATCGCAGGTCCATGCAATTTTGCGACTGTCCAAGGGCCGCAAATCCAGAGCGTTTCAGGGGTGTATCGGCCCGTATTTCAGAACGATCGGCACGATCAAATCTTCTTCGTCAATCAGATGGCGATCCATGAAGCGATCAAAATCACCCAAAACCTGCTCCAACCGGCCAAACATTCGGCTGTTATCCTCGGCCACCGCGCGGGGTTGGGCCAGCGCGCCAATCATCCCCTCCAGCGTATCAAGATGAGCGTGCAGCGTGTGATGATCCTTGTCCAAAATCTCAAACCCGGCGGCCAATCGCGGCTCGGTCTGGATGAATATCGGGAAATAATGGTGATCCTCAATGTGGTGGTGCCCATGCAGCGCCTCGACGAAAAACCGCCCCACATGGGCAAGCCGGTTGGTGAGCCGCTCCGTGTCACCCTTGCCAAGCAGGGCTTGCGCGTCGTCTTGCATCATTTTGAGCGCCCGGCGGAACTCCAAATGGCGCGACAGCCAGAACCGGGTCATACCGTCAAAGTTGCTGTGACCCTCCCATAAATCGCGGGGGTATTGTTCGATCAGAATGCGCAACGCGTCGGGCAGGCCGTCGCGGTTCTCCAAGGTTTTGGGGGTATCAGTCACCCACGTCGTCCATGTCCGACTGGCCAGAAATTCTGCGCCGTATGTGCGACCATGACAGCCCCACCGCCAGCACAAGGCTGATGCCAATCAGGCCGATCCAGACCATCAGCGTGGAATTTTGCGGATCCAAAAGCCCGTTATCGGCTGCCACCCAGACCACAGCCCCCAAGACAGCGGCGGCCAGTATCATGCCCATGGGTCCAATGGAGCGGAAGGTTGCGCGCAAATAGACGATATAGCCGATCAGCAAGATCAGCCCGTTGAGCACCACAATTGAGAGGTTGATCTGATATTGCGCCATCGCCCAAGAGATATAATTGAAGCTGGTCGGGTTGTAGGTGACCAGCACCAGGATCAGTGCAAACAAAAGACGAAGGCCAAACGCCATGGGAACCTCTTAGATTTTTGGTGCCAGAGGGATGATCCAGAACCGCGTGATTGGCAAGAGCGCGTTTCACGCAATGGCGCGATAAATCTCGGTTCTGAGCTGGTCTGGCGCTGTATGCTCAGGATCATCGACATAGATTTCCCAGACCGGCATAGCCCCTTCGATGCCCGCCTCCTCCATATGCTTCCAAAGCGCGCCATGGGACTGGTTGAGATTTGTATATGGGCCCTGATGGGTCGTGGTCATGGCATCACAGGCGGGCAATTGGCCGGCCTTCACCGGATCCTTGGCTTTGGCGGCGTCCTTCTCCGAGACAAACACACCGCTTTGGAAGCGCAAGGTTTTGGGGTCCATTCCGTGATAGACGGTGATCGGCATGGACAGCGGCGTAATGCCGGATTGCGCGATAAAGCCGAAGACCTCGCCAAAGGCCGCCCCCATGGCGTCTGCGATCGCATCGCCCTCATAAGAGCATTCCTTAGCGACATAGAGATAGGGCTGCGCTTGAAATGATTTACGCTCGAATTGCATGGCTCGCTCCCTTGTTTTGTTGTGCGGAGCTTAGCATCACATGGCGGAAATGCAAAAAGCTGGGCAGGGGCCAAATAAGCGGTTTTAGCCTTTGATCGGGGTCAGCCTCATTCGCAGACCTTGGTATCAAGGCGCTTCAAGACCTGCAGAAATTCACCTGAATTGTAACTCTGTGTGGACGTCTCCCAGCCGAGAACCTCACCAAATTTTACAATTGCAGCCGAACTATTGGCGCCGATGATCCCGTCGGGACTGCCCGGATTGCATCCGAGCCGGGCAAGTTCGGTTTGAATGTCCTTGATCAACTGACGCTTGGGATCGAAAACCTTTTTGTCTGGGGGCAGTGTTGTCACCACCCGCATGGTTTGGCGGGCTTTGAAGCTATCAACCATCTGGTCTGTCACATCGCTACCATAGCAAATCGGAGCGTAACCGCCGGGCTTCGACCATGCACTGCGACCGCCGCATTGACGGCCCGCACGATCCGTATTGTAGGGGCACGGGCAGTTTCCCGGATAGTTGTTGATCGATGCCTGAATTATTTGACGCACAATCGTTCGTGTATCTTGCGCGTGCCCAGGTGGTGCCGCGAGCAGTATAAATAAAGTGAATGCGAAATATATGTATAAATGAGCCTTCATAATTGGCCCAGTCTATCAATTATTTAACAATTGTTAAGATTAATTAATGTCGTCTTTATGCAGGTTGGGGCCTGCACCAAGTTAAGCGCAGACCCCATGTCTATGTCTTGAGGGTCAGTTCTTGGACTTATCGACCATCTTGCCGTCGGAGATCCAAGGCATCATGGCGCGGAGTTTTTCGCCTGTTTCCTCGATCTGGTGGGCGTCGTTGTTGCGGCGCGTGGCCTTGAAGGAGGGCTGGCCGACGGCGTTCTCCAACATGAAGTCGCGCACGAACTTGCCCGACTGGATGTCCGCCAGAACCGCTTTCATGCGGGCCTTTGTCTCATCGTAAGGCAGGATGCGCGGGCCGGAGACGTACTCGCCGTACTCTGCGGTGTTGGAGATCGAGTAGTTCATGTTGGCGATGCCGCCTTCATAGATCAGGTCCACGATCAGCTTCACTTCATGCAGGCACTCGAAATAGGCCATCTCAGGCGCATAGCCTGCTTCCACGAGGGTCTCGAAGCCCATGCGGATCAGTTCCACAAGGCCACCGCACAGGACCGCTTGCTCACCGAACAGGTCGGTTTCGCACTCTTCTTTGAAGTCGGTTTCGATGATGCCCGAGCGCCCGCCGCCGATGGCGGAGCAGTAGGAGAGGCCGATTTCAAGCGCTTTGCCCGACGCGTTATTGTCGACTGCCACCAGACATGGCACGCCGCCGCCTTTGACGAACTCGCCGCGCACGGTGTGGCCGGGGCCTTTGGGGGCCATCATGATCACATCGACGCCCGCTTTTGGCTCGATCAGGTTGAAGTGGATGTTTAGACCGTGAGCAAAGGCGATGGCGGCCCCTTCGCGGATGTTGTCATGGACGTATTTCTTATAGGTCTCGGCCTGAAGCTCATCGGGCATTGTGAACATGATCAGATCGGCCCATTTGGCAGCCTCTGCGATGCCCATGGTCTTGAGGCCTTCGCCTTCGGCTTTCTTGATGGAGGCAGAGCCTTCGCGCAGGGCCACAACGACGTTCTTGGCGCCGCTGTCGCGCAGGTTGAGCGCGTGTGCGTGGCCTTGTGAGCCGTAGCCCAAGATGGCCACTTTCATGTCTTTGATGAGGTTGATATCGCAATCGCGATCGTAATAAACGCGCATTTTTTAGGTCTCCCTTAGTTTTGTGATGGGGGGCTTATACGGGGTTTCGGGCTGTCCCACATCAATCAAT
>CAKZTM010000091.1 GCA_937920555.1 uncultured Paracoccaceae bacterium | reverse complement strand
GCCGTTTTGCACGTTAGTACATATCGTTGTCATACAGATGTCATACACGAGTCATACCGATGTCATACGCTCATCTGCGCGGGTTTTGAGCCGTTAACCTTTGCCCTGCCCATCAAGCCACCTTGCGCCCGCGCAGCTCTGAGACCGCTAAAGCGGCCCGTGCGGCCTCCCGGCCTTTCTCCACGAAATGCGCTTTGAAAAACGCAATATGCGCCTCAGAGTCCTGAAAATTATGCGGTGTCAGCACGACTGATAACACCGGCACGCCCGCATCCATTTGCGCACGCATCAGCCCGTCCACCACCGCAGATGACACGAAATCATGACGATATATGCCGCCATCAACCACAAAGGCGGCTCCAATCACGGCTGTATAATCGCCAGACGATGCCAGCTCCCGCGCCAAGAGCGGGATTTCAAAAGCCCCCGGCACATCGAATGCATCCACTTGATTTTGTTGAATAACCTCTCGAAACCCAGCAAGCGACTGATCCACAATGTCAGCATGCCAACCGGCTTTGATGAAGGCGTATCGGGCGTGTGTCATAATAATCTCCTTTTCATCAACGACACTTCACCCAAGGCGTCACGAAAAGGAGGCGCGGCCAAAACCACGCTCCAATCGCTCTCTTTCATCCGGACTATCACCGTCGGCTCTGGCATCTCACCAGATCTGCTGACACCCAATGTGGTCCCTCGACCCGTCCAAGAACCGCATGACGGTTTGGGGGTTGAGCGCACCGGGCCGCTCGCGGGCTTATGAATTGCTTCACATACCGCCGGTAGGGACTTTCACCCTGCCCTGAGAACAATTCGAGTTTTAGAGATTAACCGGTAGATTGCAATATCCAGCAAAATAGCCTATGTAAATACTATTAACTTCACGCGGAGACCCAATGGCTTTGCCCCTTGCACCTATAGCAATAACCGCTGTCAGATATGGCGCAGTTATGGCCGTGACATATTATATTGCGAACAGAAACAAGAGCTTACCCAAGGTCTCAGAGGAAGCCGCCCATGAAGATGTGGACGAGGGTATCTCAGTCAGGCATCATCGCACTCAGCAAGGCGCTCAAGCAAATGCGGATGCACGGCTAAAGCGGACCATCCGGTTTGGCCAAACCGGTCCGGGTTTGGAGATCGACGTCTCTGCATTGGGAAGATTTCGCATCAAAAGGCTCTGACTTATGAAACTCTATCACGCGGCGGCCTCGCCATTTGTGCGCACCGTTATGGTCTGTCTGCACGAAACAAACATGATAAATCAGGTTGAGCTGGTCGAGGTGGCCATCACCCCGGTTTCACCTGGCGAGACGGTTCCGACAAAAAACCCGCTTGGGAAGATACCCGCCCTAGAGCGCGAGAGTGGCCCCACCCTTTATGACAGTCGGGTGATCTGCCGCTATCTCAATGACTTGAGCACTGCCGGCTTCTATCCAGAGCCGCCCATGCTGTGGGAGACGTTAACGTTGGAAGCCACCGCCCAAGGCATGATGGAGGCTGCCGTGCTGATGGTCTATGAGGGTCGCGTCCGCCCCCAAGACAAGCAGTATGATGGTTGGTTAGATGCGCAGTGGCTCAAGGTTACGCGCGCTCTTGATGCCGTCGAGAGCCGCTGGATGAGCCACTTGGCCGGGCCCCTCGACATGGCGCAGATCGCTATGGGATGCGCATTGGGTTATCTTGATTTCCGTCATCCAGACAAAGATTGGCGCGCGGGTCGTCCCAGCTTAACGGCGTGGGAAAAGTCCTTCGCGCAGCGTCCCTCTATGCAGGCAACAATTCCGGCTTAAGCGGCTTTAGCATCCGCGCCTCATAGGCTTTTGGGCTTTGCCTAGCGGAAGGTCCAAACGCGCTTATATTTCCCCTAAGCTGTGGAAATAGCTCGAAAACCTCTTCTCTGGCTTCATCCTCAAGGGAGGTTAGCCCGATCAAGCCGGGATGGAAGCTTTCCGATGCCGCGTCATTGGCAAAGATAATTTCATGGGCGTCAAACAACAGATGATAATAGGTGATCACGCCACCTTCCTGCTGATAAATTCCGTCCCAATTTGTGAGGTGTTTGGCAGCAACCAGCACCTCGCGGCAACCGAAAATTCGCTCAACTTTATCGCCAGAAATCAGCATCCGATGTTGTGGAGAGACACGAAGGTCTCGTGAATTGCCCAGAACCCCGGCCGAGATCACGATGGGGGCCAGTTTCGCGCAGGCAGAGACTGTCTTGGACCCGACCCAGCGCAACCGCTGAAGGCCGTTATCGGCAGTGACTACGAAATCTCCGGGCCTCAAATCCTCTACAAGACGGCTCCCGGCGGCGGTCTTGATCAGGGTTCCTTCGCCGAAGCAAATGACGTTCGTGTTGTCAAACGACAGAGCCGAGCCGGTTACGGGCGCGCCGCCATTGAGCAGTGTGAGGTCAATGGCACCCGTGCTGCCGCTGATATCTATCCCGTTCACGACACCATCAAGCGTGCCATCAGCGGCATCCGCGCGCAGCAGGTTGATCTCGTGGGTGATATCACCAAGAGCCCCGTTTGAGGCATTATAGGCGGCAAGTGAGGTCGGGTTATAGAATGAAGACAGATCGACCAGATCGTTGTTGGTTTGATCCCCGTCATAAATCGACCCGGTATTGCCGGCGCCAAAATCGGTGATGGTATCCATGCCAGCGCCGACAGTGTACACAAATGTGTCGTCGCCAAGCCCGCCAGTCAAAGCGTCATTACCAGAGCCGCCGGTCAGCGTGTCATCGCCAAGGCCAGTATCAATGACCAATGGACCGATCGCCGCGGCTCCATTGAAGACATCGTCTTGGTCGGTAAATATGAAGCCTTCAATCTCGGAAAATCCAGCCGTGCCGGTTCCATCCGAAAGCGTACCCGTCTCGTCTCCCGATAGCGTGACAGAGATCCCGCTAGACAGAGCGCTTGCGTCCAAGACGTCAGTGTCGGTATCGCCGGGATCTTCGCCGCCGACAATCGTATCGGACCCAAAGCCGTCCTGGAGCTGGATCAGGTCATCGCCAAGTCCGCCCTCGATACTATCGTTACCGGTTCCTGCAACAACCGTGTCATCCCCGGCACCGGCATCAACATCAAACCCGGTGGTGGCGCCAGCTCCATCAAACGTGTCGTCGAAATCCGTGAGAACAAAGTCCTCAATCTCGGTAAACGCAGCGGAGTCCGCACCATTCACAAGGCTGCCGGCTTCGTCGCCAGAAAGGCTGACATTGACCGCGCTGGTTAAATTTGACGCGTCAATCGCGTCGTTGTCCGTGCCCCCTTCACCGCCTTCAATCGTGTCAGTTCCAAAGCCGTCATCCAGTTGGAACGTGTCTTGATCGTCCCCGCCTAAAAGCAGATCGTCGCCAACACTTGCAACTATGGTGTCGTCGCCTGTGCCGCCATCTACGGTGTCACTGCCCAAGGACGGGTCAATGAAATCATCACCCGCGCCCGCCTCAACGCTGTCGTCTTGATTTCCAACCTCATTGAGCGTGGTAAAGTGAATGTCCGTGACATTGAGAACCTGACCGCCCGCTCCGCCATTGTCGTAATCAACAATGATCTGCCGCACAGGTCCGGCGATATCGATTTTGATAGAGCTGGCTTGTTCGTTCGCGTTGTCATTGGTGGTCTGGCCAGTGACAGTATTGCCTGACAGGCTGTCATTGCCATCAACTGTAATGGTAACTGGGATCAGGTTCCCATCCGGCCCAATTGCTGTGACGGTGACAATGTCCTGCCAGCCACCGAAATCAATCTCGTTGATGCGGAAGTTTACATCACTGACCGAACTGGACTTGCCCGACCCATCCTGAGCAGAAAAGTCAATCGTCAGCGTTGTGGTGTCGTCGGCACCACCGCTGCCTTCTAGATAGAGTGCAGAATTGGTCGCATAGGGGTCGGTGCCGACATATTGCGCGGTCGTACTCACCTCAGCGGCGGCAAGATTACCCTCATCGGTGACCGATACACCGACCGTAACACCTCCAACGGTCTGAGACACATTTCCATCGACGTTTGTGCCTGCCGCACCAAACCCCGTCCAACTTAAGATTTCGTCGGTGGATGTTGTGTTGGTCAGGTTATCGAGGTTGTCGATCTGGTCGCCGTCAGGATCACCCGTGTAGCTGGTGTCGATTACATCATTACCAGCGGTGCCACTGACGATTTGATCGCCCTCAAATCCGGTCTGTTCCAAATAGGTAAAAACAGGTTCATCCGCAATGGCATTGGGTATGGCGTCAAATTCCAACGTTTCATAGGACCGTCCGGGGACCAGAGGGCGTTCGGACAAAAGGTAAGTGCCTGAGGCACCGCCGGCTTCAACCTCGAACTCGACGATTTGGAAAATCTCACCCGTTACAGTATCGCGAAGGGTCCAGCCCGCCTCGTTGTCGACAGGAACTCCGATCGATGTACTGCCAGAAATACTAACGTCGGCAGTAGCGTTCTCGCTAGCATTATCATCATCAAGGGTTGTCCCCTCGACGCCGGTTTGGTTATCCGTAATCGTTGCAGATCCGGCTGCGGATGCAGGACCGGAATAAACCGTGGTGCCGCCTACGGTCTCACTGAAAATACCACGAGGGTTCTGATTGTAGAAAATTACATCGTAGATTGCCATTAAACTGCCTTGTGAGCGCTACTTTTTTCGTTCCTCTATCGCATATTTACTAAAAAATCTTGGTAAATTTTAGACAAATTGTGTTTTTTGGATGTTGAGGTAAGGGAAGTCCGCGCTTCAGAATTACGAAATGTCTCAATATGGAGCAAAGGATAAAATTGTCTTTACAAATTTCACGCTGGAACATGTTGGACCGGCCAAAGCGTTCGGCCAGTCCGTTGGTATGACGCCTAAAGCGCCTAGTCTTTGCCCAAGACCCTAGAGTTTGCCGTTAGCGGCCCTTACGGTTGGCAAATTCCGAAATCATCCTGAAAGCCTGTCGAAAGGCCTTGGCTCGCTCAATGTGACCAAGCTCAACCAACTCTTGCGGGCTCATTCTTCTCAATTGTGCATTTGTCATTTTCATTTCTTTCTGTCTGGTATCCTGATGTTCTTCTTTTACTGATCGACAACGCTTGCGACAAACGAGATGTATTGCGCAGTCAGTTAAGATAAACTAATGTGGTTTCATGTCTGACTACCTACCGCCCCTTAATGCCCTCAGAGCATTTGACGCCGCTGCGAGGCATATGAGCTTTGCCAAGGCGGCAGAGGAATTGGCCGTCACACCGGCTGCGCTCAGCCTACAGATCAAGAATTTGGAGGCACATTTAGGTGAGCCGGTTTTTCACCGGCTCAACCGCGCAGTCGCATTGACCGAGGCCGGGCGAAATCTGCTCCCGTTCGTATCGGACGCGTTCGAGGCGCTTAACTTGGGATGGCGCAGTGCCAGACGCGCTTTGGACAGCGGCAAGTTAACCGTGACCGCAGGCCCCGCGTTTACTGCAAAATGGCTAGCCCCGCGTATGTTTCGATTTGCCCAGGCCAATTCAGATATTGAACTACGGTTTTCCGCCAGTCTTCGCATGATGGATTTCGCACGAGATGAGATCGATCTGGCAATCCGATTTGGCCGTGGTGATGACAACGGATTGTTCAGCGAGAACGTGTTTGAGGAGTGGGTCACCCCGATGATGCACCCAAGTCTGGTTGAAAAGTTCCGCGACCCCAGCGAACTTCTTTCTGCCCCGCTGATCCATGATGACAGCATGTCATTTATGAAACCTAACCCAAACTGGGAGACATGGTTTAAAATGGCAGGCCAAGAATGGGCCCCGGATCATGGACCACGATTTTCAAATGGCGATCATGCAATCGATGCGGCTCAAGAGGGCGAGGGGGTTGTGCTGGGCCGCGCGTCCCTATGTGACCGAGCCCTTCGGGACGGGCGGTTGGTGGCTCCGTTTTCTTTAGCCGTAAGGTTTGGTGCCCATTACCGTATCGTTTGCCCATTGGGGTCCGAGACCCGCCCGCCCATAGCGAGGTTCAGGGCATGGATGGACGGCGAAATGCAAACTCTGCGCGATTTGACTGCCAAGCATCGCCCCGTTCCCATTTCCGTTGTCTGACCACAGCTGAAGAAAACAGAATTTCGGTGATCGTAGTCACACTTTGTTATCACGTTGTTGTCTAGGCTGGCCTCACACGCATTCAATTTTGGTGAGACAAATGGAAATCGCGAACGATAACGCCGCCCTCGGGTCGTCGGTCCTGCAATTCAAAGCTCGGCCACTTGCGCCCAGGTTTCACAGGCCCGCCGATCGCTTTGACAGTGTTCAGGAATTCTGTGACCGGCTGAACAGCCTACAATCAAAGTCAGATATCGAGCTTCACAAAATGGGGCTGTCACGCAAAGAAATTGGCGCGCATGTTTTGCAAAGGCTTCTGAATTGACGTCTACGCAGTGTGATTCAAATGTCGCACGAGTGTAAAACTTTTGTCACACAGTGATATTTAGCAAGGCTTCGTTACCAATCGCGACTTAGGTTTTAAATACGGTATATTTTTTCAGCCAAGGATCAATCCAATGGCCTTACGAAGCAGCAAGCCAATGCAAACTCCAAGTGATGCACCTCAGGCATCCGGGCATCCAAATAGTTACATTTCTGCGCTCCAACATTTCTCAGCACGGGCTAAGTCTTGCGACCCCCAAAACAGAATGATTGAGCAGCTACGTCAGTGCACCGACATGGAACTGGCTGGCATTGGAATAGAACGCTCGCAAATTGAGCAGTCAGTCTACCAAAGAAAAACCGCTTAAGCGTCCCGACTGCGTTTCTCAAAGCGCGGAAGCATGGCTGAGAAATCTTGGCCCAACCCGTCTTCCTGTTCTACAAATGTTGCGTAAAGATCAGTTGCGTGGTGCCCAAGCGGCGTATCGGCGTCTGAAGCCTCAGCCGCTTGTTGACTAAGACGCAAATCCTTCAACATCAATTCAGCGGCGAACCCGGGCTTGTAGTCATTGTCGGCAGGGCTTTGCGGGCCAATGCCGGGGGCCGGGCAATATGCATTCATGGTCCATGAATATCCCGAAGACGTGGACACCACATCGAACATCTTTTGTCGGTCGAGGCCAAGCTTGTCGGCCAAAGCAAAAGCTTCGCAGGTTCCGATCATTGTTATTCCAAGGATCATGTTGTTGCAGATCTTGGCGGCTTGTCCGGCGCCACTCTCACCGCAGTGAACCGCCTTTTGCCCCATAATCTCAAAGAGCGGATCGGCTTTGGAGAACGCCTCCTCCGATCCGCCGGCCATAAACGTGAGTGTGCC
The DNA here is from genome assembly GCA_937920555.1 of uncultured Paracoccaceae bacterium. Lineage (GTDB taxonomy): Bacteria > Pseudomonadota > Alphaproteobacteria > Rhodobacterales > Rhodobacteraceae > CAKZTM01. The sequence goes on along the minus strand of CAKZTM010000091.1, from coordinate 3,810 downwards.
GGCCGAAGCGCCACCGATGCCACCGGACACCGGCGCATCGACGGGATGCAGACCCGCATGTTTTGCATCAGCGGCAACATCGCGCGCACTCTCAACATCAACGGTAGAGCAATCCACAAAACCTGCACCATATTCCATGGCAGGAATAATCTCGGCCGCGACGGCGCGCAAAATATCACCGTTGGGAAGCATGGTGATGACGATATCCGCGCCAGCGACCGCTTCAGCCGCAGAGCTCACCTTGATCACATCCTGAACCGAGACATCGAGCGTATCAAATCCCCTGACCTCATGCCCGGCACCTGCAAGGTTTGCCGCCATCGGCGCGCCCATGTTTCCAAGTCCAATAAATCCGATTTTCATTTTATCCGTCCCGCTCTGCCAGCAAACCACGCGCGGTGATCATGCGCATAACTTCGTTTGTTCCTTCGAGGATTTGGTGCACCCGAATATCACGCACGATTTTCTCAACGCCATAATCGCTGAGATACCCGTACCCGCCATGGACCTGAAGCGCGTCATTTGCGACATTGAATGCGGTATCCGTCACAAAGCGTTTTGCCATGGCGCAATGTTTGGTCGTGTCGGGTGACTTCTGATCATATTTCCATGCCGCCTGGCGCAGAAAAACCCGCGCGGCCTGAAGCTCAATTTCCATATCGGCCAATTTGAATTGCATGGACTGAAGCTGATCAATCGGCTTACCGAAGGCCTTGCGCTCACCGGCATAGGCGACCGCCTTGTTCAGAGCCGTTTGAGCCGCACCCAAGGAACAGGCTGATATGTTGAGGCGCCCCCCATCCAGACCGGCCATCGCGTAGGAAAAGCCGCGCCCTTCCTCACCAAGGATATTTTCAGCGGGAATTGTGCAATCATCCATCTGGACCTGAGCGGTCGGTTGGGAGCGCCAACCCATTTTATCCTCGAACCCGCCAAAACTTAGGCCCGGAGCATCACTGTCGACAACAACCGAAGAAATGCCCCTTGGGCCCTCCTCACCGGTTCTGGACATGACAATGTAAAGGTCGGAGTAGTTGCCGCCAGAGATAAACGCCTTAGTCCCGTTGAGCCTGAACCCCTCATTAGTGCGTTCGCATTTGGTGCGAAGTGCTGCCGCATCCGAGCCGGAGCCCGGCTCCGTCAGGCAATAGGACGCCACCTTTTTGAAGGTCACCATTTCAGGCAGGTATTTGCTTTTCAGCGCATCAGAGCCGAAGCTGTCGATCATCCATGCGCACATATTGTGAATAGAGATAAAAGCCGCAACAGAAGGACAAGCCATGGAAAGCGCTTCGAAGATCAAGGCCGCATCCGTGCGTGAAAGACCCGAACCGCCGCTTTCCTCAGACACATAAATCGCCGCGAGGCCAAGTTCGCCTGCCTCCTCAAGAACCGAGCGGGGGATGGTTTCGTCTTTCTCCCATTTCGCGGCAAATGGAGCAATTCGATCAGCGCCGAAGCCATGCGCCATATCAAAGATGGCCTGTTGTTCCTCCGTCAGTGCAAAGTCCATCAGCTGAAGTCCCGCGCATCTTCAATGACGATGCCATCCGTTGGCAAACTGCCCGGGGGCATCAGCTCCACTTCGCCGCGTAATTTGAGGATGTCCTTGATGCTGCCCTCAAACATTTCGGCGGCGCTTGCTTCGGTCTCCAGTTGCACGGTCATTGTATCCATCTGGTCTTTTGTGCTGACGATTACGCGCGCTTTCACCACGTCGTCATGACGCGACACCAGCTCAGCGACCTGTTCAGGACGCACGAACATACCCTTGATCTTTGTGGCTTGGTCCGCACGACCGCGCCAGCCTGTGATACGATTATTCGTTCTGCCGCAAGGGCTTAGGCCCGGCATGATTGATGACAAATCACCGGTGGCGAGCCTGATCAGCGGATAATCAGGATTTAGCGCGGTCACAACAACTTCGCCGACTTCACCATCGGGAACACGGTTTCCGGTACCCGGCGTGACGATCTCCACGATCACGCCTTCATCCAAGATCATGCCTTCCATCACCTCGGACTCGTAGGCGATATTGCCAAGATCAGCCGTTGCGTAGTTTTGCAAACAGGTGATCCCACGATCCTGATATTCCTGACGAAGCGCCGGGAAAAGCGGACCACCACCAACGGCAGCCTTTGAGATTTTGAGCGCGGTTCCAAGCGCGTCCGCCTTATCCAAAATCACTTTAAGATAGTCCGGCGTGCCCGCATAGGCGGTCGCTCCAATGTCCGCAGCGGCCCTGACCTGAAGTTCGGTTTGGCCGGTCCCGGCTGGAAATACGGTCGCCCCGACCGCAGAGGCGCCCGATTCAAAGATCATGCCCGCAGGTGTGAAATGATAGGAAAAGCAGTTCTGGACCACATCGGATGCACCAATGCCGCAGGCATGAAGAAACCGCCCGATCCGCCACCAGTCATGAGATTTCATACCGGGTTCATAGATCGGTCCAGGAGACTGAAAGATATGTTCCGGCTGTCTGGCAACGAGGTCCCCAAATGGTGGCTGTGTAGATTGTTTTGTCGACAAATCCGATTTTCGAAGTACCGGAAGTTGAGAAAGATCATCGATTGAGGTTATCTCGCCGGGGTTGATGCCCTGAAGAGCGACACCATAGCCCTTCAACTTCTGCGCTGATGTGATCAGCTCAGGTAGTTTTTGAGAAATGTCACGAGCGCGCTCATCTGCCGAGCGGGTTTCCAGTGCATCAAAGAACTTTGCCATATCAAACCCTTAACTCAACCAACGCTTACGACGACGATAAGATCGCACATCGCGGAACGACTTTCGGCCCTCGTCAGAGAGCCCCAGATAGAACTCTTTGACATCCGGGTTCTCGCGCAATTCTGCTGCCGGTCCGTCCATCACGACGCGGCCACTTTCAAGGATGTATCCGTAATGCGCAAAGCGCAGTGCGACGTTTGTATTTTGCTCTGCCAAAAGGAAAGATACGCCTTCCTTTTCGTTTAAATCCTTAACGATTCCAAAGATTTCCTCGACCAGTTGCGGGGCGAGGCCCATGGAGGGTTCGTCAAGCAAAACCGTCTCTGGGTTGCTCATCAGCGCACGTCCGATGGCGACCATCTGTTGCTCACCGCCGGACGTGTAGCCCGCTTGCGATTTGCGGCGCTCTTTGAGGCGCGGAAAGTAGGTGTAGACGAGGTCGAGCGCGGCAGTCGTCGCAGCCTTGCCGTCGCTGCGGGTATAAGCACCTGTGAGCAGGTTTTCCTCGACCGTGAGATGCTCAAAACAATGGCGGCCTTCCATCACTTGAATAACACCGCGCTTGACCAACTCGGCCGGATTGAGATCCGCAACCGGTTGATTTCTATAGACAACTGTTCCCTTCGTGACTTCGCCACGCTCTGAATGGAGCAGGTTTGAAATCGCTTTCAGGGTCGTCGTTTTGCCCGCACCGTTGCCTCCAAGAAGGGCCGTAATGCCGCCTTTAGGAACGCTTAAAGACACGCCTTTCAGGACCAATATGACGTGATTGTAGATCACCTCAATATTGTTGACCTCCAGCAGGTTGCTTTCAGTTTTGGCGTCGTCGAGCATCACTCATATCCAATTCGTTAACGGCAAAATCAGGCTTATTTTCCGTCGCACAACCCATGCAAAGACAAAAACGGCAGCCCAAGGGGCCGAATTTGGTTAACGCGCCCGGGAGATATCACCCGGATGCGCTTTTGATAGAGATCCCGGATCAGGTCCGGGATAGGGGTAGCGATATGTCCCGGGCTAGACCCGGGACCTCTACCGGCGATCGATCAGTTGCAGCGCTCTTCGATGTTGTTCTCTGCCGCAAAT
>CAKZTM010000090.1 GCA_937920555.1 uncultured Paracoccaceae bacterium | reverse complement strand
ACCACCGACGAGGCGGCGACACTGGTGGGCGAATACGCCTCGCGCCTGTGCATGCTGGAAGGCTTCATAGGCCACGCCGAACAAGCCAATGTGCGCGTGCGCCGCTATGGCGGCAAAAACGTGCCTTATGGCGAAGGGGCAGAGTAAGCCGCCACTATGCACAAATCCATGTCGGTGGTATTGGCCAATAAACAGAGTTTAACAAAGCGAGACCGATGCAATGGAACTACCTAAGACGCCTTCGATGAGATTGGATGGAAAACGGGCCATGGTCGCTGGGGCTTCTTCGGGGATTGGTTTGGCTTGTGCAACTGCTTTGGCGGAGGCCGGGGCGGATGTGGTTCTGGCCGCCCGGCGCGAAGACAAGCTGGCCGAGGCGGTTGAGGCCATGAAGGCCCAAGGGTGGCGCGCGTCTGCGCAAGCGCTGGACATTACCGATGTGGAGGGCACCGCAGAGCTGATCGGCGGGCAGGCCCCTTTCGATATTGCGGTCAACTCTGCCGGTTTGGCCAAGCACGGTCCCTCGCTGGAGACCCGCCCCGAGGATTTTGATGCGGTCACGGATGTGAACCAAAAGGGCGCATATTTCTTCAATCAAGCAATCGCAAAACGCCTGATCGCTGCAGAAAAGCCCGGATCGATCATGACGATTTCCTCGCAGATGGGGCATGTGGGCGGCATCGAGCGGGCGGTTTATTGCGGCACCAAATTTGGCGTCGAGGGGTTCACCAAAGCCATGGCCATCGAGTGGGGCAAGCATGCCATTCGGGTCAACACGATTTGTCCCACATTCATTCTGACGACGTTCACGCAAAAGGTTTTTGATGATCCTGACAAGCGTGCATGGGTCGAGGACAAGATCAAGCTGGGCCGTGTTGGGTTGGTCGAAGATGTCATGGGGGCGGTGGTGTATCTGGCCTCGGACGCGGCATCGCTTGTGACGGGCACATCGATCCTGGTTGATGGAGGTTGGACCGCAGACTGATGGCACACGAGCGGATCACCTCTCAAGACGTGGCAAAGGCGGCAGGTGTGAGCCAGTCCGCGGTCAGCCGTGTCTTCACGCCCGGTGCATCCGCGTCGCCGCAAACGGTCGAAAAGGTCAAGCAGGCCGCGGAGGCTTTGGGCTACCGGCCCAACATCCTTGCCCGGTCACTGATCACCGGAAAGAGCCGGATCATCGGGTTGGTTGTGGCATATCTCAACAATCAGTTTTACCCAGAGGCGTTGGAGAAATTGTCCAAGGCGTTGCAAGAGCGCGGCTATCACGTGATGGTTTTCATGGCCTCCAACAACGACACCAAACTGGGTCATGTTTTGCACGAAATTCTGGATTATCAGGTTGACGGGATTGTGGCCGCGTCGGTGTCCTTATCGTCGGATTTCGCCAGTCAGTGCAAGCAGGCCGGTGTGCCCATTGTGCTGTTTAACCGGTCCCAAGATGACGCGCAGCTGACCACGGTGACGTCGGACAATCGCAGTGGCGGGCGCAAGGTGGCCGAGTTTCTGGTCGCCGGCGGGCACAAGCGGATCGGATATATTGCAGGGTGGTCCGGGGCCTCTACGCAAATGGAGCGCGAAGAGGCGTTTGCGGAGCGTTTGGGTGAACTGGGTCACACGATTGCGGTGAGAACCGAAGGGTTGTTCGACGAGGACAAGACACGGCAGGCCGCACGCGACATGTTTGCGCGCACCGACCGGCCCGATGCGGTTTTCGTGGCCAATGATCACATGGCCTTTTTGACCATGGATGTGTTGCGCCATGAGCTTGGGTTGCGTGTACCTGAAGATGTGTCCGTCGTGGGATATGATGATGTGCCTTTGGCCAGTTGGCCTGCCTATAGTTTGACCACGGTCAGGCAGTCGGCAAACCGGATGGTGGAAGAGACCATTGCCACGCTGCTCAACCAGATCAGGACCAAAGACGCGCCGCCCAAGCGGGTGGAAATAGACGGGCCATTAATCCTGCGCGGCTCTGCGCGCATACCAAAAGGATGGACGGAATGAAGGGTTTTTCGAACCGCTGGACGGATTTTCCAGATTATATTTTGGGGGTCACACGGGAGATTTGGGAGGATCGGGGGATTGCGACTTTGCATCACACATATACCCCCGACATTCCGGTGCGCACCCCTTCGGGCACGGTTGTTGGTAATGAGGCGGTGATTGCGGCCACCATGGCCACGCTGGCGGAGTTTCCTGACCGGGAGTTGTTGGGCGAGGATGTCATTTGGTCCGGTGATCCTGATGTCGGGATGTTGTCGTCGCACCGGCTGCGCTGTGTTGCCACTCATGCCAAGGACGGGGTCTATGGCAAGGCCACCGGCAAAGTTTTGGATTACCGTGTATTGGCCGATTGTCATGCCATCAACGATCAGATCAATGATGAGTGGATGGTGCGAGATCAGACCTCCATCATCAAGCAGCTCGGTTGGACGGCTGAGGATTACGCCCGCGACTTGATTGCGCGTGAGGGCGGGCCAGAGGCCTGTGCCAAGCCGTTGACCCCTGACACTGTGATTGAGGGGCCTTACACCGGGCGCGGCAACGACAATGAGTGGGGGCAAAAGCACGCAGATATTCTGAGCCGCATTATGGGGGCCGACATGGCCGTGATCCCTGCGGAATATGACCGGGCCTGTAATTTGGAGTATTCGGGCGGTGTTTCGGCTTTGAGCCACACCGGAGCGGATCAATTCTGGATGGGGCTTCGCGCGGCGTTTCCATCGGCCAAGTTCCAGATCGAGCACCAGATTGGGCGCGATGATCCGTTGATGCCCCCACGTTCCGCCGTGCGCTGGTCTTTATGGGGCAAGCATGATGGTTGGGGGGCTTTTGGGCCGCCAACCGGGGCAGAGGTTTTTGTGCTTGGCATTTCCCATGCGGAGTTTGGGCCATGGGGTCTTCGCCGGGAGTGGACGTTGATTGATGACACGGCCATTTGGAAGCAAATATTGCTGAAAACGGGGTAGTCATGGAGAGTTACGCCGATCTGATGTTTCGCGGCGCGGTCAAGGCTGAGCAAGCGCGTTTGGGCACGGCCGCCCGGTTTGAGAAAGCCTATGCCAACCGGTTTCGCGGCGGGCTAGGTGCGGATGAGCGCGCTTTCATTGAGAGCCGCGACAGTTTCTATATCTCGACCGTCAGTGCGGATGGTTGGCCTTATGTTCAGCACCGCGGCGGGCCAATTGGGTTTCTGAAGATGTTGGGGCCAGATCAACTGGCCATGGCCGATTACAGGGGAAACCAACAATATGTCAGCAGCGGGCATATCAAGGCGGGGTCCAAAGTGTCGCTTTTGTTGATGGATTACCCGCGCAAGGCACGGCTTAAAATTCTGGGGCACGCGACCATGGAAGATGCCACGGATGCACATCAGATCGCAGCACTTTCCGTTGCCGGTCAGGGACCGGTTGAGCGGATTTTGCGTATCACTGTGGCAGCTTTCGACTGGAACTGCCCAAAATACATCACCGAGCGTTTCACAACCGCACAGGTGGGGGCAATGGTCGGCCCCCGCATTGCCGAGTTGGAAGCGCGGATCAAAGAGTTGGAAGGACAACAGCCATGACGCCACAAGATATGGAGGCGCGGATCGTGCGCTACGGCGACCTGATCCCATGCAAAACTGCGTTTATTGATGCCCACACGCCGGGGTCTGACAGCAAGGAAAACTTCACGATCATCGGGGGTGGGGTCTCGGAATCGCCCGACCAGCATGTTCACATCAAAGAGACGCCGGGGTTCAATATCGGGGCCGCCGGGCAACCGCCAAAATGTCGGAATTCACTGCATTCTCACCGGACGGCTGAGGTGTTTTTCGTACTCAAAGGCCGCTGGCGGTTTTTCTGGGGTCGTTGGGGGACCGCAGGCGAGGTGGTTCTGGAAGAGGGCGACATTATCAACATCCCCACAGGCATGTTTCGCGGGTTTGAAAACATCGGGACCGATTACGGAATGATTATGGCCGTTTTGGGTGGCGATGATGCCGGTGGTGGCGTTTTGTGGGCGCCGCAGGTGATCGAGGATGCCAAGGATCACGGGTTGGTTCTGGGCGATGATGGCAAGTTATACGACACCAAGAAGGGTCAGGACTTGCCCGCCGGGGTCGCACCAATGCCGGTTTTGACTGACGAGGAGCTGGCGATTTACCCGGAGCCTACAACTCAGGATGTGGTGCCCCATTATGTGGCGCGCTATTGGGATATGATGGCGCTGTCGGATAAGCAGCCTGCCCCGGTGATCGGCGAGGATGCGATGTTGCGGGACCGGCCCGGTTTTGAGGTCGATTTCATCTCGCGCGGCAGCTTGTCCGAGCACGCATACACCACCGACCGTCATGAGATTTTGATGCCCATGCGTGGCAATTGGAAGGTGGTGTGTGACGGGTTTGAGTGCACTTTGAATGCGGGCGACACCTTTGCAGTGCCGCCGGGGATGTCCCGTCAAGTCATGCCCGCCATGAGCGGTGAGGCATCGATGTTCCGGGTTAGAAACACCGATGATGACGCGGGGCCCACGCATATTTTCTGAGCTTTAATGCCTATGGGCTCGTGCGGCAAAGCATCCTTGTTTGGCGTTGTGAATGTCGATGAAGGACACGGCGGGATCGGTGAACATGGCGTCCAGTCGTGCAGCCAGCCCCTGCCCGTCCACCACATCTGCCTGTTGCATGAAACCGTCCGCGCCGAACCCGCGCACAGACAATAGCCGCGAGGCCAGCACGTCTGGCACTTCGCCCGGTTTTGGTGCGGCGGGCGTGACCCCTTGTCTGATGTAAATGGCGTGGCTGGCCTTGTACGGGGAGTTCATCTCCATGTGTTTGAAGTTGGTCAGGATCAGCGTATCGCCGATTTGAGCATCCTCAAGGCTGACCCGGCACGGAAACCCCGGATGCGTGTCAGCGACAACTCTACGAGCGCCTCTGTCCTTTAGTTGCTCATCTGAGAGGTCAAACAGGGTTTTGAACGGTGTGTATTCGAGGGCTTCAATTTGAAAGGTCATGTGGTTTGCTCCGTTATGTATGGACCACAATCTAGGAGGGCCACTTGGCGGGATCGACCCGCTTCTTGCGGCTTTTATGCGGGTCATCTTGCGCGCAAGGGCTGCGGTGGTTTGGGCCATCTGGAATTTGCCTTTGACGCGCGGGATTTGGCTCGCCATAAAAGCGCACTTATTTGAACCTGAATTGGAGACGATCTCATGACCGATGCGGTCCACACGCGTCGCGTCTTTTCCGGCAGCCAGCCCACCGGAAACCTGACGCTTGGAAATTATCTTGGCGCGCTCAAGCGTTATGTCGAGATGCAGGATCAGGACTTTGAGGACACAATTTATTGTGTTGTCGATATGCATGCGATCACGCTTTGGCAGGATCCTGCGGATCTAAGGCGGGCGACGCAAGATGTGGCGGCGGCCTATTTGGCGGCTGGTCTTGATCCCAAAAAGTCGATCATCTTCAATCAATCTCAGGTCTCAGCGCATGCCAATCTGGCGTGGGTTTTCAATTGCGTGGCGCGTCTGGGATGGATGAACCGGATGACCCAATTCAAGGATAAGGCGGGCAAAAACGCGGAGAATGCGTCACTTGGGCTTTATGCCTATCCGGCACTTATGGCGGCTGACATTCTCACATATCACGCCACCCATGTGCCTGTCGGGGACGATCAAAAGCAGCATCTGGAGCTGACGCGCGATATTGCGCAGAAGTTCAATCACGATTTTGGGGTGGATTTTTTCCCGATCACTGAGCCTGTCATTGACGGTCCTGCCACGCGGGTGATGTCATTGCGCGACGGCTCAAAGAAGATGTCGAAGTCCGATCCGTCGGATATGTCGCGGATCAACTTGACCGATGATGCAGACACAATTGCCAAAAAGATCAAGAAGGCCAAGACCGATCCAGAGCCCTTGCCAAGCGAGGTAAAAGGGTTGGAAGGTCGCCCGGAGGCCCGCGGTTTGGTGGACATTTACGCAGGCTTGGCGGGCATTACGGCCGATGATGTGTTGCAGGCTCATGGCGGATCGCAGTTCGGGCCGTTTAAGCAGGCTTTGGCCGAAGTTGCGGTGTCAGCATTGGCGCCTATCACGGCGCGCATGTCGGAGTATCTTGGTGACCGGGCCGAGATCGACCGCATTTTGGGGGATGGCGCCGACCGGGCGGCGGAGATTGCCGAGCCCATTTTGCAAAAGACCTATGATATCGTGGGGTTCGTGCGAAGCCGATAATTTAGCCCAAATTTGAGGTGCTTTTAGGGGACCGAAGGGGGCATCTTTAAGCATTCGGCAAATTCACCGCTTTAGGATGTCGCCACAGTCACTTGCTGAAAGTGCGGCATGCCACAGACACAAAATATTCGCGACACAGCGCTGCCGCCTCAGGGCGACGTGGCGCTGCACACGCCCGAAAAGACCCGTAAGGAGCTACGGGCAGCTTTGGGCTTTGATCTGGTATTTGCCGAGGAGTTCAAAATCCTCAAACCCTATTTGGGGCGCATTTCTAACCGCTGGCCGGTGCAGATCGGGGAACGGGTTGAGCAGCAATCCGGATCCGCTGGTATCTTTTCATCGTCTGACGCGGATCAGTTGCACAGCTTGATGCAAGCCTATGTCGCCGAGCTTCGAGGGGGCCGGTTTTACGAGAAGTTCTTTGCCAGTGTCGAAAATCTGGCGCAATTTCTTGTGGCGCGGAATATTCCAAATTCGTGGTTGGTCGGGGCGTTTATGGACGTATTCCATGATGCTCAATTAGAGATTTTCTTCGACAAGGAAACCCGGCAGGGACGGATCGTGGTTGCAGCGCTCAGGTGTCTTTTGAAGATCGTCACTTTGACAATTCAGATTATTAACCGGGTCACGCTCATTGCGGCGGAGCCCTCTCAAACGCCACTGGGGAACAGCCCGCCCGTTCTACTAAGCCGCACAAAGGGCGATTGATACTCAACCTGTGGCGGAATATCGCCCATTTGAACGCGCTTCCATTCCCTAAGTCTGCGGGGCCAGTTTTGGCTCCACACTGGGGTGTCACAAATCTGTGCCGAATCAACGGTATTTTAGTGTGAATTGTGAACATCCAACACCCAAGGGGGACTTATCCATGAAAGATACACCTTATAGTGAGATGACATTCGATGAGTTTGATGAGGCTGTGAACCCGCCGCCCGAGACGATCGAATTCGATGAAATTGTTGAGACAGCATTGTCCCGTCGCGGTTTTCTGGGCGGCGTTATCAGTTTTGGAGCGGGTTCATTCGTGCTTGGCACATCGGCGCTGACGCCCGGTTCGGCATTTGCTGCAACATCGCGTCTGGGCTTTGCGCAGGTTGCGGCAAACACCGCCGACGATATCACCTTGCCTGAGGGGTATTCGTCGCAAGTGGTTATCCGTTGGGGTGATCCCATGTTCTCAGGCGCGCCTGAGTTTGACCCGGCAACGCGCGGCAACGCTGCCAGCCAAGAGACCGCATATGGCGACAATATTGACGGGATGGCGCTATTTGAGATCGGTGACGCTTCCGTCCTTGTGAACAACAACGAGTACACAAACCTCAAGATTATCAATGCCTCGGGCGCGCCTGAAACCGATGACGATGTGCTCAAAGGTATGATGGCGCATGGTGTGTCGGTGGTGGAAGTGGCCCGCGGTGACAACGGGTGGACGATGGTTCAGGACAGTCCGTTTAACCGGCGCATTACACCGGCCACAGAAATGGAGATCACCGGACCCGCCGCCGGTCATGATCTGATGAAAACGGCCGCTGACCCGGATGGTGTTTTATGTCTGGGGACATGGAATAACTGCGGCAATGGTCGCACACCTTGGGGCACGTATCTTGCCTGCGAGGAGAACTTCAACGGGTATTTTTCATCGTCTGACCCGGATATCGAGCGCACGGACCTGATGAAGCGCTACGGAGTGAATGTGGAAGATTGGGGTTACGGTTGGGCGCGCGTTGACGAGCGTTTTGACATTTCCAAGCATCCCAACGAGAGCAACCGCAACGGTTATGTGGTGGAAATCGATCCGTCCGATCCGGCATCTGTGCCGAAAAAGCGCACAGCTTTGGGCCGGTTCAAGCATGAAAATGCCGAAGTTGTGGTCAATGGCGACGGGCATATTATCGTTTATATGGGCGATGATGAGCGCGGCGAGTTCATGTATAAGTTCATCTCGTCGGAGGTTTATGCCGAAGGCGGCAACAATGCGGATTTGCTGGCTGATGGGCGTTTGTTTGCGGCTAAGTTCAACGCCGATGGCACTGGAAAGTGGATGGAATTAAACCCGGAGACGACGGGTATGTCCTCGCAGGCGGAGGTTTGCATCAACAGCCGTGCCGCCGGATCGGCGGTTGGGGCCACGACCATGGACCGTCCCGAGTGGGTCGCAGCCAACCCCAAAAAGGCGGAGATTTATTGCGCGCTGACCAACAACAAGAACCGCGCGGTCAAGACCAATGCCGGGGGGGATGCGACCCCTGCCACGGGTCCAAACCCGCGCGCGGAAAACCATTATGGCCAGATCGTGCGCCTGTTCCCGGCATCGGCGGATCATACCAATGATGCGTTCCGTTGGGATTTGTTTGCACTTGCGGGCAACCCGACGGTGCATGAGGACGCATATGGTGGCTCGGTCAATATCAATGACGGCAACATGTTTAACTCGCCGGACGGGCTTTTCTTCGACAGTAAGGGTTTGTTGTGGATCCAGACGGACGGAAATTACTCTAACGAGGGTGATTTTGCCGGGCATGGCAACAACCAGATGCTTGTGGCTGATCCTGCCACCGGCGAGATCAAGCGGTTCTTGGTTGGGCCCAATGAGTGTGAGGTGACCGGGGCTGCGATGTCTGGCGACGGGAAGACCATGTTCGTTGGCATTCAGCATCCCGGTGAGCGCGGCGGCTCCCATTGGCCGGAGGGCGGGGATAGCGTGCCGCGTTCGGCGGTGATTGCGGTGACCCGTGATGACGGGATGCGGCTGGGGTGAGGCCTTGGCTTTAGTGATTGGAGGGCTCCGATATTCGGGGCCCTTTGCTTGCGCGTTAGCCGACTGGTTTGCGCCAAACAGATATGTGGCTTTTGCTCACATGGGTGAAGGGTGACTTGTCCCAATCGGCCCAGCGGCTTTCCAGCTCAAGACCCGCCATGCGCGCCATCAGATCGAGTTCTGCCGGCCAAGCGTATCTGAACGGAACTGATAGTTTTTTATGTGCACCGTCTTCGAGCCGCAGGTGATGGGACGAATATTGCTGGGTCACAATATCAAACTCGTCGATCCCCCAATGATTGTCAGAACACGCAAACGCCAATTTGGTTTCGCCAAAGGGGATTTTCTGGATCGGCGGCACCAATGTCTCTACCAAGAAGCGCCCACCGGGTTGCATATGGCGGGCCGCATTTTCAAAGCACGCAATCTGGGCGTCTTGGGTCGTAAGGTTGTCGATGGTGTTATAGACCAAAAAGACCAACGGGAATGATCTGCCCAGCCAGGTCGAGGTCATGTCACCGACGGCCACCTCAATAGCGCGGCCCGTTTCCTTTTTGCGCAACTCAGCGACCATAGCTTTTGACAGTTCTATACCGGCCACCTCTAGGCCGAGGTTTTTCAATGGTAGTGCGACACGCCCGGTTCCAATGGCAAATTCCAAAACCGGCCCGCCTGCTGCCAAGTCTTTGAGAACGCTGGCAACCTTATCCACCGCGCGCGTATCTTGCCCGCCGTGAACCTCATCATAGGTGGCGGCGATTTCCGCATCGAATACGCCGTCATCCGTCACTTGCGGGCCTCTATCGCTTGGGCAAGCACGCACATCAGCTCGAACACGATAGAGATGCCCAGCCATGCGGTTCCGCCGGATTGATCAAAGGGCGGAGAGACTTCCACCAGATCAGCGCCGATCAAGTTGACGCCACTGAGTTCGCGCACGACTTGTTGGGCTTGAAAGGAGTTCGGGCCGCCGATTTCGGGCGTACCGGTTCCGGGGGCGAAGGACGGGTCGATGAAGTCGATGTCGTAGGAGCAATAGGTGGGTTTTGAGCCTACGATTGATCGGGCCTCGGCCATGACGTCCTTGATGCCGCGCTCAAAGAGCTCCTCGATCTGGATGATGCGCACGCCATTGGCGCGGGCAAACTCCATATCCTCGCCGTCATACATGGTGCCTCGGATGCCGATTTGCACGACCCGTTTGGGGTCAAGCAAGCCTTCTTCGATGGCGCGGCGAAAGGGGGTGCCGTGGGTGTATTTGAAGCCGCCAAAGTAGCTGTCGAAGAGGTCCGTATGGGCGTCGAAATGGATCATGCCCAAGGGTGTGTCGGCCAGAGCGCGCAAGATCGGCAGGCTGCACAGGTGATCGCCGCCGATGGACATAGGTGTGATCCCGGTTTTGACAATCTCGCGGTAGAATGCGGTGATGCGTGCGAGGCTGTCTTGCAGGTCAGCCGGGTTTGGGCCGACATCGCCCAGATCGGCGCAATTGACCATCGCGAACGGGTCGATGCCTGTGGCCGGGTTGATCCGGCGGATCATCGTGGAATAGTCGCGCATCTGTCGGGGCCCATGTCTGGGACCGGGACGGTTGGTGGTTCCTGCGTCCCACGGCACGCCGATCAGGCCCATTTGGACGTCCGCGATACGGGGATGGTCGAAGTCCAGTTGCGGCAATCGCATGAAACTTGGCACACCTGCAAATCGCGGTAGATCGAAGCCCGAAACCGGGTGAAAAAACTTGTCCGACATTGGTTCATCTCTCCGTTAACATGCTCATCTTACGCGGAAAATTCGCGATTTAACATATCTACTCAACTAGAAGAGTGGATTTGGTGAAACGCAAGGATGGCGGCCGGTTTTGATGGGTTCTCGGATCGCTTGGTCAAACGGGATTTGGAACGGGGATTGAGTGGATATAGGTGTCCGCTGGCACGTCTCAGCGTTCTATGGGCGCAAAAATCGGTCTTGAATTTACCCCTCCCAAGTCGCAGGTTCAAATGGCGTTGCGCCCTGCATCTGGGATCGGTCATTGGACCGGCATCTGTCAGGTCCGAGGCGTTTTGGCGAACCAGACATAGGATGAGAGCAGATGAGCAAAGTTGCAGTTATTACCGGGGCCGGGTCGGGTATCGGACGGGCGACCGCTGAGGCGTTTATGGCAGCAGGCTACACGGTTGCGCTCATCGGGCGGCGCAAGGATCCTCTGGAGGAGACGGCGGCATTGGGCAAGGGCGGGCACGCCTATCCTTGTGATTTGACCGATGAGGCCAGCGTGATTGCCGCATTTGACGCGATCGCATCGGATCACGGTCGCATTGATGTTTTGTTCAACAATGCTGGTAACAACTGCAAGCAGGCCACCATTGACGAGTTGTCGTTTGACGATTGGAAGACGGTGATTGACGTAAATCTGACTGGCGCGTTTTTAGCGGCCCGTGCGGCATTTAAACAAATGCGTGCTCAAGACCCGCAAGGGGGGCGTATTATCAATAATGGATCGGTGTCCGCCTCAGCTCCTCGGCCTGGATCAGTGCCCTACACAGCGTCCAAACATGCCATCACCGGTCTGACCCGCACCATCGCTTTGGATGGGCGGCCATTTTCCATCGCCTGTGGTCAGATCGATATTGGAAACGCGCTGACGGATATGGCGGTGAAGATGACCAAAGGTGTGCCACAGGCCAATGGGTCCATTGAGGTGGAGCCTGTCATGCGCGCCGATGAGGTTGCATCGGCGGTGCTGCACATGGCGGATTTGCCTTTGTCCACGAACATCCTCTTTCAGACCATTATGGCCACCAATATGCCGTTTGTCGGGCGAGGTTGAGCGCGGGTTTTATCAGCGCTCTTTCACATAAGGTCGTCCGCCCGCTTTGGGCGGGATAGCTTTACCCACAAAGCCCGCAAGGATCACGACCGTTAGGATATAGGGCAGCGCTTGCATGAATTGCACAGGCACCGTTCCAAAGCCCAGATCGATGCTTTGGTAGCGGATTGCCACGGCCTCCAGAAAGCCGAAGAGCAGGCATGTAAAGAGTGCTGGCACAGGTTTCCATTTGGCAAATATCAAGGCGGCAAGTGCGATAAATCCGCGACCTGCGGACATTTCGCGTCCAAACCCTGCGGCCATTGCGGTGGACAGGTACACGCCCGCCAATCCGCACAGGATGCCGCAGATGATCACCGCTTGATAGCGCAGCCGTGTAACCGAAATACCTGCGGTGTCCACGGCTCCGGGGTTTTCACCAACGGCGCGGAGCCGCAGGCCAAAGCGGGTTCTGAACAACACCCACCATGTCACGGGCACGCACAGGAGTGCTACATAGACCAGTATGTTGTGGCCGGAGATCAGCTCTTTATAGATTGGGCCGATCACCGGGAGGCTGTTGAGTTTCTCCGCCAGTGGCCATGTGAGCGACTGGAACCGTCCCGAGCCTGACAAGGGCGGGGTTTGTCCGCCTTGGTGAAACCAGTTTTGCCCGATCAAAGCGGTCAGGCCGGATGCTAAGAAGTTGATTGCCACGCCGGATATGATTTGGTTGCCTTGGAATGTGATGGAGGCAAGACCGTGGATCAGCGACATCATGATCGACGCCACAAGCCCCGCGCACAGGCCAAGCATCGCCGAGCCTGTCACTGCGGCAAAGGCGCCTGCGGCAAATGCGGAGGCGAGTATTTTACCTTCCAACCCGATATCGAAGATGCCCGCGCGTTCCGAGAACAGTCCCGCCAGACAGGCGAACAGAAGCGGTGTGGCCAGTCTTAGGCTACTGTCGAACAATTGCAGGATTGTCGCCAAATCCATCAGATCGCCCCCCGTCTGAGAGACAGGAATAGCCGTGTCACCGGGCCGCGCACCATGTTTTCCAGTGCGCCGGTGAACAAGATCACTAGGGCCTGAATGACCAAGATCATTTCGCGGCTGATCGACGGCATCTCGAAGGCCAGTTCCGCGCCGCCTTGGTAAAGCACGCCAAACAGGATCGCGGCCAAAAGTACGCCCACCGGATGGGAGCGGCCCATAAGCGCCACGGCAATGCCCACAAAGCCCGCCCCTTGGATCGGGTCATTGACCAGTTTTTGAGAGAACCCGCCAACGACCACGTTGAGCGCCATCATGCCCGCCAGCGCACCAGAGATGAGCATGGCAATCATGATGATTTTGGTAGGCGAGATACCGGCGTAACGGGCGGCTGGTTCGGACTGCCCAAAGGCGCGGATTTCATAGCCCAAACGGGTGCGCCAGATCAAAAGCCACACGCCCACGCAGCACATAAGCGCCCAAATGAACGAGATATTCATCGGCGTTTTGGTCATGCTGAGGCCGATCCATCCCATCATTTCATGCATGAAGGGCAGATGTGCGCCTTCGGCAAAGCGGCGGGTTTCAGGGGCCATTGCGCCCTCAACTTTGAGCTGGTTGACCAGAAGGTAGATCAACAGCGCTGAGGCAATATAGTTGAACATAATCGTGGTAATCACGATGTGGGAGCCGCGTTTGGCTTGCAAATAGGCAGGGATCGCCGCCCATGCGGCCCCAAAGAGAGCAGCGGCGATGATCGCCAGCGGGAAGACCAAAAGCCAGTGGGTGTGATCCAGATTAAGTGCGACTATGGCAACGCCCAAGCCTGCGATCCCCGCCTGACCTTCGCCGCCAATATTGAACAGGGACGCATGAAAGGCGACCGCGACCGCAAGGCCTGTGAACACGAATGAGGTTGCATAAAACAGTGTGAAGCCGATGCCATAGGAGGAGCCCAGAGCCCCCACGATCAAGAGCCGCATCGCCTCCACCGGGTTTTCACCGATAAAGATGACCACAATCCCGGCTACGATCAGGGCCAGCAGCAGGTTGATGAGCGGGATGAGGATGATATCGACCCATTTGGGAAGGACGTTCATGCGGCCTCCCCTGCCATTCCGGCCATGAGCATCCCCAGTTCTTTGTTGTTGGTTTTGGTCGCATCGCGCTCACCGGCGACGGCCCCATCAAACATCACAATGACCCGGTCCGACAACGACAGGATTTCATCCAGTTCGACCGAGACCAGCAAGATCGCCTTGCCCGCATCGCGCAGGGCGACAATTTGTTTGTGGATAAATTCGATCGCACCAATATCTACGCCACGGGTCGGTTGCCCGACCAAAAGCACGTCTGGATTGCGCTCTATCTCGCGGGCCAGCACGATTTTTTGCTGGTTGCCGCCTGAGAAATTCTCAGCCTTCAGGCGCGGATTGGGCGGGCGGATATCGAAGCGTTCTATCTTTTGTTTGGCATCTTCGATGATGTTTTCGCGCCTCATGAACCCGAAGCTGCCCTCGAAGGCTGGATCATCCTGATAGCCAAGAAACGTATTTTCCCAAGCCATATTGGACATGACCAGCCCCATGCGGTGGCGGTCTTCGGGCACATGGGCGATGCCGCGATGTCGGCGCATATTGGGATTGGCGGTTTTGCCGATATCGATGGCGTCGCCGTTGATCAGAACCTTACCGCTATCGGCGGGGGAAATGCCGGAGATAATCTCTAGCAGTTCAGATTGGCCATTTCCGGCGACCCCGGCCACGCCCAGAATTTCACCCGCGCGCACCTCAAAGGAGACATTGCGGAGTTTCTCCACGCCCAGCTCGTCGCGCACGCTGAGGTTTTCGACCCTCAACAGAGCGGCACCCGGCGAGGCGGGCTTTTTGTCCACCTGCAAAAGAACCTGACGTCCGACCATTAGTTCGGCCAATTCCTGGGCGTTGGTTTGGGAGGTAGGTTTGGTCGCGGTCATCTCACCGCGCCGCATGACCGAGACACTATCGGTAATCGCCATGATCTCACGCAGTTTATGGGTGATCAGGATGATCGTTTTGCCCTCGGCCTTCAGGTTCCCCAAAATACGGAAGAGATGGTCGGCTTCTGCCGGGGTGAGCACGCCTGTGGGCTCGTCCAAAATCAGAATATCGGCCTGCCGGTAGAGGGCTTTGAGGATTTCGACACGTTGCTGGTGGCCCACGGACAGGTCTTCGATCACCGCGTCCGGGTCCACGTCCAGTTCGTATTCATGGGCCAAAGTTGTCAACACATCACGGGCTTTGGCCAGCGACGGTTTGAGCATCGCGCCATCTTCGGCACCAAGGACCACATTTTCGAGCACTGTGAAGTTTTCCACCAGTTTGAAGTGCTGATGGACCATGCCGATACCGGCTTTGATCGCCGCTTGGCTGTCGGGAATGGGGGTCAGGTCGCCGTTGATGTAAATCTCGCCGGCGTCGGATTTGTAAAAGCCGTAGAGGATCGACATGAGCGTGGATTTACCGGCCCCGTTCTCGCCGACAATTCCATGAATGGCGCCTTTGGCGACATGCAAAGAAATGTCCTTATTGGCCTGCACCGGGCCAAACGCTTTTGAAATGCCTTTGAGTTCGATCGCAGGGGCGGACTGAGCCCGCCCCGCTGTATTGGTGTCAGACACTTGGCTTACATTACCGGGCAAGCGCTGTCGGATGTGTAGTCATGCACGGCCAGTTCGCCAGATTTGATCTTCTCGGCTGCGGCATTGACCGCATCGAGCATCTCGGCGGAGACGAGGCTTTCGTTGTTCTCATCAAGCGCATATCCAACGCCGCCTTCTTTGAGGCCAAGGATGTTAAAGCCGGTCTCGAAGTTGTCGGAGGTGCCATCGGTGAAGGCATTATAGACGGCAACATCAACGCGCTTGAGCATGGACGTCAGAACAGAGCCGGGGAAGAGGTGGTTTTGGTTGCTGTCCACGCCAATCCCAAGGATACCTGCGTCCGCTGCGGCCTGAAGCACGCCGCGGCCTGTACCGCCTGCTGCGTGATACACAACATCAGCGCCTTGATCGACTTGAGCCTTGGTAATCTCGCCGCCTTTCACAGGATCGTTCCATGCGGATGGATCGGATCCGGTCATGTTCTGAAGTACGTTCACGTCTGCATTGGCCGCTTTCGCCCCTTGCACATATCCGCAAGCGAATTTGGAGATCAGCGGGATGTCCATGCCGCCCACAAAGCCGACTGTGCCGGATTTGGACGCCATCGCCGCCATCATGCCCACAAGGTAGGAGCCTTCGTGCTCGTTAAACACCACGGAGCGCACATTTGGCTGGTCCACCACCATGTCGATGATCGCAAAGTTCGTGTCGGGGAACTCTGCGGCAACACTTGCAAGAGCGTCACCAAAGGCAAAGCCGGTCACAACGATCGGGTTGGAGCCGCGTGCGGCGAAGCGGCGCAGGGCCTGCTCGCGCTGAGCTTCGTTTTGCATTTCAAAATCATCGAAGGAGCCGCCGGTCTCTTCGGCCCATTTTGTGGCACCGTTGAAGGCAGCTTCATTGAAGGATTTGTCAAATTTGCCGCCCAAGTCGTAAATGATTGCCGGGTCAGCCAATGCTGCGGTGGCCGCACCAAAGGCTGCGACCGCACCTGCGATAATATGGGTAAGTTTCATAAATCTCTCCACTGTTAGACGTGTTATTTCTCAACGCTTGGAGGGTAGTCGTCTGATCCATCCCCCGATGGCATTGCCGATGATCGACAAGCTGAGTCCTAAATTTGATAATGCAGCGCAACAGAGTGCGGTCAACACGTTTTTAGGGAATTCGGCCTTAGGTCAGAGAGTCTTTTTCAAGATGAAAGCGTCAACAGCGATGCCTTTGGCATTGGCATAATACTTGCGGCGGCGGCCAACCCGGTCGAAACCCGCGGATTTATAGAGCGCCAGAGCCGCCTCGTTTTCTGCTGAGACCTCCAGAAATGCGACACTGGCCCCTTTTTGTTTGGCTTTGATCTGGAATGTAGCCAGCAGATCTGTGCCATGTCCGGCGTGGCGATGTTCGGGCAGCACGCCCAGTGTGATCACTTCCGCCTCGTCTTCGATAATGCGGCCAATGATAAACCCCATATCGCCGGCGATGGTGATGCTGTGGGGGTTTTCAAGGTGTTGGCCATAGTCGCTTACGGACCAAGTCACGGGGGTTTCGGGAAAGCAGAGCGCTTCCATCTCGGCGAGCTCTGCTGGTGTCATGACAGGATATGTGGCGCCGGTTCCGAGGGAAGTGCGGCATCCGCTTGGCGCAAATACAAAGGGGCAGGGCGAGGTTGGTCGGCCCAGTTTCGAGCCAGTGCCATCAGGCCGTAGGTTTCCGGTTTTGGCATCGTTGTGTCGTGAGAGGTTGCACCATACGTGGCGGCCAGTTCATCGGCGCGGTAACCTGCGCAATGTTGCAGGCCCTTGGTATTGTTTATGCTCTCGCCGAACTTGCCATGATGCGGGTCCGAAATGGGTTTGCCGTCTTTGAACATCTGATTGTACATTGTTCCTCCGCGCGCATCGATTGAGGCCATAACAACGCCTTTATGTCCGAATGCCAACCCCTCCAGCACAGATACGCCTATTGCGGGGATGCCCAGCGACAGTGCCAGACCGCGCGCGGCAGACACGCCGATGCGCACGCCTGTGAAGTTGCCCGGACCCGTAGCCACGGCAATGGCGTTGAGATCGCCGTAGGTTTGGCCGGTTGACGACAGCGCCGCATCGATCATCGGGAAAAGGCGTTCGGCCTGACCCTTGGACATTGGTTCAACCGATGATGTCAGTATTTCAGGGCCACAAAGCAATGCGACCGCGCAATGCGCGGCCGTTGTGTCCAGTGCCAAAATGATCGGATCAGGCGGCGACAGGGCGTACCTCTATCACTTCTGGGATATAGTGTTTGAGCAGATTTTCGATGCCCGACTTCAGGGTCATTGTGGAAGACGGGCAGCCTGCGCAGGCACCTTGCATGTGCAAATAGCCGATGCCGCGCTCAAAACCGTGGAAGGTGATGTCGCCCCCGTCCTGTGCCACAGCGGGCCGCACGCGGGTATCGAGAAGGTCTTTGATTTGGTCCACGATCTCGCCGTCCGGGCCGTCATGGACCGCGTGATCAACGGCGCCGGTTTCTCCATCGAGCACCGCGTCGCCGGATTGGTAATGTTCCATAATCGCGCCCAACAGACCGGGTTTGATGTGATCCCAATCGATGGTGTCGTCTTTTGTCACGGTCACGAAATCCGGGCCAAAGAATACGCCGGTCACGCCATCGACCGCAAAAATGCGGCGGGCCATAGGGGAGGAATTGGCGGCCTCGGCGGTCGGGAAATCGGCTGTGCCCGTTTGCAGGACCATCTGGCCGGGCAAGAATTTCAGAGTGGCCGGGTTTGGTGTGGATTCTGTTTGAATAAACATGGGATCGCATCCTTGGTGGTTTGGATGAAACATGACCATTCCGACCAATTAAGTCAAGAACTCTTAGAATGGTTCTAAACTGTTGGCACGGTTATTCCGGCCAATTGGGGGTTTTGCCCTGCTCCCATGCCAGATGATCCGCAATGGCGGCGTCTATGTCGGCTTCCGCCAGGGCGCGAGGGTCGCGAGTGTCGTTACCTGCTTGGAGCATCTGGTGGAGCGCGTGGAGGTTTTCTAAGGTCTCCGGGTGGTTGGGAGGAATGTCTCTGTTGCGCTCCAAAGCTAAGGGTATGGCTACCGCACGGATTTGAAGCTTTAAGGCCCGCTCAAAATCGCCGCT
>CAKZTM010000089.1 GCA_937920555.1 uncultured Paracoccaceae bacterium | reverse complement strand
GCTTCGGGCAGCAGGTCATCAAGGCTCTCGCCATCCAGCGCCCGTTTCGACAGCTCTTCGGTCTTCTCGATGATCTGCGCGTCCGAGAGCTTTTCAAACTCCGGTTCCAGCGCGTTGACCTTTTCCACAAGCGGGCGGGCGGCCTTGATCTTGCGATCATTGGGCGTGCCAAAAACCTTTTTAGTGAGTTTTCCTAGTCCCAGCATGCGATCTCCAGCCGAAGTTATAAATCTGTTACGCGATTTGCTTGCCCCGCAAACACCCAGTCCATAGATAGAAGGGGAGAATGGTGGCAAACGCCGCGCCCATTGCGGATGTAAGGGCCACCTCATGCCAAGTCAATGTAGGCGGCAGGGCCGCATCGGAATGATAGGACGAACAATGCAAAAACCCCTCACTTTTCTTGCCCCTTTGGCAATTATGGCGGCACTTGCCCTGCCTGCTCAGGCACAAGAAACAGTAACAGCTGACCCAACGACGGTGGTGGCAACGGTTGGCGGCACCGAAATCACAGTCGGTCACATGATCGTGGCTTGGGCCAGCCTGCCAGAGCAGTATCAGTCCCTGCCCGATGATGTGCTGTTCAAAGGTATTCTGGACCAGCTCGTGCAGCAGACTGCGTTGATGCAGCAATTCGAGGGCACCCTGCCCGCACGCGTCGACATCCAGCTGGAAAACGAGCGCCGCTCTTTGACGGCAGGCGAGGCTGTGAACGGCATTATGGAGCAGCCGCTGGACGAGGCCGAAGTTCTTGCCACTTACGAGGCCGACTTTGGCGGCGTGGAGCAAGCCCCCGAATACAACGCATCCCACATTCTGGTCGAGACCGAG
The DNA here is from genome assembly GCA_937920555.1 of uncultured Paracoccaceae bacterium. GTDB lineage: Bacteria > Pseudomonadota > Alphaproteobacteria > Rhodobacterales > Rhodobacteraceae > CAKZTM01. Next base: position 47,666 of record CAKZTM010000089.1, on the reverse strand, counting down.
GAAGAGGCGAAAGCGATTGTTGAGGATATCGCAAATGGTGCCGACTTTGCCGCCGTTGCGCGTGAAAAATCAACCGGTCCGTCCGGCCCCAATGGTGGCCAGCTTGGATGGTTTGGAGCAGGCGCAATGGTGCCAGAATTTGAAAAGGCCGTGACCGAGCTTGAGACAGGCGCAGTATCTGACCCTGTGAAAACGCAATTCGGCTGGCACGTCATCATCCTTAACGAAACCCGCGTGCAAGACGCGCCCGCGCTTGAAGAAGTCCGTGAGCAGATCGAGCTTCAGCTGAGACAGATCCGCGCGCAATCCCAGATCGAGGCGATCACCGCCGCGACCGACGTTGACCGCAGTGCTGCCGAAGGTGTCGATCCTTCGGTGATCAAACAAATCAACGTGCTGGAGTAAGTCACTACCATGGCCAATATCACTGACGTATCGCCGCTGGCACCCGCGGCGTTCCCTGACCTTCCGGTAATTGACGGCGTGAGTTTTGCAACCGCTGCGGCTGGGGTCAAATACAAAGGGCGCACCGATGTGATGTTAGCCATGTTGGCAAAAGGCTCGGTTGTGGCAGGCGCGTTTACCCGCTCTGCCACGCGCTCGGCCTGTGTGCTGGATTGTCAGGATAAAATTGGCGCGCATTCGGACGCACCTGCCGCGATCCTTGTGAACTCAGGCAACTCGAATGCGTTTACGGGCAAGGGCGGCGTTGTGTCAGTGCAAGCGATCACCGCCGCTGTCTCTGCCGCCTGTGATGTGCCGCAATCGCGTGTTTTCACGTCTTCCACTGGCGTGATCGGAGAACCCCTGCCCCACGATCGTATCATCGCGGTGCTGGATAAATTGGGTCAAAACACATCCCCAAACAGCATCAAGGCCGCTGCTGACGCAATCATGACCACAGACACCTTCCCGAAAGGGGCAAGCGCACAGATCGAGATTGACGGGCAAACCGTCTCTATCGCAGGGATCGCCAAAGGATCAGGAATGATCGCGCCTGATATGGCGACGATGCTGGTCTATATCTTCACGGATGCGAAAATCGCGCAGTCGGAACTGCAGGCGATGGTTTCGAAGGCTAATCAAACCACGTTTAACGCCATCACCGTCGACAGCGATACGTCGACCTCTGATAGTTTGGTTGTTGCGGCCACAGGTAAGTCAGCGGATGTGTCTGGGTCGGACAGGTTTCGTGCAGCCCTTCACAGCGTGATGCAGGAGTTGGCCCATCTGGTTGTTCGGGACGGTGAGGGGGCCACTAAATTTGTGGAGATTTCCGTCAAAGGTGCCGCATCGAACGCATCAGGTCAGATTATTGCCCGTGCCATTGCCAACTCCCCCTTGGTGAAAACCGCGATTGCCGGAGAAGACCCCAATTGGGGGCGTGTTGTCATGGCCATTGGTAAGTCTGGTGAGCCTGCGGACAGGGACAAAATCTCTATCTGGTTTGGAGATATTCTTGTGGCCGATCAGGGTTGGGTGTCGCCTACATATCTGGAAGAGCAGGCGGCGGCGTATATGAAGGCGCAAGATCTAGAAATCACTGTCGATTTGGGTGTGGGGCCGGGTGAGGCGACGGTTTGGACTTGTGATCTGACCCACGGATATATCACGATCAATGCGGATTACCGGTCTTGAAGACTGTTTTGGTCTCAGCGGTTGCTCTGATTGACGCTGACGGGCGGGTGCTTTTGGCGCAGCGGCCCGAAGGCAAGTCAATGGCGGGACTGTGGGAGTTTCCCGGCGGCAAAGTTGAAGCCGGTGAAACGCCCGAGGTGGCGCTGATCCGCGAGCTGCATGAAGAATTGGGGATTGAGACCTGGAACAGTTGTCTGGCACCGCTATCCTTTGCCAGCCACAGTTATGACGATTTCCACCTCTTGATGCCCCTTTTTGCGTGTCGCAAATGGGATGGAACACCGCGTGGTCGCGAAGGGCAAACGCTCAAATGGGTTAAGCCCATGGCGTTGAAAGATTTTCCGATGCCGCCTGCGGATATCCCGCTCATTCCGATCCTGAGGGACTGGCTCTAGCAGCTCATATCGAGAAAATTTGCGATAAATCAACGCTAAAAACCGAACGATCTGAGCAGAAGTATTAACTGCGCTGCGGTTATTGTCGGCCTTGTTTTGTAACGGGGCTGGGACCGGAGTTTTGCGTGAAGACTGATCGTGTAGAAGGGCCGATTTTGCCGGAATTTCCCGACGCATCTTCGTTCAGCCGCATCAGGCTTGGGGAGTTGCTGGGATCGCTGAGCTATGCGCTTGATATTACCGGTGGTCAGTCGGAAGGGCATTCGGTCCGGTCTTGCTGGATCGGCATGCAAATCGCTGACGCCTTGCGTTTGTCTAAGGAGCAAAAGACAGATCTCTATTTTATGCTGCTTCTCAAGGATGTTGGATGCAGCGCCAATTCAGCCAAAACATGTGAAATATTTCGAACTGACGAATTGGCGATCAAGAAGGGGTTTAAGCGGCTCGATAGGTCCAAAAAGCAAAACCTGCCATTTGCGCTGAAACATCTTGGTCGCGGGGCGGGACCCGGTGCCAAAATCAGCGCAGCCATAGGCGTTCTTGGCAAAACCGGCAAGGTTACTCGCGACCTTGTGCAGACGCGCTGCCACCGAGGTGCAGAAATTGCGGCTATGATGCGTTTCAACCGTCATGTGGCTGATGGTATTCAAGGGCTTGATGAGCATTGGGATGGCAAGGGCCAGCCATACGGACTTGCAGGGCGTGACATTCCGCTATTTTCGCGCATCGCCCTTCTGGCGCAAGTTGTGGACGTGTTTCACGAAGAATTTGGGCCACATGCTGCGGACATGGAAGTTGCCGTGCGCAAGGGCAAATGGTTTGATCCGATGATTGTGGAAGCATTTTTGAAATGCTCCAACGCGCCGGGCTTTTGGGATGTTTTACGGTCTCCGGGAATAGAGCAGATTGTATTTAGCAGCGAGCCCGCACACCAATACCGGGCTGTTGATGACACCTATCTTGATGAGGTTGCGATGGCGTTTGCCTATGTCATCGATGCGAAGAGCCCATTCACCCATGGCCATTCGCAGCGGGTGTCATTTTATGCTGATCTCATCTGCCAAGAGCGCGGCTACGGTCCACAAAAGCGGCGCTGGATGAGGCGCGCGGCCTTGCTGCACGACATTGGAAAGTTGGGTGTGTCGAACATGGTTTTGGACAAGCCGGGGCGCTTGACCGATGATGAGTTTCGTCAAATTCAGCGTCATGCGACAATGACCCAACAAATACTCGGGCGTATCAGTGCATTCGGGTCTATGGCCACCATTGCCGCCGCCCATCACGAAAGGCTGGACGGCACAGGTTATCCCAACGGCCTGACCGCTGTTGATCTGACCGAAGACATGCGGATCCTTGCGGTTGCGGACATTTTCGACGCCCTGACCGCAGACCGACCCTATAAGGGGGCTTTGCCGCTGGCTCAGGCGTATGAGATTATGGACAGTATGGCAGGCACCGGTATTGATCCTGATTGCTACGGCTCGCTGAAGTCAGCCGTCGTTCAGCATGATCTTTTTGCAGGGGAGACCGCGCTCAGAACGGCATGACTGACCCGTCATAGCCCTCAAAACACCCGCTGGTGGCGGGTGATAGTGCTGTAAATCGTGCCCTCAGCCCAGCCACGCTGGTAGCGACATCAATGCTTGCGGCATCGGTACCCATTTCTGTTCGGACCCATCCGGGGTGATAAATCCCGACCGAAATGCCGCGAGGGGCGAGGTCAACGGCCAGATTGCGGCCCAAATTTACCGCTGCGGCCTTTGAGGCGCGGTAAACATAGGATTGCCCATGCGCGCGCTCTGAAGATCCCATTTGCGAGGAAATTATCGCAATTTTGGTATTCGGTGCCAGTTTGGCGTCAAATGCCTGAACGGTGCGAAACACACCTTCCACATTTACCGCAAACGTGTCTGCCCATTCGCTGCCATGGCTGGAGAACGCGTCTGCATCCCGGTCCAAATAAACCCCTGCGTTGCACACCAGAAGATCAACTTGCGCAGGGACTATCTGGGCGGCCGCCTGCAATGTTTCCGGCTTGGTGACATCCGCACGTATCCACTCCACACCGCCTGTAGCATCTGCGGGATTTCGCGACAGACCAAAGACTGACGCGCCGGACGCTGCATAACTTTGTGCCAAGCCCAGCCCAATCCCGCGATTTGCGCCGGTAATAACGATATTTTTCACGTTGGCCTCGCCTCTACTCCATTAGCGGAGTAATTGTGTTGAGAATCGTGTGATACACACGCCACGAGATGTCGCGCACCCGAGAACTCCCAATCAAACTGGAGAGGCAATTGATGTCCAGAGAAATCCAAGCTGTAAAGCCCTGGAGCGAGGTTTCCAAATCCTTGGTTAATGTGGTGATGGGGCGCGAGCCTGCCGACACTGTTATTACGGGCGGGAAATGGGTCAATGTGTATTCCGGTGAGATCATTCCAAACACCGATATTGCCATAAAGCATGGGCGGATTGCTTATGTTGGGCCCGATGCGGCGCACACGGCCCATGACGAAACTAAGATCATAGATGCGGCCGGGCGTTACATGGTGCCCGGGCTTTGTGATGGGCATATGCATGTGGAAAGCGGTATGGTCACGGTCACCGAGTTTGCCCGCGCGGTGATCCCTCACGGCACAACCTCAATGTTCATCGATCCCCATGAAATTGCCAATGTTCTGGGTCTGGACGGGGTGCGGATGATGCATGATGAGGCGATGACCCTGCCCATTAATATCTTTGTGCAAATGCCGTCTTGTGTGCCCTCCGCGCCGGGATTGGAGCATGCTGGCGCCAGTATCGATGTGGACGACGTTAAGGAGGCCATGAGCTGGCCCAACATCATCGGTCTTGGTGAAATGATGAATTTCCCCGGTATCTATAATGCCAATGGGCAGATGTTGGGTGAGGTGGCGGCGACCATGGAGGCGGGCCGCACTGTCGGTGGTCATTATGCGTCGCCCGATCTGGGTCTGCCATTTCACGCCTATGTGGCTGGTGGCCCGGAGGATGATCACGAGGGCACGCGGGTAGAAGATGCGATTGCGCGGGTGCGTCAAGGTATGCGGGCGATGTTGCGTCTGGGGTCGGCTTGGTATGATGTGGCCGAGCAGATCAAGGCAGTGACCGAAAGCGGCCTTGATCCGCGCAACTTCATTTTATGCACTGATGACAGCCATTCCGGCACGCTCCAAAGCGAAGGTCACATGAACAGGGTTTTGCGCCACGCGATTGCTCAAGGGCTGCCTCCTGTGACGGCGATTCAGATGTGCACGCTCAACACGGCTCAGCATTTTGGGCTGGAGCGGGATTTGGGTTCCATCGCGCCGGGGCGTCGTGCCGACATTATCCTGACGTCCGATCTGGCGGAATTTCCGGTTGAGACGGTCATCGCGCGGGGCGAGGTTTTGGCGCAAAGCGGCGAGATGTTAGAGGATCTGGCGGGTTATGATTATCCGGCCAGTGCCAAGAACACGGTCAAAATGGGTAAAGCTCTAAGCGAGCAGAGCTTTGATATATTCTCCGCCGACGATCAGGTTCGTGCCCGCGTTATTGGTGTTGTGGAAAATCAGGCTCCCACAAAAGCGCTAGAGGCTGATCTGAAGTGCCGGGACGGCGTGGTTCAAATGGACCGCAGCCAAGACATTGCTCAGATCGCATTGGTGGAACGTCACCGGGCCACTGGTGCTGTTCAGAACGCATTCGTGTCGGGTTTTGGTTATGATGTGGATTGTGCGCTGGCGTCTACGGTTGCGCATGATAGTCACCACATGATCGTCGTTGGCACCAACAAGACGGATATGGCGCTGGCGGCAAACCGGTTGGCGGAGGTCGGCGGTGGCATCACGCTTTTTGCTGAGGGGCAAGAGCGGGCTCTGGTCGAGCTTCCCATTGCGGGTCTGATGTCCGACGAGCGATCCGGCATTGTCGCGGATAAGGCTGACAGATTGATGCAGGCGATGCGCGACAGTGGTTGCACGCTCAACAATGCTTATATGCAGCACAGTCTTTTGGCGCTGGTGGTTATCCCGGAACTGCGCATTTCAGATATGGGGCTTGTGGATGTGAGCAAGTTCGAGGTGACTGAGCTTTTCGTATAAAGTTCGGTCGGGCGCTTATGTCTCAAATTTCTTTTTGTGCAGTTGAGTTTCGTCTGCCTGTCCGATGTGCTTCATGCCCCGGGCTTGGGCTAAATCGACCTGTTTTTGGCGCTCGCGGAATGCGGATTTTTGCGCTTGGGTTTGCTCATTGATGCATTGATGGCAGCTCACGCCACGCTCATATTCAGGGCGCGACTTGTCTTGCGGCAGGATCGGGCGGCGGCAGGCATAGCATAATTCGTAGTCACCTTGTTTCAGGCCGTGACCCACTGAGACCCTTTGGTCGAACACGAAACACTGTCCGTCCCACTGGCTGTCGGCCTCGGGGACGTCTTCGAGGTATTTCAAAATCCCGCCTTTGAGGTGAAACACATCCTCCACCCCTTGGGTCTTGAGATAGCTGGTGGATTTCTCACAGCGGATACCGCCGGTACAAAACATTGCGACGGTCTTGCCCGCGAATGTATTGTGATGTCGTGCCCACCATTCCGGGAACTCCCCGAATGAGGCCGTCTTGGGATCAATGGCCCCGCGAAATGTCCCGATCTCCACCTCGTAATCGTTGCGGGTGTCGATCACGACCACGTCGTCGCGGGAGATTAGCTCATTCCAATCCTTTGCCTCGACATATGTTCCAACAGTTTTGCTGGGGTCGGCGGTGGGCTGCCCCATGGTGACGATCTCTTTTTTCAGACGGACCTTCATCCTGAGAAACGGCATTTCTTCGGCCCAGCTTTCCTTGTGCTCTAGATCGGCGCAACCGGGCAGGTTGCGGATGACCTCAAGCATAGCGCGCATCGCGCTGGGCGTTCCTGCAATGGTACCGTTGATACCCTCATGGGCAAGCAGCAACGAGCCCTTGATAAGGTTTGTCTTGGCGGCCGTCTGAAGCGTCGCCTGAATAGATTCTAACGCGTCAAACGACACGAATTTGTACAATGCTGCGACGAGGAAATTGCTCATGGCGGGGGCATACTGAAAGCCCCGGCGAAAATCCAGTTGATTCGAGAACACTATGTGGCGGAAATATCACGCGTCTTCTAATACGTTAACCATTCTTATCAAATACCCATAAAAACCAAGGATTTTAGCGCGCAGCAGATGTCCCAAATTGGGGCGAAATCGTTGACCGAGATGTGTTTTTGTCATATAACAGCCGCTCGGATACATCGTGTGGGGGCATGAGTATCATGAGGGATACGTGTTATGAGTGTTTTGTTTAACCCCTTCGCCAAGTTCTGGCGAAAAAGATCTACATCCAAAGAATTTCGGGATGATGAACGTGGTATCGTCACCGTGCAAATGGTGATGTTCTCGGTCATGCTGTTCGGCGGTGTCGGACTTATGATGGATTTTGGCCGCGCCTATTCCGCCCATTCCCAGATGCAGGGCTATATTGATCAGGTGGCTTTGGCTGCCGCGCAACAACTTGACGGCAAAGATGACTCTATTGCGCGCGCAACCGCCGCCGCACAAGCCGTGAGCAAGAATTCGGCCTTCATCAGTGGCGATGGTTCTTTCAAACTTAGCGGTCTGACGTTCATGTCAGCGGCACCCACTGATCAAAATGGCGAATTTAGCGCCTCGCTGGCAGCAACGCACAATACGACACAGTCGGAGCTTGCCACTTATGTGAAAGCGACCGCCAGTTCGACCTCCGTGGCTGTTAAACTTCTGTCTTTTGCGTCTGATGGCAATGGTATCACTGATATCAATATCGCCGCATCCGCTGTTGCAACCAGCCGCCGGGTGTCTTGCGGTGGGCTGTCGCCAATGGTGATGTGTAACCCTTTCGAGGCTTCGACAGACACCAGCTGGCAAGAAGAGATTGAGAACGGCATCGGTTACCGGATGATGCTGACAGCGAATGATACGAATTGGGGTAAGCCGTCGAACCGCAGCGTCTCTGGGAACTTTGATCAGCTTCAGCTCGGTCTTTTGAAGTCGCCGGATTCTCTGATGAACGTCCGCAATACGATTTGCACAAATACGTCCAATCTTCCTGGCGCGACCACGTCGACCTCAGAGCAGATGCGCAAAGAGATTTGTCTGCTGGCAACAATCGATGCGGGTCTGTCTTGCGTCAATGATCAGGTCGCTTACCGTGCGGCACATCCTGAGGTGATCACAACTGGTCTGGATGTTATTTTTGACTTGTATGAAGATAGTATGGCTGATGTGGTTGATCCGGCGCAGGATTTTTCCTTCAATCATACGTTCCCGGCTTCAAACGGCTGGCCAGCCTCGATTTTGCGGTCGAGCCTGTTTTACCCGGATGTTGTCGTGGGAACCGGTCGCATGAGACGCGACGCATTTGACGTATATCTCGATAACCAAGAGTATGCGATCAACAACACGACCTATAATCCGAACCCGTTTGTAAATGCGTTCATCAAAAACGGGAATCTGGCAAATCTGGCGAACCGCCGGGCTGCCTACGGATCGGATCCGAGCATCCAGTGGTCATCGCGTCAGAACCACCCGTTCGACTCAGGCAAACGTACCGAGTGGGGCCCTGCGCCAAAACGGACATGTCTGGAAGTTGGGAATTGCGACACGCAAGGATCGTCGAGCTATCCTGTGATCTATATGCAGGCGCCCGGTGTGAACGAGGTGGAGAACTATGCGGCTGCTCTTTATAGCCCCCATCTTCTAAAGCAAGCTCATGCCGCAAATGCCGGTGTTTATCCAAATTGGTGGAATGCAGCACCGCATGTTGATGTCGGATCTTTGGTGAACGGCTACGGTACTTATTACGAGTTCTACAAGCATGTGGAGCGGGTGAATGCAGACCTTCAGGCTGAGGGATCCATGTTCGGCCATGATCGTGATGATGGAACGGGTGCGTGGATCGACGTTGATCCAATGACCGATTACAATAATGACGGTAACCCGATGTTTGATGCCGATGACATCCATTACGGAACTGAGGGCAATCAGGTTTCGCCGATCAACTACCCAAGTGTTTATGGCGCATTGCCAGCGAACGCTGAGGAGCGTCGTCGCCAGCGAGTTACTATCGTAAATTGCGAAGCGGCGCAGGCGTATTCTGCTGCAACTGGTGATACGGACCCCACCTATTCGGACACATACATGGCTGATGTGGTCGACGTGGTTGATATTTTCATGATCACGCCGCCTCAGGTCAAAGAGTGTGCGACTGGGACCAATACTTTGGATCCTGACGGCAACTACCTTTGCGAAAATGCCGATATCACTCAGGTCAGCTTAGATGTCGAACTGGTCGATGCGGCCTCCATAAACTCGGTGAATTTCGACACTAGGTTCTACGCGGTGTTGGTTCACTAAACACAGCAATTGAAATCAGGCAGCCTCATCTGCCGCCCAAAAGCCCCGGATTAGTCCGGGGCTTTTTGCATTTGGCGGCGGGTCTATGCGATTTTGTCCAAGTGTGAGAGACTTACCAACCAGATCCGGTTCCCTCGCTAAAGGATATTAGATGTTCACGGTCACGATATTTCGCAGAAGTGCCCGAGCCTTTATTCTGGCCGTGGGTTTCGGAATTCCGGCGTCAGTGTCCAATGCTGACGCAGTTTGTGCAGAGTTTTCCCCATTGATCGCCGATGCCAAGGCCAATTTTGACGATGCTGACCTGCCCAGCTTGCGCGGCGCTGACACATGTAAATTGACCCGCTCCCTTTCTGGCAGCCGGGCTTATCATTGCAGCTGGGGCTATCCTTACCGCAGTGAGATCGCAGAACGCAGGTTCAAAGAGATGGCGGATGCGCTTCACGTTTGTTTTGGTGAAACGGTGGGTGCCGGGAACGATAAGCCGGTCAATCACCCTGACACTTATGACCAGCTTCAATACCGGTCAGGTCATGTTGCGATTTTGGTGTCGCTCAAAGACAAGGCCGCCTTGGAGCGAACATTTATTTCCATTGGTATCATCGGTGTTGCCGACAAATAATCGCGCCGTCGCAAAACTTGACGCGACACCCCATATGCCTTAGACGACCGGCATCCCGGAAGTAACAAAACTTCCGGTCCTGATTTTACTCAGGATCGCCGTCGGTCAGCGTGTTACGCCCACCGGCGCGTTTCGCGTTGTGGATTTGGGATTTAGGAGCGGAGACGAGATATGTTTGAAAGCCTAAGTGACCGCCTGTCCGGCGTCTTTGACAAGCTCACCAAGCAAGGTGCGCTGTCAGAAGCTGACGTGTCCACCGCCCTTCGCGAGGTTCGTGTGGCTCTTTTGGAGGCGGACGTGTCTCTTCCGGTGGCCCGCGATTTTGTCAAACGCGTGCAGGACAAGGCCACAGGTCAAGCTGTCACCAAGTCGGTCACGCCGGGCCAGCAAGTGGTCAAAATCGTTCATGATGAGCTGATCGGCGTGTTGACCGGTGGCGAGGGCCCGGCCGGGACACTCAAAATCGATAGCCCGCCCGCGCCCATTTTGATGGTTGGCTTGCAAGGTGGTGGTAAAACAACGACCACGGCCAAGCTTGCCAAGCGATTGAAAGAGACACAAGGCAAGCGCATCTTGATGGCCTCGCTCGATACCAATCGGCCGGCGGCGCAAGAACAGCTTGAAATTCTGGGCCAACAAATTGGCGTGGACAGCCTGCCGATTGTCAAAGGTCAATCCGCTGTCGATATTGCCAAGCGGGCCAAACAGCAGGCGACCCTTGGCGGTTACGACGTTTACATGCTCGACACAGCGGGTCGTTTGTCCATTGATGACGAGTTGATGGCGGAGGTTGAGGCGGTTCGAAACGCTACGAACCCGCATGAGACATTGCTGGTGGTTGACGGTTTGACTGGTCAAGACGCAGTGCACACGGCGCAAAACTTCGATGAACGTATTGGAATTTCCGGTGTGGTTCTAACCCGGATGGATGGCGACGGGCGTGGCGGTGCTGCTTTGTCCATGCGCGCGGTTACCGGCAAGCCGATCAAGTTTGTGGGTCTTGGCGAGAAAATGGACGCGATCGAGGAGTTCCATCCGGAGCGGATCGCCGGGCGCATTTTGGGCATGGGCGACATCGTCTCGCTCGTGGAAAAGGCGCAAGAAACTATTGAGGCCGAGCAAGCCGAAAAGATGATGAAGCGGTTCCAAAAGGGCCAATTCAACCTCAACGATCTCAAATCGCAGCTGGAGCAGATGTCCAAAATGGGCGGCATGGACGGGATCATGTCGATGATGCCGGGCATGGGAAAAATGCAAAAGCAGATGGACGAAGCGGGCTTGGATGACAGAGTTCTCAAACGCCAGATCGCCCTTATCGACAGTATGACCAAGAAGGAGCGGGCCTATCCGCAAATCCTGCAAGCCTCGCGCAAAAAGCGGATTGCTAAAGGTGCGGGCATGGAGGTGTCCGATCTCAACAAGCTGCTGAAAATGCACAGGCAAATGTCTGACATGATGAAAAAGCTCGGTAAGATGGGCAAAAAGGGCATGCTCAAAGGTGGGCTTGGCGCGCTGTTTGGCAAAGGCGGTATGCCTGCTGGAATGCCGGGAATGCCCGGAGGCGGTGAAATGCCGTCCGAGGCCGACATGAACAAAATGTTGCCCGGTCTGGGTGGTGGCGGTTTACCCGGTGGACTGTCAGGGTTTGGGAAAAAGAAGTGACACCGGTTCTCGAAACCGAGCGCCTCGCCTTGCGCAAACCAAACGCCGCTGATTGGCCAGCTGCGCGGGACTTCTACATGTCCGAGCGGTCTTCCATGGCTGGTGGCCCAAAGGACGAAGGCAAAGCGTGGCGTCAGTTCGCGGCCATTATCGGCCATTGGGATATCTGCGGCTGTGGTCTGTTTGCGGTCACCCCCAAACCGTCCGACCAGATTGTCGGCCTTGTCGGTCCATGGACACCGGTCGACTGGCCCGAGACGGAACTGGGTTGGTTGATGTTCGAGGGGGCTGAGGGCAAATCCATCGCTTTTGAAGCCGCAAGCGCCGCCCGCACCCACGCCTACACGACGTTGGGTTGGACAACTGCTGTTTCCTATATCCACAAGAACAACGCCCGTTCGATCAACCTGGCTGAGCGCCTCGGTTGCACTCTTGATGCCGAGGCGACGCAGCCCAAGCCCGATGATCCCTGCCTGGTTTATCGCCATCCCGGCTCTGCCTTGCTTGCCTCAAGTGAGACTGAAGGGCTTCTGCAATGACCATCCCAACACTCACCACTGAGCGCTTGATTATGCGGGCCCTATGCGAAGCGGATTTTGAGGCTGAAGCAAAGTTCTTTGCGACGGACCGTTCCAAATTCGTGGGTGGTCCTCTGCCCAAGTCACAAGTCTGGCGCACCATAGCTATGTTAATCGGCCATTGGCATATCCGTGGTTACGGTTTTTGGGGCGTCGAGGATAAAGAGACGGGCGAATATTACGGCCATGTGGGTCTTTGGTTTCCAGGCGGTTGGCCGGAGCCGGAGATTGGCTGGACGCTTATGGAGAACGCCGAAGGCAAAGGTATCGCCCATGAGGCTGCTCTTGCCGCGCGGCAGTACGCCTATCAAACCTTGGGCTGGACCACCGCAATCAGCCTTGTTGATCCTGAAAACATCCGGTCGGTCAAGCTGGCTGAAAAGATGGGCTGTAAATTCGACTATGAGTTTGAACATGAGACCTTCGGGGCAATGAATGTTTGGCGCCATCCCTCCCCGGAGGCCTTGGCCAAATGAGTGCAGCTTTGAGAACACCTCCCCGTTTTGAAACCGAGCGACTGGTTCTGCGCATGCCGGTTCCGTCCGATTTTGCAGATCATGCCCAAACCCTTGGCGATCCCGTGCGGTCCAAGTTTATTGGTGGACCATTCCCGATCGATAAGGCGCGCGAGGAGCTTGAGCATCTGGAATCGGACTGGGCAAGCGCTGGGCTTGGCGGCTGGTGCGTGGAGGTTAAGGAGACAGGAAAATTCGCGGGTGTGGTGTCTATCAACAACCCCGAGCATTTCCCGGAAATCGAATTTGGTTGGGTTTTCCAAGCGGACGCCGAGGGCTTGGGCTACGCCTACGAGGCCGTCGTGCCGATGCGGCAATATGCTTTTGGTGAAATCGGCCTGAAGACAGCGGTATCTTATATCGACCCGGATAACGCCCGGTCCATCAAACTGGCAGAGCGGCTTGGCGCAATTCTCGACCCAGAGGCCCCGACGTCCGATAACGACCCCTGTCTTGTGTATCGCCATTCAAAACCGGAGGCGGTGCAATGATTTGTGGTTGCATGATGGATGGCTTGAAGTTGCCGTGCTTGTACAAAGCGCGTGCAGGCAAAAATTCGACGTTTGGAGGTCCAAATGACTGACGCTGTGACCCGCGCGCAGGAGGTGCTGAAAGAGCATCGCGATAGTATCGACCGTCTTGATGCGATCCTGGTTTACACGCTGGCTGAACGCTTCCGACATACCCAAGATGTGGGACGGCTGAAGGCTGAGCACGACCTGCCACCGTCCGACAGCAACCGTGAGGCAAAGCAGATTGAGCGTTTGGAAGAGCTGTCTGCAGATGCAGGCTTAGACACTGAATTTGCTAAGAAATTCCTGAACTTCATCATCGCGGAAGTCATCAGGCATCATGAACAACATCAATCATAAGCGATTATCTTTAGGAGAAGAAAAAGATGGCAACGAAAATCAGACTGGCCCGTGGTGGCTCCAAGAAACGTCCCTTTTACCGGGTTGTGGCCGCAGACAGCCGCATGCCGCGCGACGGGCGTTTTATTGAGAAGCTGGGCACATATAACCCGCTTTTGCCAAAGGACAGCGAAGAGCGTGTGAAGCTTGATATGGAGCGTGTGCAGCACTGGTTGTCGCAGGGCGCAAAGCCTACGGACCGTGTCGCCAGAATGCTTGAGGCGGCGGGAACTTTGCCAAAATCTGAGCGTAGCAATCCCAAGCGCGGAACACCGGGTAAGAAGGCTCAGGACCGGGTTGAAGAAAAAGCTGCCAAAGCCGAAGCCGCTGTAGAGGCTGCGAAAGAGGCGGAAGAAGCTGCGAAAGCTGCTGCCGAAGAGGCAAAGAACGCACCGGCCGAGGAGGCTCCTGCTGAGGAAGCTCCTGCTGAGGAAGCCGCAGCAGAAGAGGCACCTGCCGAAGATGCAGCCAAAGCTGAATAATCCATGGGCTGGCCCTCTTAATCTAGGGGGCCAGTCCCTTGCCTGACGTACTAACCTGTGTAGGGGCTATTGCAGGGGCATTTGGTGTGCGCGGGGACGTGCGCATCAAGAGTTTCTGTGCGACACCGGAAGACATTGGAACATATAGCCCGTTCACATCCGAGGACGGGAAGACCGTTTTCGACGTTACTATTCAGCGACCCATCAAGAACGGGTTTGCCGGCAAGGTGGCGGGGGTTGAAAACAAGGAAGACGCGGATCGCTTGAAGGGCACGCGGCTTTATGTGCCACTAAAGCGTTTGCCCAAACTTCCTGACGATGAATTTTACCACTCCGATCTTATTGGATTGGATGTGTTTGATCCCGGCGGTGCCAAGCTGGGCCATATACGGGCTGTGCATGATCATGGGGCTGGTGATCTTTTGGAAATTTTTGGCCCCGGATTGAAATCGACGGTTTTGCTTCCATTCACCAAAGAGGCGGTTCCAACCGTAGACTTGGCGGCCAAACGGATTGTGGCAGATCCCCCGGATGGACTTTTCCCAGATGGCACATAAGCCGCCACGCTCTCGGTCGCATGGTCGCGTTGCTGTTCGTCCATCGCTGAAGCCACGCGCCTTGATGGAAAGCCGCCCTGATTTGGTGAATTCGTGGAAGGCGACGGTTTTGACGTTGTATCCAGAGATGTTCCCGGGTGTTCTGGGGCAATCACTGACGGGTAAAGCGCTCGACGAGGGTATTTGGGCGCTAAAGACAGTCAACATCAGAGATTTTGCAAGTGGAAAACACCGCAATGTCGACGATACGCCAGCCGGTGGCGGTGCTGGTATGGTTTTGCGCGCAGATGTTCTGGCAAAAGCCATTGATAGTGTGACAACTGACGCGCCTGTCATTTACGTCTCTCCCCGTGGGAAGCCGTTCACGCAGGCCAGAGCCAAGAGCCTGAGCGAGGGCCCCGGCGTCACGATTTTATGTGGCCGTTTTGAGGGTGTTGACGAGCGGGTCCTGCAAGCCCGGAATATCGAGGAGATCTCCATCGGAGATTATGTCCTCACCGGTGGAGAGCTTGCAGCTCAGGTCTTGATTGACGCCTGTATCCGCCTTATACCCCGCGTCTTGGGTAATTCTGAGTCGTCCCTGAACGAAAGTTTCTCGAACGGTCTTCTGGAGCACCCGCAGTATACAAGGCCCACGGACTGGGAAGGCCATGATATACCGGAGGTTCTCCTTTCCGGGCATCACGGACGAATTGCCGAGTGGCGGCAAGCTCAGGCTGAGGCTTTGACCAAAGATAGACGTCCCGACCTCTGGCGGGCGTACCTTGACCAAAAAGGTACGGACCCGGTGAGAGACCAAGAGCTCTCGGACGCGCCAAACAAGACCGCAAAAGCGGGCAAGAAGGATAATGACGATGAACATGATTGAACAGATCGAAGCCGAGCAGATTGCGACGCTTGGCAAAGACATTCCAGATTTTGCAGCCGGTGACACCGTCCGTATCGGTTATAAGGTGACTGAGGGTACGCGCACGCGTGTTCAGAACTACGAAGGTGTTTGCATTGCGCGCAAAGGCGGATCCGGTATCGGGGCTGCATTTACGGTTCGCAAAATCTCTTTCGGTGAAGGTGTTGAGCGTGTGTTTCCGCTCCACTCGCCAAATATTGACAGCATAACAGTTGTTCGCCGCGGACGGGTCCGTCGCGCAAAACTGTACTACTTGCGGTCGCGTCGCGGTAAGTCTGCACGTATTGCTGAGAAGACGAATTATCGTCCGTTGGCTGACAAAGCCGGCTCTTAAAGAACAAATTTCTGACGTTAAGTAAGGGATGGTGGCAACACTGCCCCTTACTTTTTTGCCTTATAGCCAAATTAATTTTACCACATGGAGAAGTGTGATAACTGCTCCATATGGGTCTTGCGACATTTCTTCGCCGTGCTTTGCTGTTGTCCATTAACGTTACGCTCAGGATGGCCGTGATGTTGATAGCGAGCGTTTTTCTTATCTACATGTTGTTTTCGATTTTGCGAGAACACCCATTTGGCGTCTTCTTTGTTCTTATCCTTTCCTTTTTTCCCGGGCTGGTTTTTCTTTACCTTTCCTGTGTTCGCGCTGGGCTCGTAGCGATTAAGGCAAGCGGCCCTCCCAACATAAAAAAGCTTGGACTGGGTACTATTCGTCTCTTTCGGTTCAACATCATGCTGAATAATTTGATCATCATGCTGGTGGGCGTGGGTGGCTCTGTTCTATTTATGAATGTGATGACACCAGAGTTGTGGGGCGATCTGACAGCGGATTTTGAGGTTTCAGATTTGGCCGATTTGAACGAGCTTTTGGGACGCTTCAGCCGTATGCCAACCGCTATTATTTTGCTTATCACCTTGGCGATTTCAGTGTCCAGTGGTGTGATTGGTACATCATCCGCCGCGGTCGCTGCCACTGCAGCGGACAAGGGCCCGAACCACCATACGCTTTGGGGGATTACACGACAGTTCTTCCCGCTTTTTGTGTTGTCGATGTTGGTGCTGTGGGTTCCCACCCTTGCGCTGGTTATGTCGACCGGCGGGCCTATGCAGCCCATGGCGGGGCTTGGACAGCTGAGCATTGGGTTTTTTCTTGGATTGCCATTTTATCTGGTGTGGGCTGGGTGCGCTATTTGCGGTGGGAAGGCGCTTGCATATGCCCAGACCGTTAAGGACATGGAGCGTGAATGGGTCAAAGAACGGGACGACATGCTCGGCGATATTGTCCCAGAAGATAATATTCGGGCTTTGCGCCTTGAGCGGCAGAGAAACACAAAAATTGACCGCGACGAAGTGTGACGGGCCTGAAACTGGCGTCGCATCCTAGTTCAGCAGGTTTTGCATCGCTCTTGCTTTGGCATGGTCAGGCTTTCCAGAGATTAATTTTGGTTGCCGCAAAGCCATGCTTCGTGATCCTCTAGGTTCAATTGAACTTGCGTGGTGGACCGCCTTGGTCTATAGGCTCGAACTTCGAGATTTCCACTGTAGTGGCGTCGCGTTTTTCAGGGCCAAACTATGGGCCGCTGTGGCGCGAAATGCCACAAGATGATCAGGACCTGACGATGAAAAAAGATATTCACCCGGACTACCACACCATCGACGTAAAGATGACTGATGGCAGCATTGTTAAGATGCGCTCGACTTATGGGGCGGAGGGCGACACGCTTTCGCTCGATATCGATCCATCGGCGCACCCAGCTTGGACAGGTGGCAACCACCGGCTCATGGATACTGGTGGCCGTGTGTCCCGGTTTAAGAAGAAATACGAAGGTCTGGGCTTCTAGTCTTCAACAGTATATTTGTTTGAGCTATGAGTTAAGCGCGCTTCGCCCGAAAAGGCGGCGCGCTTTTTCCGTAGTGAGGGACGGGACATGGCACATATTATTGTTTTGGGAAACGAAAAAGGCGGGTCGGGAAAATCCACGACGGCCCTTCATATAGTTTCAGGGCTGATGCGATCCGGGTACAAGGTGGGTGCACTGGATTTGGATTTGCGGCAGAAAAGCCTGTTTCGGTTTCTTGATAACAGACAGAGTTTTATTGATCGCAAGGGCGTTAGTTTGCCCATGCCCAAGCGAATTGATCTTCTTGCGTCCAAAAGTGACAGTCAGTTGGCAGCCAAAGATGATGAGGAAGCGCGGTTTGCCAGCGCACTCCAGGCTTTGGAGGCAGAGTGCGATTTCATAATTATCGATTGTCCGGGTGCCCACACTCGTTTTGCGCAAATGGCGCACTCGGCGGCGGATACCCTCATCACGCCAATGAATGATAGTCTTGTTGATTTTGATTTGCTGGCTGTTCTTGATCCGGCGGATGGCAAGGTGCTTGGCCCTTCGGTTTACTCCGAGATGGTCTGGAAGGCGCGGCAGGTTCGCGCGAGTGCTGGTTTGAAGCCGATTGATTGGATTGTTCTGCGCAACCGTCTTTCCAGTATTGATGCGAAAAACAAGCGCCGTGTCGGAGCTGCCCTTGGGGATTTGTCGGGTCGAATTGGGTTTAGGATTGCGCCGGGATTTACCGAGCGGGTTATTTTCCGCGAGCTTTTTTTGTCAGGGCTGACATTGCTTGATCTCAAAGACAGTGACACCCACAAATTGACCATGTCTGTTTTGGCGGCACGACAGGAGGTGCGCGATTTGATCAACGCGCTTCAACTCGATGGAGTCGAAATTTCATTTTGATTGCAGCGGCGGGTAGTGCCCGGTCGCCGGTATTGTGATGTGGGGGCTATCACGACCGGCAACCGGGAGGGAGACCGGAACTCACATACTCAAGTTCCGGGCGAAAGTGTCACGCAGGTCTCTGCCCGCGCGGTTAAACGGGCACAGGCCCGTTCGGCGTCTGTTTTCGTCAATCCCACAAAGCGTGCGCGGTAAACCCGTCGACCCTGCTCGTGGGTTGGCTCGATCTTACGGTAGGCGCCTTCGAGGGCGGTGAGGTCTTGCAGCGCCATTTTCAATAGCAGGCGTTCCGCCTCGTTCCGGTTTCCATAGGTCCCCAAATGAACGGACCAGCTTTTGTCGCCCTTGGGCCTGACTTGAACCAGTGAGGGTGCTGCTGCGGTTTGTATTGGTGCCGCTTCTGTTCGGCTGG
Source organism: uncultured Paracoccaceae bacterium (assembly GCA_937920555.1). GTDB lineage: Bacteria > Pseudomonadota > Alphaproteobacteria > Rhodobacterales > Rhodobacteraceae > CAKZTM01. Next base: position 28,840 of record CAKZTM010000089.1, on the reverse strand, counting down.
CAAGGTTATCCCGGCGTGGAGGGGGGCGTTTTACAGACCATCCCTTTTGCAAATTCAGCCGAGCCGCCTGACGTACCGTTTGTTCAACAGCGGCCGTAATTTCCCCGTCAACGATAGCACGGGCGATCAATTCATCCACATTGGCTGAAAGTGCCTCCCCAGGACCGGTGGGACGGGCCAGAGGTTTCAAAACCTTTGCAAGAGCCGTCGGAAGTCGTTTGGAGGTACCTTTGGATTTTGAAGCTACAAGTTTGGGATTGCCCACGTAACCAAGTGGGGCAGGCGGAATAACATTTGCCCGAGACGGTGCCCGTGCAAAGCCCATATCCAACAGTTCCGCCATTCGTGCATTGCGCCATTTGACCGATTTTCCGCCAAATAGTGACGCGATTATTCTTTCATTTCCGCGAAGTGCAGAACCGACAAGGTTGTAGCCCGCGGCGCTTGTGAACCCCGTTTTGATACCATCCGCACCTCTGTAGGCACCCAGAAAACGTCTGTTGGTATTGTAGACTTGCTTAGTTCCAGCATGAGTAGAGGTGCGACTAAAGAGATTGTAGTAGTCGCGATGATCGAAGAAGAGTCGACGTCCGAGATTTGCCATATCGCGCGCCGTGGACAAATGACCCTTTTGGGTCAGTCCATGCGCGTTTCTAAAAGACGTGCGGGTCATCCCCATCGCCTTTGCTGTAGCGGTCATGCGCTTGGCGAATGCAGCCTCGCTACCGGAGACCGCTTCTGCAATTGCGGTTGCCGCATCGTTCGCCGATTTCACTGCCGCGGCGCGAATGAGGTATTTGAACTCAATCGTCTGACCCGCACGCAAGCCCAGCCTTGATGGCGGTTCTGAGGCCGCGTTTTTTGATATCCGGACCTTGGTGTTCAAACGGATTTCGCCGCGCTCGATCGCTTCGAAAGCGACATAGAGCGTCATCATTTTGGTCAGTGATGCTGGATGAAGTCGGGTGTCCGCGTTGCGAGCATGAAGCACCTTCCCGGTGCGCGCATCCATCACAAGTGCTGCATATGGCGCCGCCTGAATTACAGGCGCGACAAGTACCATGAGAAGCGTCAGCACTAGGCTGCGCCCGTAATTTGATAACATCGGTGACTCCGACGACTGCTCGTTTCTGCCTCACGACCCGCTATTACGGTGCCGCATTATAATTAATTTGACCCTAACATGACGGCGAGCGATTTTAAAAGACTTTTGTTTTCAATGGGTCAGATCAATTTGTGGTTAGACTAAATGGTTATGTTGCAATGCACAAAAAATACTTGACGCGGCGCAGCATAAAAGCTAATTGTTAGCCCATCGATTCCCGCCCCATTTTTTGGAGAAGATAAAATGGCATCCGCAAAGAAAACAACGACCGAAGCAACTCAGACAATCGAAGCAATTGCTGCCGACACGCAGAAGGCTGCAAAAGAGCAGTTCGAAAAACTGGCTGCTGGCGTTGAAAAGATGACCGCATTTGGTCAAGAGAACCTTGACGCAGTTGTGAAATCTTCCGAGGTCGCGACCAAAGCGGCTGAAGGTTTTACCACAGAGTTCAGCACCTACTCGAAGAAGTCTTTCGAAGACACTGTTGCTGCAGCTCAGGATTTTGCATCTGCGAAGAACGTAACTGAGTTGTTCGAGAAGCAATCGGCTTTTGCAAAGGCTTCATTCGAAGGTTTCGTGAAGCAAACAACGAAGTTCAACGACATGTTTACGGCGACGGCAAAGGACGTTGTGACACCCCTCAGTGATCGCGTTGGCGCGGCATCCGCTGCCATGAAGTCTTTTTCTGCGTAAAAAGTAATTCGCTTGGTGTGGAAAAGGGGGGCTAATGCCCCCCTTTTCTCTTTTTATGCAGTCACTATTTATATAAGATCAAAGGCTGAAACCCGTAAAAATGCGTTCATGATTGATTCACAAAAACCAATTTTGTCCAGCGACGATGATGGATCCGATAAGGACACCATTCTTCTTAGTGCGCCGAAATCAAAGACAGAAAAGCCGCCTTTGTATAAGGTGATGCTTCTGAACGATGATTATACGCCCATGGAATTCGTTGTTTACGTCTTGGAGCGTTTCTTTGGGATCAATCATCAGCAGTCTGTTGAAATCATGCTGACGGTTCACAAGAAGGGCTTGGCGGTTGTTGGTGTGTTTACGTTCGAGATCGCGGAAACCAAAGTGACCCAAGTGATGGATTTCGCAAAGCAAAACCAGCACCCACTGCAATGTACAATGGAGAAAGAATAGGGCGTCCCCTTATTCTGTTGATGAAATCGAGCGTCTGATCCTTCCTTTTCAACATGGCTATTTGCAGGATGCGAGTGGGCCCAGCCTGGTCCTGGGGGCGGTCGCGTCACCTGCGATTATGGATATCCCCAAGCCGGTGTGCGTCCAAGGTTTTAAGCCGTGGGCTGAAGAATTGGAGGCAATGGGCGCGTCGTGCAGGACAACCCCTGAGGGCCGCTTTCGCACTACTTTTATTCTGAGTAGTAAGCATCGAAACATTAATCGACTTCGATTTGCGCAAGCGTGGGCTCATACCAGTTCCGGCGGAATAATCGTTATGTCGGGGCACAAAACTGATGGTGTGGATGCATTTCTAAAGGAAGTTAAGAAACATGTGGATGTTGCGGGCAGTTTGCCCAAGTCCCACGGAAAGGTTTTTTGGGTACAGCGTTCTGACATTAAAGTGGACGTTTTTGAAGAATGGCTTTCCTATTCAACGCCGAGTCAGAACGCTGATGGATATTTTACTGGGGCAGGCATGTTTAGCGCGGCGAATGTCGACAGGGGTTCATCTTTGCTTTTGGAGCATTTGGGATCTGATCTCAAAGGTATGGTCGCAGATCTTGGAGCGGGTTGGGGGCTTCTTACCTCTCGTCTTCTTGCTCAGAACAATGCGGTTGATCAGGCAGATCTATTTGAGGCAGATTTTTCATCAATCGAAGCTGCAAAGCTGAACGTCACCGATGAGCGCGCGCGATTTTATTGGGAAGATGTGGTGATCTTGACCGGATTTGAAAGACGGTATGACGTGGTTGTCTCAAACCCACCCTTTCACCAAACCCGCAAAACCGAGCCAGAACTTGGGCAAAGCTTCATTCGGAAGGCGGCTCAACTTCTTAAACCCGCAGGCCGTCTTTTGATGGTTGCCAACCGACAGCTGCCTTATGAAAGAGTGCTGGACCATCATTTTCGGTTCTTCGAGAACCTTGGCGAAGCGCATGGTTACAAAATATTTATGGCGCGAAATCCACGGCCTGTGAAACGTTAACTAAATCCCCTCGCGCTCTAATCCTGCTTGGCATAGGGTTTGGCTTCGGCTCAGAGAATCAGAAAGAACGCATCTCCATGTCGGTTTCCACAAAATCTTGTATTGTTACAGGGGCTGCTAACGGTGTCGGACTTGCCATAGCCCGAAGAATGGCTGAGGAGGGTGCGCGGGTTGTTTTGGCGGACATGGATGAAGCCAATCTCAACGCCGAGGTCAAGTCGCTTGTCGAGGCAGGGTATGAGGCGCATGCTTTTGTTGGTGATCTGAGGCAAAAGTTAAGCATCGCGAATTTACTGTCGGCGACCATTGCGGCTTATGATCGTGTGGATATTCTTGTGAATGCAAGCAGACGGGTTGAGCTTTGTGATCCCATGAAGCTGTCCGAAGAGCTTTTGACCGAAATGTTTACGCACAACGTCACTGCAAATCTGCGGCTTACAAATGCGGTTGTTAAGAAGATGATCAAGCAGGCGGAGGAAGAAGAAAACGACGGACCAAGCGGCGCGATTGTTAATCTTACTTCAATAGCCTCAAATAGAACTCTACCAAACCTGACAGGTTTTTCTGTTGTCTCGGCAGCTCTTGATCAGTTGACGCGTTCCCTGGCGGTTTCCTTCGCCAAAAATCGAATTCGCGTCAACGGTATTGCAATTGGAAGCATCAAGAGCGCGACGTTGCGTGACGCACTTCAAGACAATAACGAGTTGCGGGATATGATCGTTGCGGCCACACCGGCTGGCAGAATTGGAGAAGCAGAAGAGGCTGCGGATGCGGCGCTGTTTCTTGCGTCAAATCAGGCCAGCTTTATCACTGGCCAGATTTTGGCAATTGACGGAGGTCGCTCACTCATTGATCCGCTTGCGACCCCGGCCCATTAATCGTCGCCTTTATCGGTGGATTCCGGCAGGTTAAACAGACTATCTGCGTCAACGAGATCAGGCTCTTTTTCATTCGGCGGGCTATCAATTCTGAAGTTTTCCATGCCTTCCATGTTGGATGGTAGCCGAGGATCAGGTGACGCATTCAAAGATTCGTCCGTCTTCATCAACGTCATCGATTCCTCTGGGGTCAGACCCAGTTCCGCTTTGCGCTTTGATGCCTTGGCGACGGCGGTATCCAACTCACCTTGTTTACACAGGCCCAATGCTACTGGATCAACGGGCTGGATGTTGCCAATATTCCAGTGTGTGCGGTCCCGGATCGCGTTGATCGTTGGTTTTGTGGTGCCGACCAGTTTTGAAATTTGGCCATCAGTCAGCTCAGGATGAAACTTCACCAGCCATGCGATGGCCGCAGGGCGGTCCTGTCGTTTGGAAAGTGGAGTGTATCTTGGCCCTTTGCGTTTGGTCTCACCTTCGGCTGCGGGGTTGTGCTTGAGCTTTAGCGTGGCTTTTGGACTGGCTTCGCAACGCTTTATCTCTGCATCATCCAGCTGATTGTTTGCGATTGGATCGAAGCCTTTCACACCGGTTGCAACTTCGCCATCGGCTATTCCGTTAACTTCAAGCTCGTGAAGACCGGTGAAGTTGGCAATTTGCGTAAACGTCAGTGTGGTGTTGTCCACCAGCCAAACTGCCGTCGCTTTACGCATCAAAGGATATGCCATTGAATTTGCTCCTATCATAAACCAAACCCCGTTTGAAAACGGGTTGCACCGTGGTGCGATCTTTTCGTTTTCGAGGGAAAATCTAACGTGTATATAGGTCAAATGAACAGATTGATAAAGAGCTTTTCGACCTTTGTTTTCTTGATCCTTTGGGGGTTTAATCCAGCTTTTGCAGGGGGAAAGGCAGGAGAGTTTGACTATTATGTGCTTGCTTTATCCTGGTCGCCTAGTTGGTGCGCCCGCGAAGGAGACCGACGAGGATCGCCGCAATGTGAGCCGTCCGAGGATTTTGGATTTGTCCTTCACGGATTGTGGCCCCAATACGAGAATGGGTGGCCATCAGATTGCCGGTCGTCCTTCGCCGATCCGTCAAGAGGCCAGACATCTGCCATGGCTGATATTATGGGATCCTCTGGGTCCGCGTGGCATCAGTGGAAAAAGCATGGCCGTTGTAGCGGTTTGAATTCATTCGAGTATTACGATCTGATGCGCGAGGCTTACGGCTTGGTCAACAGGCCGGATGTATTGCGTCAAATCACGCGCGTAATGGATGTCGCTCCTCTTGTGGTGGAGGATGCATTTGTCGAGATAAACGCGGAATTGGACCCTGACGAGGTGACAATTACATGCAAATCTGGCCAACTTCAGGAGGCAAGAATCTGCATGACCAAAGATCTTGAATTTCGGCGATGCGGGCGTGATGTGATCCGCGACTGTGGCGCCAAATCGGTAGAGATTTTGCCAATACAATGACTTTATGAAGTCTTAGAGTAGCCAAGCGTGACCCGTACACGGGTGGGGCACGATGGAGCCTTTTACGGTAATCTCGAATGCCTCTTGGGGGTAATTAGCGCGTCAAATCTACGTATACAGGCTTTCAGCGCGGCGCTCGAATGCGCGTACAACCTGTTGCATAGCCTGATGAAAAACGACCCCGATCAAGGCTTGGAGGGTTCGGGATTTGAACTCAAAATCCACAAAGAACTCTACCTCGCAGGATGTCTCATCAATTGGCTTGAAATGCCAGTTGTTGGTTAGGTATTTGAACGGCCCATCAATGTAAGAAACGTCTATCTTGCGCCCTTCCGGGTTGAGTTCAACTCGGCTGCCAAACTTTTCGCGAAAAACCTTGAAGGACACGATCATGTCGGCATCTACAATTTCGCAGGTGCCATCGATACGTGATGATCGGCGGCGGACAGCGGCACACCACGGCAGAAACTCTGGATATTTCTCGATATCGGCGATTAGGTCGTACATTTGTTGGGCGGAGTATTGCATTACGCGCGCCTCAGAGTGTTTTGTCATTCGTGTCCTCTTGTCGCAGATTAAGGACACGCATCGTCAAAACGCTCTAGTCCAATTCCCCTAAACGCCCTTATACATAAGCGTAGGTAAAGCTAAGGGCCAGTATGGATCATTCAAATTACGTTATCGATGAGTTGATTTCTGCAAAATCGATTGCGGCTCGGGTGGAAGGATTGGCCAAGGAGATCGCTCTTCATTTCTCCAACACCGACAAGCTGATCGTGATCGGCATGCTGCGGGGCTCATTTGTGTTCATCGCCGATTTGGTCCGGGAGCTGGACCTGCCAGTAGAGGTCGATTTCCTGGAAGTATCATCATATGGAGACGGAATGGAGTCCTCCCGCGAGGTGCGGATTTTGAAAGATTTACGCGGTGAGATCGGTGGGCGCGATGTGCTGATTGTCGAAGATATTGTCGACACCGGGCATACATTGGCACATGTGGTTGACTATCTGAACACTCGTGGCCCAGCGCGATTGGAGACATGTGCGCTTCTCGATAAGCCGTCGCGGCGAGAGGTGAAGGTGCGGGCCACATGGACCGGATTTGAGATACCTGACGAGTTTGTAGTGGGATACGGCATCGATTATGCGCAACGAAACCGGAATTTGGCGTATATTGGCGCGGTAAAGTTCATACAGGATTGATACCGATGATCTGGCTGTTGCGGATGAAGCGTTGGGTGCAACACCCACCATCGCCTGCCCGTATCAGGTTGGTTTTCGGTGTGGTGGCAGTTTGTGTGGTGTTGGTTTTGATCGAGCGTTATGTGGGCTGGCCCGATTGGTTGTCCGTCAATGAGCGGTCGCGGCGACTGCCGAAGTTTTAGTCGGAAAAGTGCAAAGGTCTGGCCGCGAGGGGCGACCAGACCTTCAACAGACATATCCCCGTGTCGTGTGCGAAGATCTGACTGAGCAGACCTGATACTCATCGCGGCTCACGAGGACGAGCCGGTCAAAGGCAACGAGTTGCTACCCCCACGGAATAACTCGTCTACATACAACCCGAGTTTCAAGTTCCCGACTATGACACGAGGGAAACGCATCCGCGTCGGTAATTCTGTCTTTGGGTCGTGTGCACCCTCATTCGTAGACATAAATGGCCAATGAACTGTGATCTACATCACAGTTGAAGTCACTTTCCCGTCAACGATTGAGTTTTTTCAGCCTCGCATCGCGCAATTGCGCAAAATCGTCGCCAGCGTGATACGAAGAGCGCGTTAAAGGCGTGGCCGAAACCATCAAAAACCCTTTGCCAAAGGCGGCGGTTTCATAGGATTTGAACTCGCTTGGCGTGATAAAACCAGCGACGGCATGATGCTTGGGTGATGGTTGCAGATACTGGCCAATGGTCAGAAAATCGATATCGGCGGCCCGCATGTCGTCCATGACCTGTAAGACGGCTTGCCGATCTTCGCCAAGTCCAACCATGATGCCGGATTTCGTGAACATGGTTGGGTCCAGTTCCTTCACTCTTTGAAGAAGGCGCAAGGAGTGGAAGTAGCGCGCGCCCGGTCGAACTTCCGGGTAGAGGCCGGGAACGGTTTCCAGGTTGTGGTTAAAAACGTCTGGCTTTGCCTCGACTACTTTTTCCAAAGCGTCGGGATCAGCGTGCAGAAAATCGGGGGTCAATATCTCAATAGTTGTTTGCGGGGAGCGGTGCCGAACAGCGCGAATGGTTTGCGCAAAATGGTCTGCGCCGCCATCGGTCACATCGTCGCGGTCCACCGATGTGATCACCACATGGGCAAGGCCAAGTTTCTCGACCGCATGGGCGACCCGTCCGGGTTCAAACACATCGAGCTCGCCCGGAGTTTCCGGTTTGCCGGTGGCCACATTGCAAAACGTGCAGCCTCTGGTGCAAATTTCGCCCATGATCATCATAGTTGCGTGACCCTGAGACCAGCATTCGCCTACATTTGGGCAGCCTGCTTCCTCACAAACTGTAACGAGGTTGTTGTCCCGCATGATGTCGCGCGTGCGCCGGTAACCTTCCGAGCTTGGGGCCTTGACCCTAATCCAGTCTGGCTTGCGCAGGATCGGAGCGTCAGCCTTATGGGCCTTTTCGGGATGGCGCTGTTCGCGGTCTTTGAGGTCTCGCATTGGGTCGGTTCCGTTTTATGTCGTACGCATTACATAGCGATCTTTGGGTCTGTTGTCTTGAGAGATTGTGGCCCCACAGATCGGGGTTGTGCACAGTACATGGCATAGCCACCGCCCCATGTTAACGTTAACGTCAATTAGGTGGGAAAAGAATGGGCTTTTTCCCATGATTACCGGGATGCTTGTCTGGCATAAGAAGTCACGGGCAAAGAGGTGCGCCCTGACTGGGATGGTCATTCGTGGCCAGGAGTTTGCGGAGAGAATTTGTATTGCGTATGTTCCGCTAATTTAGATGCGAAGGTCACACGCTTCGTGCTGCTGCCGTGTGATCTTCGCTTCGATTTTTAATCCAAAATTTGGCTTCATCTGCCGCGTTGAGGGGTCACATCGTTGAGCTCATGGTCGCGCCGGTTCAGCATGTGAGTGGTGAGAACCATGATTTTGTTCAAACACCGAAGGGCCGCAGGGTAGACCCGGTGATTGACTTGTCTGGTATCAAAATAAAGTTGCTGTTGCGCTTCGTCAAATGCAGTTGAAAATGCAAAGGTTGCCCATCCTGGATTGATGCCGTGCGCTTTGAGTGTGATCGCGATACCGTCCAATGGACCTTCAAAGTCCTCGTAAAAGCGCCCCGCGTACATGCTGTCGAGATATCCTTGCACATTATCAAAAATGGAGTTGAGATCCCGCACAGTCATCGTGTCCTGCGCAGTCTCTTCCTTCACTATTTTCATAGGGATTTCCATTTTCCAAGATTTGGTGATCTTGCGTAAATGCGGGCTCAGAATGCCAAACTCCGCATTAAAGACCTCATCAAACCCCAGCATTTTGTGAAGCTGTTCAACATTCAGGATATCCGGCCCCTTCTTGTTTCTGGGAATAGGGCGGACGACTGGTGGCTGGTTGCGTGTCTCGGTTTCCATGGGTGCGGTCATACCCCACCCGATTGAACATGCGGTTAAGTTAACCCCGCCAATTTTCCCTAAATTTTCCGGTCAACAGAAATTCTATTGTGGCCGCGATGACCTCGCCGTTTAACATCATTGTGGAATGTGCAACATTCAGCTTGATGCGTTTGTCAGCTGTGGCATGTCCCCAAGCACTTTTAACGGAAACCTTCCCGTCATTTTCGCCTTCTACACCGGTGATCAACGATAGCGCTTGAATGGCGGCTGTGCCGGCGATTGCTCCGATGTCCAGCTGTTCGTCTTCGGCAGCGTCGTTTGGTTCGAGTTCTGCCAGAACCGGGCCCATGAACGGACCCAATATCTCGGCTCTGGCGGCCATTTCCGATCCGAAATTTGGAGCGCCCAATTGTACAATACGTCCGCGCCTCTCTTCAGGGAGACCATTCATGAGGTTCTTGGCCAAGATGCCCCCCAAAGAATGGCCAACAAAGTGAATTGTGCCGGTTTCGGGAAGTTGTGCATCGAGCATATCTGTCAGTTCAGCAATCGTCGCGGCTCTTGACGGATAATCCAAAAGTTCCGCATCAAAGCGCGCAGACTTGAGCCGCAGATACAAAAATCGCATCGAGACTGAAGAGCGGCCCAAGCCGTGGAGGACAAAAACTTTCACCAATGGGGCGGCTTTTGGTCGGCCAGAACAACGCCACCCGAAGATTGCGCGTCAGCGGCATTCTCCAACAAAAGCGTCATTTTGCGGGCGAGCTTTGCGAGTTCTATATCTTGACGGGCCACAATATCACTAAGGTCGTCGATCACCTGGGTTTGGTGCGACATCTGGATTTCTAACTCAGTGATACGGGCGTCGGTTTGACTCATGCGGTTTCTCCAAAACTCGATGGGTATTTATGCCTTCGCTTTGGATGTCGCAAGTGGGCCAGTGGGTCCATGCATCTTGTGATCCTTTTGCTGCTCAATGCTGGGCGACACGCCAAACTGTGTCACGTCAAAGAGTGAAAATACCTTGAGGGTTAAGCAATTCACAATGACCTTGAAACAAGTTAAGTGAAGGTTATGAGCAATGATTTTGATCCCCGCGCGCTGCGAAATGCGCTCGGTTGTTATGTGACTGGCGTAACCATCGTTACAACGATGACCCCGGAGGGTCCGTTGGGAATGACGGCCAACAGCTTTGCGTCCGTGTCGCTGGATCCACCTTTGGTTCTGTGGTCGCCAGCACGAAAATCTGCACGATTTCCGGCCTTTGAGGCCGCGTCTCACTTTGCTGTGCATGTGCTGGCGGAGGATCAACGACCCTTGAGTGATGCGTTTGCCAAAAGCGGTTTGGAGGCCTTTGATGGCTTGGCTTTTGAGCACGGTTTGGGGGGTGTGCCTTTGTTGAACGGGTGTGTGGCCCGATTTGAGTGCATTCAATCGGCCGGGCATGATGGCGGCGATCATCTTATTTTGGTGGGTGAGGTGAAGCGTTATCTAGGCAGTGATCTGTCGCCCCTTGTTTACCATCGCGGATCGTATGCGGCGCTGGCTTGACCTGACGGTAAATTGATCAACCTTTGGCATAAAAGTCGTTAGACTGGTTCGACATTCCCGTGGAGGCCTCATGATCAGATTTTTCGCCCTATCCCTTTTTTGTGCTGCACCGGCCGTTGCTGCCGATTGGAATCTTCGCCCTTGGGACGAGGAGATGACACGCGATCAGGTGGTTGCGCGGGTGGTTGGGTTTGATGTTTTGTTTATGGATGGTGGGGTTGCAAGTTACCGTAAGGACGGTCGTTATGCCTACACTTATCAGGGAGGCCGTGCGTTCGAGGGGGGCTATCTGGTCCAAGACGATGGGTCAATTTGTGTTGATTTCGATAATGGTACCCAGCGCTGTGATTTGTACGTGCTACACGGAGATCGGCTCGTGATGTTATCGGAGAATGGTCGGCGGTTTCCGGTAGAGCCATAACAGCAACTTTTTGCTGTCACCTAGATGATCTCTAGTTTTGTCGGTCATCATTTACCTGTTGGTTTGAGCGTCCAAAAAGTCCTGAAAGGACTGACCCTTTTGGTCGTGCTCGGTGAGCCCCATGTCCCGGAGTTCGTGGGCTTCTAAAGACTGAAATTTCCGGTAATTCCTGTAGGCGGCATTGTATGTGTTGAGCTTCGGTTTGACGATACGTAGCAACGCGTTGGCTGGTCGGATTGCGTTGAGAAAAAGCGAGATTCTCATGTTTTGCTCCTCGTTGTTATGAACCAGTGTTTTGGTCCCGATGAGCCTATTGTGACATCCCGTCGAATTGGGTTCTGTGAACCAATTCACACAGCCTTTAGATAAAATCGGGGCGTGCAATTTCCTCCAGTTGTTCGTGGTCGAGAACCTCGACGGCGCTTCGCTTTATGTCGACGAAACCGCTTCGTTTCCAACTCGATAGGATTTTGGACACTGCTTCGCGTGTGGCGCCCACATGATCGGCCAAAGCTGTTTGTGACATTCGGATCGTATTGGCTGGGTCTGCGCCATGGTCGATGAAATGCAGTATTTTCAGCGCCAGTCGGGCCTCTACGGGCAAAAAGACATGTTCTTCGAGCCGGTTACTGATCCAGCGTAGCCGCTTACCTGCCAAATTCAGCATTTCCAGTGCCAGCTCAGGTTTTGAAGCAAGAGCCTCAAAAAGCCGTTTGCGCGGCACGCAAACAAGTTTGCTTGGGGTGATTGCACAAATGCTTGCCGTGCGTGGGCCGGGATCAAAGAGCGCTATTTCCCCAAAAACTTCACCCGTGCGCAGTATGTTGAGCGAGAGTTTGCGCCCTTGGCTTGATAACACACTTACTTCCAACGCCCCCTCTTTGAGGATAAAGAGGCTGTCGCCAAAATCCCCTTGCTCAAAAAGAGAGCTGCCTTTCTTGAGGTTTTGGGTCTGGCTGACGTCCTCAAATACGAAGACCAAAGCGGTCGAGGCACCATGAAGCAGACGAGATTTGCGCAAGAGGTTGGGGTCTGGCCGAATTATATTATTCATGGACCGAAGGTTAGCTGTGGTTTTTGCCAATGTGTAGCCGTTTGGTTTTGGTTTTTGATTTCTGCTTTTGGGATAGGGGTGCTAGGGTTTGGCTGCAATTTTCAAAGCTCCAAAGATGGTCTGCTTGTCGGGAATTGAAATCGGTTGGGGGGATACGGAAATTGGGGAGCTTGTTTGGTACTGGCCCTTCGGCTGCGGCTCCGAATGCGCAAGTGCAAGAGGATGAGCGTCGTCAGCTTACAGTTCTGTTTTACGATATTGTGGGGTCTACACAGATGCTGCAATCGCTTGATCCTGAAGAAATACGCGGGGCGCTGATGCGCGTTCATGACGTGGCTCGAACGCAGATTTCTGCACATATGGGCTCGCTTGAGCAGGTTTTGGGTGATGGTGGCATGGCGTATTTTGGATTTCCCAAACCCCATGAAGATGCAGTTTTACAATCCGTGAGAGCAGCTTGGGGTATTTTGCAGGCGCGCGCCGAAATGGTTGAGGAGGGCCAGCCGATGCCTGATATCCGCATTGGCGTGGCCACAAGTATCGTCGTTTTGTCGAGTGATGCGGGGTCTTTGCGCCAAGGAGGTTTGGGTGCCGTTGGTGTAGCGCCAAATCTTTCAGCCCGATTGCAATCCGCTGCAGCCCCGAACACAGCGCTTGTTGACCGGTCGACGTTTCGGCTTTCGGGTCGTGCATTTGATTTTGAGCGCCGGGATGGGTTGAGCCTGAAGGGCTTTCCCGATGTGGACAGTGCCTATGTGCTTGCTGACCAAAAGATGTTGCGGTCGCGATTTGATCGTCGCGCGGTCTCCGGCGTGGGGCTTATAGGTCGAGGCGAGGAAATCGCTACGCTCAAGGCGGCTTGGGCCCGCGCTATGGCAGGTTCAGGGGGCGGTTATGCGATTAAAGGCGAAGCGGGTTTGGGGAAATCTCATTTGAGCAGCGCTTTGGCAGACCACATGGACGGTGATGGTCTGGTATTGCGCCTTCAATGCGAGCCTTCGACGGCAAAGGAGGCTCTGCACCCCCTTATTACCATGTACGAGCATGAGTATGAGACCCGGTCCCCCGATGATCCCTGCGCTCAGGCAGCGGTCAAAACTGCCGGCAGCGTGCACGCGGCTCAGGAAGATCCAGCTCTTAGTGCCGAGGCTCGTCGTTCGGCGATCGTGGATGGATGTGTTGAGGCATTCTTGGAGCTGGCGTCCCTGCGTCCGTGCGTTTTGTTGGCTGAAGACTTGCACTGGATCGATGAGGTGACGCTTGCGTTTTTGACCACTCTTGCGTCGGTTGCCCACACTGCCCCCTTGATGATCATTGCCACAGCGCGGCCTGAGACGGACTTGTCCGAGCTTTCGGCGGTCTCAGAGGAATTGCCGTTGATGCCGTTTGCTATCGAGGAGATAAAAGATCTTGCACAAGCGGCGGTCGAGGTCAGCCTTTCAGATGATGTGCTGGACTGGATCACCTCAAAGAGCGACGGGAATCCACTTTTTGCAATCGAGCTTGCTAAATATATGGAGGATCAGGGAGGCGCTACGCCGCTTGTTGATAGCGACATTGGGGTTGAAAGCCTAAGGGATCTACTTGCGGCGCGATTGGAATCAGCGGGATTGGCTAAGCGTGCTGCACAGATCGCCAGTGTGATCGGAAGAGATGTACCGCTCGATCTTTTGGTTCGGCTGACCGAGGGACGCCTTAATCGCGGTGAGCTTGAAGCCGATCTCAGCCGGCTGGTGGAGCATGGGATTAAAGACATCACGGATGAGGGTCGCGTTTACACGTTCCACCACGCGTTGATGCGCGAGGCTGCTTATGAAAGCCAGTTGCGCCGAACACGGCAAAATCTGCATGGACGGTTGGTCGATCTGATTGAGAGTGACCCACAATTGGCGGCTTCGGTTTCGGTTGGAGTTCAAGCAGAGCATTGCCTTTTGGCTGGACGTCTGGCCCAAGGGATCGGTGGATTAATTGATGCGGCAGAACTGGCCATTCAGCGCTCCGCGTTGACGGCACCGCGCGCCACACTGGAGCGGGCGATTGGGCTGTTAAACCAGCTTAAGGACCGTGACGTGGCGCGGCAGTTTGAATTGCGGGCGATTTCGCTTCTCGGGCCGCTGGTTACCTTGTTAGAGGGTCCGCGCGCGGCCGCTCCTCTTTATGAGCGTGGGCAGGATTTGTGCTTTGAGTTGGAGAAGGGCGCACGCGGAGAGTGGTTTCCGATCCTTTGGGGCTGGTGGTTCACGGCAAGCGATTTAATTGAGCAATCGCGTCGCTCTGAGGCGTTGATCGGCTCCATCACGGTAGCCGATTCTAATGAGGCGCGTCTTCAGGCGCTTCATTGTGGGTGGGCCACCATGTTTGATGTCGGTGCGCATGATGACAGTCTGGACGCTGTTCGCGAAGGTCTGGCGCTTTACGATCCAGAGGAGGCCAGACGAAGCCGGTTATGCTACGGGCATGACGCAAAGGTATGTGGTTTGGGTGAGCGGGCATTGTCGCTTTGGCTTCAGGGGGACGGGGACGGCTCCTTGGTTGCAATAGATGAAGCGTTGCGTTGGGGCGAGGAGATTGGCCACCTTCCCAGTCTTTTGCACGCCTTGGACATTGCCAATACGGGGGCATTCTTCCGTCGCGATGCTGGTGAAATCAAGAGGGTTCTTACGCAAATCGGTTGCTTATCGGGGTCCGAGGCCTCGCCTGCGATGTTAGCTAAGGTACGGATTTTCGATGCCTGGTTTGCGGCGCAGTCGGGAGACATGGACGCCCATCACAGAGTGTCGGAAGGTCTTGCAACGCTTCGTAATTTAGGGGTGCTGGAAGATACGGCTATTTACGCCGATATCTCAGCCGAAACGGCGACCCTTTGCGGCGTTGCGGATACAGCTATCGCCGGGCTGACCCATGAGATAGCTGAGGCCAAACGCACACGGTTGTTGTTTTGGGTTCCTGAGTTGCTGCGACGACAGGCACTTTTAGCGTATTTGTCGGAGACCTCCGATGATCCGAGCGATTTTTTGGATGAAGGACTTGAGCTTGCGCTCTCCCAAAACGCCAACATGTTGGTTTTGCGCAATGCGGAGACACGGCTTGCGTTGGGTATGGGATTAAGCAAGGCGTTGCGGGCTCAACTGGCCGAACGAATATTGGGTGTGACGGGTGCCGTGGAGCGTGACCATGTTGTAAAAGCGTTGGGGCTGTGACGGACTTCTTTGATGTGACCGAGTTGAAGGCGGCAAGCCGCGCCGATCCGTCGCGTGCATTTGCAGCGAATATATATTGGGAACGACTGGCCCCACATTTGAAGGAGTTTGGGATCACCCGTGTTAGCGATATTACCGGGCTGGATATTCTGGGCGTTCCGGTCGCGCAGGCATGTAAGCCGGCATCAAGATCAAACGCAGTTACGCAAGGCAAGGGAAACGACCTTTTTACAGCTGCGATCAGCGCGGTTTTGGAGTGTATTGAGATGGCGGTGGGCGAAGATTTGTCAAGCCTCACTCCTTGGTCTGGTGCGGACTTGGATCGTGATTTATGGGCAAAACTTGCGCCCGGTGTCACCGGCTGGCCAGATGAGCGGACTGAGTTTGTAACTGGCTGGGATGTTGAGCGGGCCGCGCCTTGCGCCGTTCCGCGCGATGTTTTGTCTACGGATTTTAGCCTCGGTGCTAAGGCTGAGGCTGCCCCAATATTGCGTAGTTCTATCGGTATGGGGGCTGGATCTAGCTTTGCTGAGGCCATCTGGCACGGCTTGTTGGAATGTGTGGAGAATGATGCCCAGCTTCGATCCAGCCAAGAGGGCTCACCCCGCGCGCTGCGCCAAATGCATCATTCCCCAATCGGGGATGATGGCCTCTCTGCCTTGGTTGGCAATCTTGAGGAAAAGGGGCTTCGCGTTGGGCTATGGGACATATCAGTCCGACCTGGTCCGCGTTGCGTTTTTGCGCGTATTTTGGAAGACCCGGAGCACGCATCGGGTCTACCCTTGCCCGCCGATGGGTTTGCATGCCGCTCGACTTATGGAGGTTCTGCGACGGCTGCACTCCTTGAAGCTATTCAAGCCCGCCTTGCGGTGATTTCGGGCGCGCGCGAAGATATGACTTGGACGCTCTATCGCTCGAGCGTTGACCGTCATGCAATCGCCGCTGAATGGGAAATGCTGGCGCAACGGGCCGGGCCGTTGCCGCCCGCGCAAACCTGCCCGGCAACCAGCTATGATCTTGCAAAAAACCTTGGTGATTTTGGGATGGGGCCGATTATCGTTGTGCCGCTTTTGGCGCGAGTTGATATACCACTCTTTGTTTGCCGTATAGTCGCTCCCAATCTTCTGGCTGATCCAGAACGGGTGCTAAGATGAGCCTGATCACGGTTTTTCTAGGCCCGTCTTTGCCAAATCACGCGGCAAGAAAGATATTGGATGCCGATATCCGAGGGCCGGTCCAGCAAGGCGATGTGCTGCGTGCTGTCGATGCCGGCGCCTCAGCGATCGCAATTATCGATGGCATATTTCGCGACGCACCGACTGTGCGGCACCGGGAAATTCTCTGGGCGCTCTCCAAGGGTGTGCCAGTTTTTGGGGCCTCTAGCATGGGCGCCTTACGTGCCGCTGAATTGCATACTCACGGAATGATCGGAGTTGGTTTGATATACCGCTGGTATCGCCGCTTTCAACTTACACCGGATGATGCCGTCGCTGTGACGCACGCGCCTGAGGCGCTTGGATTTACGCCGCTGAATGATGCGCTGATCGACATTCGACGTAGTTTGCAAAGGGCGCGTCGCGCGGGCGCAATTGACCAAGTGTGCCATGCTCAGTTGGTTGAGATTGCGACTGGCCTGCCTTTCGAAGCCCGTCGTCTTTTAGATTTGGATAGATCACTTGCGCCTTACAAGATCAGCCAAAAGGCGTTGGATGCCAGTGCGTTACTTCGCCTTCTGGCTGAGCATCAGCTCAACGCCGATTGGCCAATTCCCCAAACGCCGCAACCACCAATTGTACACGCCTGGCTAGATGACCTTGTGGCGGGCGATATTGATCCAAACCCATATAAAAACACAAAAAAAGTTCGCTAATCTCGTCGTACCCGGCTATCAATAACGCATTGGGAAAGTGGGATTATTTTGCCAAAAATGGATACGAGCTCTGGCACGCGGTTTTTGCTATATCCGCAGGCGCCTATTACTCCGGGTTATGACAAGCCGGAGTTGGTTTGGATTTCTGATCCGCTGGGCAGCGTCACGGCGGGCCCTATCAATGACAGAATGTATGTTAAAGACCCGCTGACAGCCAAGTCGCCATACGAATATCCCTATCTTCCACCCTATCCCGGAGCGACCCATCCGGTTGTAGAGCCCTCGCCCAGCGGTCATTTTGACCATTTGGAGCCGGGCTCTCGGGCCTTTCTGGCAGCACATGCTTTTGGGTGCGTCGCGCGTATTTTGGATGTTTGGGAAGGGTATCTGGGGCATCGGATCGATTGGCATTTTGGTGCGACCTATGAGCGGTTAGAGATTGTTCCTTTGATCGAGTGGGACAATGCGCAGTCGGGTTACGGATATCTGGAGTTTGGCTACGATACATCTGGGGCTGGAGAACGTTATCCCTATGCACTCAATTTTGATGTGATTGCCCATGAAATCGGTCATTCGATCTTGTTTGCTGAGATAGGCATGCCGCGCGACGGCTTTCAACCGGGGCCCGATTTCGTGGCCTATCATGAAGGTGTCTCGGACCTTTGCTCGCTTTTGGGGATGCTGCATTTCGATACGGCAATGGACCGTCTTTTGCGGCGCGGATCGGGCAATCTTTTAGCCATGAACGAGTTGAACGCCTTTGCTGAGTTGGCCGATGAGCGCCAAGTCAGGATCGCCGGTAATGCGCGCCGGATGAGCGAGGTTGGTTCAGAGCCTCACGATAAATCCAGGCCATTCACTGGTGCCTTTTTTGATGCGATTGTCGAAACATATCATAATCTTGCGATCGATCAGGGATTGGTTGATTTGCCAAAAAAATCTGTAGCAGATGCTCGCGATATCGACGCTGACATTGCCAACAGCTTCAAGGCGGCCTTTGAAGAGGATTATGAGTTGAAGCATTTTCAGCTCAAGGGTGCTTTGGCAGATGCCCGTGATGTAATGGGGCGTGCGCTTGCAGCGTCTTGGGCTCATTTGGACAATGATGATTTGACCTTTGTGAACGCGGGATATGCGGTTTGTGAGGCATTGCAGACGGCTGGACAGGGCGATGTGGCTGAGAACTTGGTCGAATGCTTAGCGTGGCGAGAGATCTTCAACCCGTTTGATAGCGTCATGGTAGGCCAGGGTGGCCGAAGTAGAGTTTGGATTTAAGAAAATTGGGAGCACACACACATGTCAGATGACATATCATCAATAGAAGAAATTTCTGCGCTAGTTGCCTCTGAAGGGCGTATGTATGACCCCAGTGAGATCATGTTGATCGGCGCCCATATGGAGCCCATGTCCGACGATGAAGGGGGCAAGCAACGTGGTATCGGCTACATTAAGGTTCAGTCCGATTTGCTGGATACTTTGACACTGCAATGTCACCCGCTGTCTGAAAGTACCGGATCGGGTGTGCCGCGCTCCACTGATCCGGCTATCGCTGTCATTTATGCTTATGCCTATGAAGGGCACACCTACCGGTTGTCCAAGCCGCGCATTATGGTCGTGAGTTCTGCCGGCGAACCGTTCAAACCTCATGGGGAAGACGATGCAGGTCCGGCGCGAACAGGTAGGCTCTATGTATGGCGGATGAGCAAGCATCATCACACCATTTCCATTGAGGTGGAAAGCGGGTCTCTGGAGACATTGGTACTCGAAGGCAATACACCGGGCAATCGTTCTGTCACGTCGTACAGTGCACATATGCAACTTGCCCATCGTGGCGGCAAACTGACCTAAGGACGAAGATCATGGCTCTGGTGGAGTTAGTTTTCTCACACGATAGCGGTCAGAGGTTTATAGCGGCGGGTCAGATGGGGTTTGAGACGCCGCTGGTGTTTACCAATCCAGATACCGCTGTTGAGTTTTCTGAGCTTGGTCTGGGCATATTGTGTATCCCGCAGTCGAAGCTCGGCGCTGAATTTCTGATCCGTTTGGAAGTGTCGATTGAGTATCGTGGGCAAATTTACACGCTTGACTACGAGGGAATGGAAGGGGCGCGGGATTTTGATAGCCTCAATCGTAACCTCACCAATGACATCGTATCTGATGTGGATGAGTTTTTGGTTCGTGGGGTCAACCGGTCGTTTCGTTTGTCATTGAAGGGCGGGAAGTCGATTTTGTTGACGCCCGGCGAGACGTTGCGCTTCCACGTCAAACGATATTTGGATCCAGACGCGTTTCAAGGAGAGCTGGAGATATTTATCACCGGTGAATTGGCAAGCGGCATGCAAGTTATCACGCCTCGGCGGGTACGCATGCGGCGGCGTGATCTATTTGCAAACTGAATTCGAAAGGCATCCCAGATGTCAGAGACAATAGTAGCCAATAATGTGACATTTCTGTTTGGCGACGGGGCAGAGCAATCGGAATTGACTTCGCTTATCTATTTGGGAGCACCTTGCGAATTGTCGGAACTTGGCTTTCGCTTCGAGCCTGTGAACCCTACCGCGCAAGAATGGAAAGGCGACCCAAAGGCGGTGATCGACCAAGATAAAATGTCGCTCGATATTGCGGTGACAATGATAACCTCCCGAGGGGCTTATCAGCTTGAAGCCTCATCGAGTTTGGCGATTCCGGTTATCTCTCTTTGGAACGATGCGGAAGGCTATCCGTACATCTTAAGTGAGAATGAACGCCTTGCATCCGCGCCTTTTAAAAATGGGCGGGTTTTGCTGCTTGATCCTTTGGAGGAGTTGAGCATCAGCTTGACGCGAGACGTCTCAAAGGGATGTTTTTCAGGTATGTTTGCCCTTCGTGCGACGATTTACGGCGAGCGGGTTTTGTGACTTCCATTTAGGCGCGAAGGGTTTGAATGACGCGGGTATTGGCGTCCACGCGCCGCGCAAGAGCTGTGGCGATACCGGAATGAAACCGAGCGGCCAGTTCCGGGTTGTCTTGCAGGACCTGATTTGCAGCCAGCGATGAGAGTTTCCAAATCACAGTTGGTTCCAGCGCTACAATAGCGGCCGTGCGAGGGCTTTGGAGGTAGTATGCGATTTCTCCGATGATTGCGCCGGGGGTAAGATCACGTAAACGCACGGGGGCGTCCTTGCGACCTGCAAAAACGCCCAGCTTGCCACTTTCAAGGATATAAATGCCGTCGGGCGGGTCACCTGCGGCAAAAAGCGTGTCTTTATCGGCCAGTTGAAGTTTTTCCATATGTCCTAAGAGATGCTCTGCGGCGGCTGTGCCCGTCATGATTTGTGACAAAATGGTGTGTATGTCGGGGGTGGTCGCTGGCTGCGATGCTACCTGCGCCAAAATCAATTCCTCCAGTTCGCGCAATCCGCTATCAAGGTCATCACGCAACCTGAAGCCCCCTCCAGACTCACCCAAAATTACCCCGGAGCGGATCATCACCTGCACAATTTCATCTGGTACGGAGGTTAAATAGAGGGTCACCCCTTGCTCTTCCAGTTCTGTCTGGATGCGGTCAAAACTCATGATTGCTGTGGAATCGAGCCCGGTGACACCAGAAAAATCGAGCATTAGATGTGTGACTTCCGACTTACTGGCCAGAAGCCGGAGGATACGCTCTCGAAGTTTGTGGGCTGTTCCAAAAAAAACGAAGCCTTGAATCTTTTGTATCGCAATCTGGCCTCCATGTTCTTGCAGGATTTTCAATCGCTCAGAGGAAACTTCCGATGAGCCGTGATACGCTTTCCCAGAGACTTCAGTGCGTACGGGGTCCATTCGGCTGTAATCGACCACAAACAGCATGGCGCCCGCTAAAAGCCCAAATACTGTGCCTTCAAATAACCCCACCAAGACGATGACCGCAAAAATGACGGTGGTTAAAAGGGTTTCTTTACGCGAGCCAATTTGCAGGGTGCTAACAAGCCATTCGCGCAGCATACCAGCCCCGACCCAAAGCATAAAACCGGCTAAAACCGGCATTGGCAGGATTGTCAGGACTCTATCGCCAAGCGCCAAGACAGCGACGAGAGTGGCGGCGGCCACATAGCTGACAGCCCGGTTTTGGCCTGCGATCCTGTGCCCGGCGAGCGTTGTTGAGACGCCGTGATATCCGGGCATTCCGCCCAAAACCCCTGCGGCCAGATTGCCAAGACCCAAAACCTTCATCTCTCGATCAAGTCTAAGATCGACGCGGGTTTCAACTTCTAGGGCCGATGCGTTCATCAAGAAGGCGATTGTGGCTAAAAGAACCATGGAGAGGATTGGAAAAATCTGATCTCCCAAGAACCTGAGATCAACTTCCAGAAGGTCACTCGGGTGTATTGTGGGCCAAAGAGCGCCCGATGTTGGTAGATAGACGAACCATCCGTCTTGGGTCATTTGTGTCAGGGAGGTCTGCGTGAGAAGGGCGAGCATGTGAACCGCCAAAATTGAGCCGATTACCACGGCGGGCAAGGCGCTGTTTTTTGGCAAATGGCGGTTTCCTAAGATCAGGAGTAAGGCGACGCTAAAGGCGGTGAAGACTTTTAATATCGTGGGGGCCTTCAGAAGGTCGTTTAGGTTTGAAAATTCGACATGTTCTCCTGCACAAATACCCAATGCTCCAACCATCACAAACCAGCCGGTGCCCGCGAGAAAACCGGCGATCATTGGTCGCGGAGCGTAGCGCATCAAACCGCCCAGTTTCAGTCGCCCAAATAAGAAGAATGATGCAGCAAAGGTAAATGTTGTGAAAACGCTGAGAGCGGCGATTGTGGCTGTCCCGGCATCACCGGCGGGCAGGGTTGCTGTTTGTAGCATTGCCAAAACGATCGCTCCCAAAGCCGCGGCGGGCACATCTTGGGATATCGGGATCAACCCTCTGACCGAACTGAAAAAACCCAAAAGCACACATAACACTGCGCTGCCTGTTAAGGTCATGCCAACCAAAGTCGCTGTGGCCTGCGGGGCCTGTGCTGTGGTTACGAGAGAAGCGTGCGAGATGGAAAAGGTAACTGCCATTGCGCCGACCAATAGTCCGGCTTGCACCACTGCGCCCCATGCCGGATTACCTGCACTGGCCGAACTACTCGACATAATTGATTGCCCCAAAATCCCCGATGAATCATGATTGGCGACCCGAGGTCTTGCGTCAAGGAAGAGTTTGGAGCGACGTCAAAAATACCACGAGGTCTGAGGCCGTTTCGAGAAGTTAGAAACCTAAGAGCGGTACTATTGAAGTAGGCTTGGCAGCCCGGTGTTGTGCCTGATTTGCAATTCTAAACACAAAAGCCGCGCTCCAGTCTGGGGCGCGGCAACCAGCGATTCGCAGTTTTGGAGGATCAACCCTGACGGGCTTTAAACCGACGCTGGGTCTTATTGATCACATAAACGCGACCCTTGCGACGAACAACGCGGCAGTCCCGGTGGCGGTTCTTAAGCGAACGCAGCGAATTTCTGACCTTCATGGCCTCTCTCCTTATAGATACGGCTGGATTTGAGGCCCGCCGCCTTGAATTCTGCCCCAAATCTGGGGAAATGGTGGGCGTAACTGGGATTGAACCAGTGACCCCTTCGATGTCAACGAAGTGCTCTCCCGCTGAGCTATACGCCCGCTCGACCGGAGCCTGATATAAAGGCATAAGGCGTTGCGAGGGCGTTCTATAAAGGACGTCCAATTTTCATTCAAGGGGTTTCGCAGAGACGAGTGACGGGTTTATAATGGACGCATGATAAATCGCACTCATGATTATGGCCCTGTTTTTTCGCTGAGTAGGCCGACTGAGCAACTCAGCTCGGCGATATTTTCGTCGCCGCACAGTGGATCGAGCTATCCCGCTGATATGCTGGCGCGCACGCATTTGAGCCCGCAGGCGCTACGATCCTCTGAAGACGCGTTCATCGATGAGTTGTTTTCCTCGGCGCCGTCACATGGCGCACCTTTGATTGCGGCGACCATGCCACGGGCCTGGCTGGACCTGAATAGGGCAGAGGACGAGCTTGACCCAGCTCTTGTTGCTGGTGCGCCAAAGTCGAACCGGTCCCCCAGGATTAATGCGGGGCTTGGTGTTATCCCACGGGTTGTTTCCGACAGTCGGATCATCATGAGTGGGAAAATGACACTTGCTGAGGCGGAAGCCCGCATCAAGGCATTCCATAGACCATATCACGAGACGCTGTCGGATATGTTGCGGGAAACCCGCGAGTTGTTCGGCCATGCGATTCTATTTGATTGCCACTCCATGCCTCATGATGCGCTTGCCGGGTCGACAATGGTCAACGGCGCGCGCCCCGAGATTGTTCTGGGTGACCGGTTTGGAGCCTCGTGCGAACGTTGGGTGATGGACGCGGCAATGGATATTTTTGGTGATGCGGGTTTTCGGGTGGTGCGGAATGCACCATTTGCGGGGGGGTACATCACCCAGACCTACGGACGCCCCGCCAAGGGTATTCACGCTCTTCAGATCGAAATTGATCGATCACTCTACATGATTGAATCTGGTGTGACCAAAAGCATCAGATTTCCTGCGGTCCAGCGGCAGATCAACGGCATTGTTCGTAAGCTGGTTCGTATTGGTCAAGACAAGCTCTCGATCGCGGCAGAATGAGCGCGGACTTTTTCGTGTAGGGTCGCTAGGCTTGCGGCAGGTCTTTTGGTTCCGACCTTTTTGCAAGACCGGAACAAGCTAGAATGTCGGCCACTCATTGTTAATCACCTGCGTTGATACCTACAGCAACGATATCCAATAGCTTGATTGGGCGACGTCATAAAAAGGCGTAGTAGATTTGTAGGACGCGGCTCCAGCGCAATACGAGCCCCTGAATTGGGTGTTTGTCAGAATTGCAAAAAAAAGGCCACGCAATGCGTGGCCCAAGTCTAGGGAGGAATACCCGATTAAGGGTATGCGTCATCTCTGACGCACCGCAACATTAACTGCTGCAATGCAGCATCGTCAAGGCGAAATATTGCAGCTGCGAAAAAAATGTTGCTTTTCTGCATATTCACACCCAAATTGTTGATTTTTCTACTTTTTTAGCGAGCGCCCTTTGAGGATTGCATTGCTCCCAAAGCGAGCGCGGATCGCATCGGTTGCACGTTCTGCGTGTTCGCGATTGGTCTGAAGAGGATCTAACAGGCTTCCAATTTGCGCAGTTGCAGCCTCTTGCGAGATATGGGTCAGGCCAACGCCAAGCAGACGAAACGGGCCTTGCGCGATTTCCTTATCCAAAAGGGGCTTGGTGGCTTTGTAGATCGTGTCAGCCAGCTGCGTTGGATCAAGCAGACTGACCTGTCTGGAAATTGTTCGAAAGTCCGCACGTTTCAATTTCAGGTTCACGGTTTTACCTGCTTTTTCTGTGGCCTTCGCGCGGTCGGCAACCTTCTCAGACAAACGCCACAGATAACCGTCGAGTAATTCGGGGTCGCCGACATCTTCAAAAAATGTTGTCTCTTTGGAGATCGACTTTACCGGTGCCCTCGCTGAGACCGACCGATAATCCAATCCCCGTGCCAAATGCCACAGGCGCTCGCCCATAGCGCCGAATTGTTCCGAAAGATCCGCGCGATCACGGCTGAGAATATCGGCAATTGACCGAATACCTTTGTTTTCCAAGTTTTGCCGCGCCACTGGGCCTATCCCCCAGATGACCCCGACCTTTTGGCCCGCAAGGAAGGTCTCCGTCTCTTCCTTACCAATCACAGAGAAACCTCGGGGTTTATCCAGATCGGACGCGATCTTGGCCAGAAATTTGTTGTGCGACAAGCCGATGGAGGCTGACACCCCGATCTCATCCTCAATGTTTTTGACCAGTCGTGCCAACTGCATTGCCGGAGGTTCTTTGTGAAGGCGCGCGGTTCCAGTCAAATCAAGAAACGCCTCATCCAGAGATAGTGGTTCGACGACTGGGGTTAACTGTTGCATCATCGCCTTTATCTCGCGAGAGACCGATACGTAAGTTTCCATACGCGGGTAGACCACGACGGCCTCTGGACAGGCTTTTAGGGCTTTAAACATTGGCATCGCAGACCGGACGCCCTTAATTCGCGCGATATAGCAACACGTGGAGACGACGCCGCGCTTGCCGCCACCAACAATCAGCGCCTTGTTTTTCAGCTCTGGATTGTCTCGCTTCTCGACGGTGGCGTAAAATGCATCACAATCAATGTGCGCGATGGAAAGGTCAAAGAGTTCGGGATGTGTCAGCACTCGCGGACTTGCACAGGATGGACATCGGCGTGCTCCGTTGCAAACCGTAAGGCAATCGCGACAAAAAGCGGGTGTGCTCATGGATCGATTTTAGGGTGGGAGCGCCGCTCGTGGAAGCCCAAAATGCCAGAGCGGTCCGCGTAATTCTCGGCATCGATATTCGCTCCTGTGTCGCTTTCGGTCTGCGGTCGACCATGGCGTCCCCGAGCCGCCAATCGGCGAAAAACCGACTGTTTTTACCAAGTTATACCCATTCGTTTTCCATTTGGAGTTTACCTTACTACGCTTGACCTCATCTAAGCGGGGTCCCCAGCCCTGTGATTCTCTGCCCAAGAGGAACCAATGGCATATAGCGACCCAAGAATTTTTGGCGATATCAAGCTTCGATCGGCAAGCTTGAGCACCGGTGCCTGCCGGTATGTCACGCGCAGCGAGATGAAGCGTGGTTTTGACGTCCTTTTGGGGTTGGCGGTGCTGTGCGCGGTTTGGCCCTTCCTTGTGGTCGTCTATTTTTCTCTGGCGTTGCAGCGTCGTGGCCCGAACATCGAAGGTCGTCCTGTTATTGGTCAGGGTGGTGTCGAGTTTTCCATGCTTCAGTTCCGAACGGACACCGAAAGTCTTTTGGGCCGTTGGCTCCGGCGGAGCGGACTGCGGTATTTGCCGCAATTGTTCAATGTTTTGTCTGGGCAAATGAGTTTTGTCGGGCCGCGGCCGCTTCAAATTCAAGACTTTGACCGGTTTCCCAGCCTTGCAGGTCTATACATGCAAAGCCGTCCGGGAATGTCCGGGCCTTGGCTCGTGTCACGCGAGCGCGAGATAGGGCGGATTTCGCAGGCGCGGCTCGATCGTGCATATATAAAGTCCGGCTCGTTTTTGACGGATTTGGGTATTCTGTGCCGAACGCCTTTTGTCTTCATGAAGCGGGCCTAAGTGGCGTTTTTATCACACATCCTTTATAGGCAACCGATAGGGCTAATTAGAGGTTAAAATATGACCTTTTTGCCGACTTAAGCCGTCAAATACTGGAATATCTTTTGCTACCCCAATATTTAATTACCCAACGGAAGTTAAAAAAAATTACTGTTTAGCGGCTAACCACGTTGACAATAATATCTTATATGGGCGACAAAGTGCCTATTGGGGGGTGGTTCCGACTTTGTCGGGAGCGCATGTGTTAGTGAGCTTTGGCGTTTCGAATGTGCGTGATATTCGGCCGACTGGGCGTCACTCGCGGGTTAATTTCCCCCTTTGTTTTGTTGAATGATGCCGAGGGGGGCAGATAAATGACCTATTACTACAGAAACTATACTTTCTCAGCTTTTGGGTCGTCCGATTTGGGCGGCGCAATGAGTAAAGGTAAAGTCTTCACCATGCCAGCAGCAGCGACGCAGAGTATCACAGTACGTGATAACGATGGATTTTTGTCTGGCGACAGCCTCAATAACGAGCGCGCGGATGACACGTCTGGCCAGTATGCCAGCATCAAAGATGCTCACGGCAATGAAATTGGCAATGGCACCAAGGCGTATGCCGAGACCGTTTGGACACTAAAGGGTTCTGACGGCAATACGTATCAGATGGTTGAAGTAGAGCAGTCCGGCTCGCTTCCAGATTCGTACACATTCTACAATGGTGGTCCAAATTTTTACGGCACTCCTCCTGCGGGCGTTTCGCTGACAGCTGTTGGATGCTCCAACGTCAAGGGCAACTACCTAGATTACAAGTGCTTTGACGCTGGCCCTGCGGCGCCGGCGACCGGCTCAGTATCGGGCAACGTCTTCTGTGATCTCGATTGTGATGGCGTTAACGATTCATCAACGACGACTTCAAAAGGGTCTAACCTTCTCAAGAACGGCGACTTCGAAGCTGGACGCACTGTTTACAACAGCGACGGTTTTGGCTCTTGGTACGATGCTGGCAGCAATTCCGGCGACGTTATCCAAGGCACCGATAATGGATCCTTCTCAAATGCGAGCAACAATGAGATTTTTGAGCTCGATTGTGGATCAATTCTTTGCCAAAATTTCAGTGTTGCAAAAGCCGGAACGTATTGTCTGACTTTTGATACCTACAAGAACAGCAAGATCTCTGCTTCGAGCAACGACTTCACCGTCAAGATCAATGGACAGACTGTAAAAGTCGTGAACGTGACAGCTGATGGTCAGGTCACGGTGCAGCTCCAGTTGTCCGCTGGTTCGAACCGTATCGATTTTGTGTCGGGTAGCTCGGTTGGCGGCAAAGGTGCTGCGGTTGACAACATTGAGTTGCGTGAGGAAATCACAACAACGACGACGGAGCCTGGCAAAGCTGGTGTGACCGTGAAGTTGGTGGATACCGCGGGTAACACCGTTGCAACTACAACAACTGACGCGAACGGTGACTATAACTTCGCGAACGTGAATGTGGGCAACTACAAAGTCATGGTCGTTGCTCCTAATGGACAGGAGTTCACTGTTCAGGATGCTGGCAATAACGACGGCGTTGACAGCGATGTGAATGCAAATGGCATGTCCGGCACGATCAATGTAACCGCAGGTAGTGATACCGTGGTCGACGCTGGTCTCAAAGACGCACCACAGCCAGGTTCTTTGTCGGGTCGCTACTTCTGCGATGACGACCGTAACGGCGTTGACGACGGCGAGCCGGGTGTTTCGGGTGTAACAGTTGAGCTTTTGGATGCGGCGGGTAACCCAACGGGTATCACGACGACGACAGCAGCGGACGGCAGCTACTCCTTTGGTGGTCTTGCTGCAGGTACGTATGGTGTTAAGTTCACCGATACGGTTTCTGGCAAGACACTGATTGCGAAAGATGTTGGCAACAATGATGCGATTGACTCGGACGCAACGGATATCGGTGGTGGCATGTCCACAATCACTGGCATCTCTGTTGTTGCTGGTCAGGACACACCAGACAACGACGCTGGCGTGGAAGTTACGAATACTGATCCAACACCGAGCGACGACGCAGGCAAGACCTGTGCCGATGAGGCAGTTAAGATCGATGTTCTTGCCAATGACGTTGATCCAGACACGGGTGACAATTCCGGTCTGACAATCACGCAAGTTGGTGGAACTGATATCGCTGAAGGTCAGACGATCACCGTTAGCGGCGTATCTGTAATGCTGATGAATGGTCAGTTGAACATTGATGGTTCGGGTAATGCCGCACTTGATGCGCTCGACATTAACTAGAGCACTGTCATCAATATCGACTACACAGTTTCCGACGGAAACGGTGGAACAGGTACGGCAACGGCGGCTGTTGAGTTCTGTGGCACTGCCAATACGGTTGCGTCTTTGGAGGCAACTTTGCCAACTGGCGACATCAAG
>CAKZTM010000088.1 GCA_937920555.1 uncultured Paracoccaceae bacterium | reverse complement strand
CCTGCCAATTGGCGGCGCATTTTGAGGTAGGCGGTCCGTTCTTCGGAAGAAGCCTCGAAATGGCGGATCACGGCCATGGAGACCACATTGACGCCAGTGGGCAGTTTGATCCCGCGCACGCCTGTGGAGTTGCGCGATTGGAAGACGCGCACATCTGTGGTGGAGAAGCGGATCGCTTTGCCCGCGTCCGTTACCAGCATCACGTCGTCATTGTCGTCGCAGATGCGCGCGTTGATCAAGGAAACACCCTCAGGCAGTTTCATGGCGATTTTGCCGTTGCGCATGACGTTGGTGAAGTCTGAGAGCGCGTTTTTGCGCACGTCCCCTTCGGAAGTCGCAAAGACGATTTGCAGGTCTTTCCAATCTTCCTCATCGCGGTCCACAGGCATGATGGCTGCGATAGAGACGCCGCTGGGGATCGGCAGGATGTTGACGATCGCTTTGCCGCGTGCGTTGCGGCCCCCCGGGGGCAGGCGCCATGTTTTGAGCTTGTAGACCATCCCGTCGGTTGTGAAGAACAAAAGCGGCGTGTGTGTGTTGGCCACGAACAGGTTGGTGACGAAATCTTCGTCCTTGGTGGACATGCCGCCCACGCCTTTGCCGCCGCGCTTCTGGGCGCGGTATTCGTCAAGCACCGTGCGTTTGATGTAGCCGCCATGGGTGATGGTGACGACCATGTCTTCGCGCTCGATCAGGTCTTCGTCTTCCATGTCGCCTTCATGCTCGACGATTTCGGAGCGTCTTGGGACAGCGAATTGGTCGCGCACCTCTTCAAGCTCGGCCTTGATGATCGACATGATCCGGTCGCGCGAGCGCAGGATGTCGAGATAGTCTTTGATCTTGCCCGACAGCTCTTGCAACTCGTCGGTGACTTCCTTCACACCGATCTGGGTGAGGCGTTGCAGACGCAGCTCCAAAATGGCACGCGCTTGAATTTCGGACAGATTGTAGGTGCCGTCCTCGTTCATGGTGTGGCTGGGATCGTCAATCAGCTCGATATATTGCGCAATGTCTTGGGCGGGCCAGCGGCGGGTCATCAGCTTTTCACGGGCCTCGGCCGCATCAGCAGAGGACCGGATGGTCGCGACAATCTCGTCCACATTGGTGACGGCCACGGCAAGGCCGCAAAGAATGTGGGAGCGCTCGCGCGCACGGCGTAGCTCGAAAGCCGTTCTGCGGGCAACGACTTCCTCGCGAAAATCTACGAAGGCCGTCAGGAATTTGCGCAGGTCGAGCTGTTCCGGCTTACCGCCATTGAGGGCGAGCAAGTTGCAGCCAAAGCTGGTTTGCATTGGTGTAAACCGGAAGAGCTGGTTCAGCACCACCTCCGGCGTGGCGTCACGTTTAAGCTCCACAACCACCCGAACACCCACACGGTCAGATTCGTCTTGAACATGAGCGATGCCTTCGATCTTCTTCTCGCGGGCCATTTCCGCGATTTTCTCGATCATGGAGGCTTTGTTGACCTGGTAGGGGATCTCATCAAGCACGATCGCATAGCGGTCCTTGCGGATTTCCTCGATGCGGGTCTTGGCGCGGATGATCACCGAGCCACGACCGGTTGTGTAGGCCTTTTTGGCTCCGGATCGTCCCAAAATCAGACCACCAGTGGGGAAATCGGGGGCGGGGACGTATTCCATCAACGCGTAATTATCGAGATCGGGATCTTCCATGATTGCCAATGTGGCGTCGATCACCTCGCCCAAATTGTGCGGCGGAATATTGGTGGCCATGCCGACCGCGATCCCGCTGGCACCGTTGACCAGCATATTTGGGTAACGGGCGGGCAGAACGGAGGGTTCAAGATCCTTACCGTCATAGTTCAACTGAAAGTCGACGGTCTCTTTTTCGATATCCGCCAATAGCGAGGCAGCGGGCTTGTCCATGCGCACTTCGGTGTAGCGCATCGCTGCCGGATTATCGCCGTCCATGGAGCCGAAATTGCCCTGACCATCCAAGAGCGGCAAGGACATGGAGAAATCCTGCGCCATGCGCACAAGCGCGTCGTAAATCGCACTGTCACCGTGTGGGTGGTACTTACCCATCACATCGCCCACAGGTCGCGCCGATTTACGGTAGCTTTTATCGTGGGTATTTCCGGTCTCATGCATCGCGTAAAGAATGCGGCGATGAACAGGTTTGAGACCATCACGCAAATCGGGAATGGCGCGACTGACGATCACGGACATCGCGTAGTCGAGATAGGAGGTTTTCATCTCCTCCTCGATGGCGATTTGCGGCCCGTCGTAAGTCGGACGCTCCGGGTGGTTTTCGTCGTCGGTCTCAGGTGTCTCTGGCGTATCGGTCACGGGCTGCTCGTTTTTATGATTTTGACCATATGTTGTGTGTAGCTTTTTAATAAAAAACTAAACAATGTGCAATCAATGACCGGGGCCAGCACAACGATTTAGTAGGGAAGTGACCATATAAATCCCCAGACTAAGCTAGATGTGGGTGCGGAATGAATTTCAATACGTTTTTTGCTGAGTGGAAGGACAAGGTCTGTGTGTCGACCAGTCCGGAACTTACCCGGGATTTGTATTTCACAACCGATCGGGATCGATTGGGGTTTGATATATTACCCAGTTATATTGAAGAGCAGGGCGTTGACTGGTCCGTGGCCGTCGCCAAGGAGTTCGAGTTAGGTTCTGCTCTCGCGTCACGGTTGGATCCAATCGAACTCGCCAAGTTTCGGATGATTTTCGACCGCCACATGGTTACGCTGTCCAAAGCAAAGTTCGATGAAGATTATCATCGAAGCTCGGACGAGCGTGCTTTGTTTTTGATCTTTCACAAAGTGCCGCCGGTTCGGATTTTCTCGGCAATGTCGCGGGTGAAGAACGTGACGTTTGATTTTCTACATCAAGGTATTGATGGCGGAATGACCAAACGTGAGACAGCGATACTAAGTGCTTTGAGCACCCTATTTTTCATTGAGCTTAATCACATGATGCGGGTCTACATCTACTTCGAGCGCAGGGCGGTTGATCCACTATTCAGCTTCGATGTCATCTTGCCGGGCGACGACATGCCAAAGCCGGGCTATGAGCCGCCGATCACGAATTCTCAGATGTCTTACCCTGACAAAAGCAGATACGGGATGGTCGATCTTTTCTAACGTGATGGAACTGTGATGATCGCCGCGACGATGTTTGTTGTGACGTAATGCAATGTTTTTCGCGTGCGACCCGGGCCCTGAAAAACCTTAAGGATCGCGCCACATCGGTCATAGCGCGACTGTTTGGTCCTTAGATCGTGTTACGACCCAGCCGCTCAGAACGGGATTTCATCGTCAAAATTGCCGCCACCGCCACCGCCGCCTGCAGGTGCAGGGCTGTTATCATATCCACCGCCGCCAGAGCTATAGTCGGAGCCGCCACCGCCACCATCGTTACGCCCATCAAGCATGGTTAATGTTGAGCCGTAATTGCGCAGCACAACCTCAGTCGTGTATCTGTCCGCGCCAGATTGATCTTGCCATTTGCGGGTCTCAAGCTGGCCTTCGAGGTAAACCTTGGAACCCTTTTTGAGATATTGCTCAGCAATGCGCACAAGTCCCTCGGAGAAAATCGCCACGCGGTGCCACTCGGTGCGCTCCTTGCGCTCGCCAGATTGCTTGTCGCGCCAATTTTCAGACGTAGCGATGGTCAGGTTGCAGACCTTTCCGCCGTTTTGGAAGGAGCGGACCTCTGGATCACGACCAAGATTGCCAATGAGAATTACTTTGTTCACGCTTCCGGCCATGATGGCTCCTACTTATTTGTCGAATCTATTTCGGCGCACGTTACCGAACTCGGCTGGCCGAGGCCACATCGGTTTGCAGATGCTGTGTCGCCGGGTGATGGTGCACAAACGGTTGATGAAATGCTAAACATCGATAAGTTAGGGCGGATCGAAACATTGTAATGTAAATTTGGGTTTGATGTATCTTGATTAAATGGGGATCAATTTGGGTGTTATGCGCGGTGGCGTCGGCGTTTCACCCGTCCAATGCATCCGCTCAGGGGCTAAATGCAGCCCAGAAAAAACTGATCGAAGGGCGTTTGTCGCGCCAGTTTCAAATGACAACCCTCAAGGCCGAGGAAGAGGCCGCCGCGCGCCGAGAGTTATACGAGATCCCCGCATCCGGCAGTCTAAGGGCAGCAGCGCGCGCCGCGGCTATTCGGCATCGCATTCCCCCGGAGATGTTTGAAAAACTGGTCAGCGTCGAATCCAATTGGAACCCAAACGCTTTGAGCCACAAGGGCGCCATCGGCTTGGCGCAACTCATGCCCTCTACCGCGCAGCTTTTGGGCGTCGATCCACGCGATCCGCGACAAAATCTCGAAGGCGGGGCCCGGTATCTGAGCCAGCAATATCTGCGCTTTGGAAATTGGCGGGACGCATTAGCCGCCTATAATGCGGGGCCGGAAGCGGTCGCGAAATACGGGGGCGTGCCGCCTTACAAAGAGACCCAAGGTTACGTGCGTAAGATATTGGGCAACTGAATACCCCCGCGTGCTGACGTCATTTGTCAGGACAAAGTTACGACTTGCATGTGATCCTGTTTTGTTCTCATATTTGAGACTCGTAAATCCCGCGGCTCACGCTACATAGTGGGTCTGCAAATGGGGGCAGTATGGCCGAGCAAAAAACAATCGAAATTCGAGGCGCACGGGAACACAATCTCAAGAGCGTCGATGTGGATATCCCGCGCGACAAGCTGGTGGTGATCACCGGTCTGTCGGGGTCAGGCAAATCCAGCCTTGCGTTTGATACGATTTATGCGGAAGGCCAGCGGCGCTATGTGGAAAGCCTGTCCGCCTATGCCCGCCAATTCCTCGATATGATGCAGAAGCCTGATGTGGATCACATTTCCGGCCTGTCGCCGGCGATTTCGATTGAGCAGAAGACCACCAGCCGCAACCCGCGCTCAACCGTTGGAACGGTCACCGAGATTTACGACTACATGCGCCTGTTGTTCGCGCGCGCGGGCACCCCGTTTTCACCTGCAACCGGTTTGCCGATTGAGGCTCAGCAGGTCTCGGAGATGGTCGACCGGATTATGCAGATGGAAGAGGGTACGCGTGCCTATCTTCTGGCACCGGTTATTCGCGATCGAAAAGGGGAATATCGCAAAGAATTTGCCGAGCTTAAAAAGACAGGATTTCAACGGGTTAAGGTCAATGGTGATTTCTATGATCTGGATGAGCCTCCCACACTGGACAAGAAATTTCGCCACAATATTGATGTTGTCGTGGATCGGATTGTGGTGCGGGAAGGGCTTGAGGCGCGATTGGCGGATTCACTGCGAACGGCGCTAGATTTGGCCGACGGCATTGCTGTGCTGGAACTGGCTGATGCGCAGGACGATAAGGACGCGACACGGCTCACATTTTCGGAAAATTTCGCCTGTCCGGTGTCGGGATTTACCATCTCCGAGATCGAGCCGCGGTTGTTTTCCTTCAACGCT
Organism: uncultured Paracoccaceae bacterium; assembly: GCA_937920555.1. GTDB lineage: Bacteria > Pseudomonadota > Alphaproteobacteria > Rhodobacterales > Rhodobacteraceae > CAKZTM01. The sequence goes on along the minus strand of CAKZTM010000088.1, from coordinate 11,823 downwards.
CCTTTTGGTGCATGTCCGGTTTGTGACGGGCTTGGCGTCGAGTTGTTCTTCGATGACCGACTGATTGTTCCCGACGAGGGTATCTCGCTGTATCAGGGCGCGCTTGCGCCTTGGGCCAAAGGAAAGTCCCCGTATTTTCGACAAACCATCGAGGCAATTGCCGCACATTACGGCTTTGACAAAGATGCCAATTGGCGCGATCTGCCCGAAAAGGTGCGCGAGGTGATGTTGCGCGGCTCCGGTAAGGAAGAGATTAAGTTTCGATACGACGAAGGCGGGCGGGTCTATGAGGTCACCCGAAGTTTCGAGGGCGTGGTCCCGAACATGGAACGCCGCTACCGCGAGACGGACAGCAATTGGATCCGGGAAGAATTTGAACGCTATCAAAATAATCGCCCATGCGGGGCTTGTGGCGGTTATCGGCTTAGGCCGGAGGCTTTGGCGGTCAAGATTGGTGGAAAACACGCAGGTGAAGTGGTCCAGCTTTCGATCAAAGACGCTTTGGACTGGATTGAAGCGGCACCAGAGGCGTTGAGCGTGCAAAAGCAGGAAATTGCCCGCGCGATCCTCAAAGAGATTCGGGAACGACTGGGCTTTTTGGTCAATGTGGGCCTTGATTATCTGACTTTGAGCCGAAATTCCGGTACATTGTCTGGCGGTGAAAGCCAGCGGATTAGGTTGGCCAGTCAGATCGGCTCGGGGCTGACCGGGGTGCTTTATGTACTCGACGAGCCTTCCATCGGTCTGCATCAGCGCGACAATGACCGGCTGTTGACCACGCTTGTGAACCTTCGCGATCAAGGCAACACGGTGATCGTCGTTGAGCATGACGAGGAGGCGATCCGCGCCGCTGATTTCGTGCTCGATATTGGGCCGGGCGCGGGCGTGCATGGCGGCGAGATTATTGCGCAAGGTACCCCTGCGAAAGTGGCCGCCACGAAAAAATCCATTACGGGTCAGTACCTTACGGGCGCACGCTCTATTCCCATCCCCGGCGAGCGGCGTGTCGGCAAAGGCAAGATGATTGTTGTAGAGGGGGCGACCGGCAACAACCTGAAAAATGTGACCGCAGAAATTCCGCTAGGCAAGTTTGTGTGTGTGACGGGCGTATCGGGGGGCGGAAAATCAACGCTGATCAATGAGACGTTGTTTAAGACCGCTTCCATCCGGCTTAATGGTGCGCGTCAGACACCTGCGCCGTGTAGTACAATCAAAGGGTTAGAGCATCTTGATAAAGTAATTGATATTGATCAGTCGCCCATCGGCAGGACGCCGCGCTCGAACCCCGCAACCTATACCGGGGCATTCACGCCCATACGCGATTGGTTTGCCGGGCTCCCGGAATCCAAGACCCGTGGGTACAAGCCCGGTCGGTTCTCGTTCAATGTGAAAGGTGGACGCTGCGAAGCCTGTCAGGGCGACGGTTTGATCAAGATTGAGATGCATTTCCTGCCGGATGTGTACGTGACCTGCGAAAGTTGCCAAGGCAAACGCTATAATCGCGAGACTTTGGAAGTTCGCTATAAAGGCAAGAGCATAGCGGATGTTCTTGCTATGACGGTCGAAGATGCAGAGGCGTTTTTCAAGGCGGTGCCGTCCATTCGCGACAAGATGTCCACATTGATGCGCGTGGGCTTGGGGTACATCCAGGTTGGGCAATCGGCCACGACCCTGTCGGGCGGCGAAGCCCAACGGGTGAAACTTAGCAAAGAACTTTCAAAACGAGCGACGGGCCGGACCCTTTACATCCTTGATGAGCCCACAACCGGATTGCATTTTGAAGATGTCAAAAAGCTGTTGGAGGTGCTTCACGAGTTGGTTGATCAAGGCAACTCCATGGTTGTGATCGAGCATAATCTGGATGTGATCAAAACCGCCGACCATATCATCGATATTGGTCCTGAGGGGGGCGACGGCGGTGGCAGGATCGTGGCAAACGGCACACCCGAGGAAGTGGCTTTGATCAAGAAAAGCTATACGGGTCATTACCTTAAGGATATTCTGACGGCCAAGCGGGTTGCAGCCGAGTAGGACCATCTGCCGGAAAAAACAAGGTTAACGCGCCTCGCATTTCCTTGACACATGCGATCTTGCGGCCGACCATGGGGGTCTTAATTCCAACGGAGGTCAGAATGCTCGTTCGACAGATACTTTCAGGCAAGCCCAACCCTGAAATTCTTTCGCTCTCCCCTGGAGACACAATTAGTGAGGCCGTTGAAAAACTCTCCGCGAACCGTATCGGGGCGCTGTTGGTGTTTTCGCAAGGCGCGACATTAGAAGGCGTGCTCTCGGAGCGCGACATCGTGCGGGAGCTTGGCCGAAGAGGGCCTGATGCACTGGTCATGAAAGTCTCTGAGCTGATGACAAGTGCGGTGATTGCCTGTGCGCCGTCGGATACTGCCGTGTCGGTCTTGGAAAAGATGACCGCTGGCCGGTTTCGGCATATGCCGGTTGTGGATAATGGCAAGGTGATTGGCGTGATTTCTATCGGTGACGTCGTGAAAGCCCGAATTGATGAGGTGGAGCACGAAAATTCTGCTCTCACTGAAATGATTGCAGGCAACGTTTGATCGCTTGACGCTCCGTCCGCAATATTGTTGCGTGTGGTATCTAACATGCAGGAGGGGCGGATGATCAGAACTGGACTTTATCCGGGAACTTTCGATCCGGTCACGCTCGGTCATATTGATATTATCAAGCGGGCCGCCAAATTGGTCGATAGGCTGGTGATCGGGATCGCGATTAATCGCGACAAGGGCCCTTTGTTCTCGCTCGATGAGCGTGTGGCAATGATCGAACGCATCTGTGTCCCGATCTCCAAAGAAGCCGGGATCGAGATCGTGGCCCATCCGTTTGAAAACCTTCTGATCCAATGTGCCCGCGATGTTGACGCCACGGTTGTGATCCGCGGGCTGCGCGCTGTTTCCGATTTTGAGTATGAATATCAAATGGTTGGTATGAACCGCTCAATGGATGATGAGATCGAAAATGTGTTCTTGATGGCCGATGCCGAATATCAGTCTATAGCCTCACGTTTGGTCAAGGAAATTGCGCGGATGGGCGGGGATGTCAGCCATTTTGTGCCTCAAGATGTCGCTGAGGCGCTCGTGAAGAAATACCGCGCATAAGCGCCTTTTAACTTAACGCGCAGCACGTTATTGAGGCCGAAATTTCTTACAGCGAACAGGAGCAGGCATGGCGGACGCAGAAGATACACTATTGATAGAACTCAAAGACGGCGTGGTCACGGCAGATCTGTTGCCGGATGTTGCCCCTGAGCATGTGGCGCGGATTAAGGAATTGGCCCGGTCCGGCAAATACGACAACGTCGTGTTCCACCGGGTGATTGACGGCTTCATGGCCCAAACGGGCGACGTTGAGAACGGCAATACCGAAATCAGCTATAATCCCGGTCGCGCAGGCACTGGCGGATCTGATCTTCCGAACCTGCCGGCGGAGTTCTCCAAGCTGCCCTTTGATCGCGGCGTTTTGGGGATGGCCCGCAGCCAGAACCCGGATTCCGGGAATTCGCAGTTTTTCATTATGTTTGATGACGGGCACTTCCTGAATGGCCAGTATACGGTGTTTGGGCGTGTCACATCCGGTATGGAGCATGTTGACGCGATTGTGCGTGGCGAGCCACCCGCAAACCCTGATAAGATGATCTCGGTTAAAGTGAAGGCGGATGTGGAATGAGACGTACATTTTTGAAATTGGCATTTGGGGCGGTGTTGGCGTTTGCGGCACCGGCTTTTGCCGCTGATGATGAGAATATGCTGGTTATCGAAGTTGCAGGTGCAACCACGGGGACTGTTGAGATCGAGCTTTTGCCAGATCTTGCGCCCAATCATGTGGCGCGCATCAAAGAGCTGGCCCGTGCAGGGTCCTATGATGGCGTCGTGTTTCACCGGGTAATTGATGGCTTTATGGCCCAAACCGGTGATGTGAAAAATGGAACTCTGGAGACATTTGCGAATGGTCGTGCAGGGACGGGCGGATCAGACCTGCCAAATCTGGACGCAGAGTTTTCCGCCGAACCTCACGTTGAAGGCATTGTGAGCATGGCACGGGCGCAAAGCCCCAACAGCGCTAACTCGCAATTCTTTATCGTTTTTGGCGACGCCACGTTTTTGGACAATCAGTACACGGTCTTTGGCCGGGTAACCTCGGGAATGGACATCGTTCACTCCATCCAAAAGGGCGAAGGTCAAAGCGGGGCGGTTGCAAATCCCGACCATATGGCATCTGTCCGGGTTAAATCGGACCTCTGAACTCCGATCACTAATGCGTCAGTCGGACTAGTCAAACGCCGAAATCTTAGCCACTCTCTTGGTCAAACAGGAGAGTGACTATGAAATCGGCGTTTTTTGCTTTTGCTATGATGATCGCGGCACCTTTGGCGTTCGCACAACAACCAACCCCGCCTTTTTGGGATGCGGAATGGCCTGATACGGATTTTTCCAAATCGAGTGTCTCCTTTGTCGAAATACTGTCCGGCGGTCCGCCCAAGGACGGAATTCCGGCCATTGACGACCCTCAATTCATCAAAATTGCCGATGACGATCTGATTGAGGATGTAGAGCCGATTGTAACGGTGGAGCTGGAGGGTGAAATCCCAAGAGCCTACCCGATCCGCTATCTGACATGGCACGAGATTGTAAACGATCGCATCGGCGATGTGCCGGTGACAGTTACGTTTTGTCCCCTTTGCAACTCTGCGCTGGTATTTGACGGCCGACTTAATGGCCAAGAGCTGACCTTCGGCGTCTCGGGCAAGCTTAGAAACTCCGACATGGTGATGTATGACCGTCAGACCGAAAGCTGGTGGCAGCAATTCGATGGCGAGGCGATTGTGGGCGAGTTGTTGGGGGCTGAGCTGACCCAAGTGGCCGGTTGGATGGAAAGTTTCGCCGAATTCAAAGAGCGCAATCCAGACGGCATCGTTATGGCCCAGCCAAATGCCCGCCGACCCTACGGTGAGAACCCCTATGCAGGTTATGACAGCCTGTCCAAGCCGTTCTTGTATTCCGGTGAAAATCCGCCCCACGATATTGAACCTTTGGCGCGGGTGTTGCGTGTCGGCGATACCGCATGGCCTTTGCAGCGCATTCGTGAGGAAGGCGAAATTATCGAGGACGGTGTGCGGATCACTTGGGCCTCCGGCCAAGTCTCGGCTTTGGACAAGCGACGTATTTCGGCCAGCCGAGATGTCGGAACCGTGCGGGTCTTTGACGCGGAAACCGGTGCGGCGGTTGTTCATGAGGTCGTCTTTGCTTTTGCCTTTCATGCCTTTACGCCAGAGGGGAAGTGGAATTTGGGCGGCTAAATTGCGCCCTGAAGCATGCTGAATTCGGTGTTAACCAAGGATGTATGCGAAAGTATACAGTTCAGGTTATACATGCTATAAACGGGCTATTCGTTAGAGTAACTCGTGAGGTGTGTACTATGTATCGGATCGTTTATATGAGCAGAGCACCGGGTCACATGTCGGACCAGGCGCTCGACCAGATTTGCAAGACGGCAACCATCAATAACGCCCGAAGAGAGGTCACTGGCATATTGCTTTATGTCGGGGATACGTTCTTTCAGGTGTTAGAGGGGGCTAGAGTTGAGGTCGAAGCGACCTACGATCGTGTCTTCATGGACGAACGTCACTGTCGGGTACGGATCATGTTCGCAGATACTGTCAAAGAACGGCGTTTTTCCAACTGGTCTATGGGGTTCTGTCGGTTATCCGAGCAGGACGGAGACGCGGCTGCCTTTTTTGAATTGTCGCGCGCAGGGTTCGAGGACCGCATCCCAGAAGGGGCCGGCGAGGAGTTGATCAAGCTTATGGCCGGCTTCTCAAAGTCAAAACTGACAGCGGCTGAACCGCTATTGTTCGACAATTAACGCGTGGCGCTTCTTACCGGCAGACAGCTTGATGGTTTTTGAGATGTCTGCGGCCGAGACCATCAGCCCGGTGTCGGTGACGGGCTCATCATTGAGTTTGGCCCCACCATCCGCGATGAGACGTTTTGCCTCTTTGCCGGAGCTTGCGAGCCCCGCCTTGACGAAAAGCTGAACGATAGAGGTGTCCTCGGCCGGAACTTTGGCCGTTGGCAGTTCATCACCCACGCCACCTTTGGCAAATACTTCATGTGCGGTGGTGGACGCGGCCTCCGCGGTCTCGCGCCCGTGCAAAAGAGCGGTGACTTCATTGGCCAGCACCTCTTTGGCGTAGTTGATCTCTTGTCCCTCAAGAGCGCCCAAGCGGGCGCATTCATCAAGGGGCAGCTCGGTGTAGAGCTTCAGAAACTTCTCCACATCCGCATCCAGCGTGTTGCGCCAAAACTGCCAGAACTCGTAGGGTGACAGTTTGTCGGCGTTGAGCCAAATGGCACCGGTTACGGATTTGCCCATTTTGCTGCCATCGGCCTTGGTCATAAGGGGCGTGGTTAGGCCGTACACCTCGTTGCGGTTGATGCGCCGGGTCAGATCAATGCCATTGACGATATTGCCCCATTGATCCGAGCCACCCATTTGCAACAGGCATCCCATCCGGGCGTTGAGGTTCATATAGTCATAGGCTTGCAACAGCATGTAGTTGAATTCTAGGAAAGTCAGCGGCTGTTCGCGGTCAAGGCGCAGCTTCACGCTGTCAAATGCAAGCATGCGGTTGATGGTGAAGTGGCGGCCATAGTCGCGCAAAAATTCAACATAGTTGAGTTGATCAAGCCAGTCGGCGTTGTTCATCATCACCGCATCTGTGGGCCCGTCACCAAAGGTGATGTACGAGGCAAAACCACGCTTCATGCCGTCCATATTCTCGTTGATCTTCTCAGGCGTCAAAAGCTGGCGGCTTTCGTCCTTGCCCGACGGATCGCCAATCTTTGTGGTGCCGCCGCCCATCAAAACAACCGGTTTGTGGCCGGTTTTCTGGAGCCACCGCAACATCATGATCTGAAGCATATTGCCGATATGAAGGCTGTCGGCCGTGCAATCAAAGCCGATATAGGCTGGCACCACACCCTCATTGAGCGCGTTGTCCAGACCCTCCAGGTCCGTACAGTCCTGCATGAAGCCACGGTTCTGCATGACCTGCAGAAATTCGGAGGTGGGCTTATATGGCATGTGTGGCCTCTTTACATGGTGCTGAATTGCGCGGTGTTGTATAGCGGATTGATGACGGAAGGAAATAGCAATGGCCACTGAATTCGAACCGATCCGGGTTTTGGGTTTGATGTCAGGCACTTCCATCGACGGTGTGGACGCGGCTGTGCTGGAAACGGACGGGGAAGGCGCAATCACATTTGGTCCTACCTCCTTTGAGCCCTATTCCAAGGCCGAGCGGGCGGTTTTGCGCAAGGTTATGGGGTCATGGCCGGGACCGGGCTTGGAACAGGCGGCTGAATTGGTGCTGGAGGCGCACAAAAGGGCCGCTTTGGGCAAGGATGTGCATGCGGTTGGCTTTCACGGCCAAACGCTCGCACATGATCCAGATGGCGCGCGAACCCATCAACTGGGCTGCGGAGCGACCTTGGCCAAGATGCTGGGCCGTGACGTGATATGGGATTTTCGCACGGCGGATATGACGGCGGGGGGGCAGGGCGCGCCGCTTGCGCCTTTTTATCATCATGCGCTGGCCCGGCGGGCGGGTTTGACCCAGCCCGTGGCATTTTTGAACCTTGGCGGTGTTGCAAACGTCACTTGGGTTAACCCACAGATCGCACGCCCCGAAGCCCCCGGCGCTTTGGTCGCGTTTGACACCGGTCCTGCCAATGCGCTGTTAGATGATTTCCTGAGCGCGCGGGCAGGTCTTGCGTTTGACGAGGATGGCCGCTTGGCCGCGCGAGGGACTGCAAACCAATCTGTTTTGGACGAGCTGAGCGATCTTACCTATCTTGCCAAACCCGCGCCAAAGTCGCTGGACCGGGACAGTTTTGCCCATGTGTTGACACGCCTGACCGGGGGCACGCTTGAGGACGGGGCCGCAACCTTGACCGCGATCACGGCGTCTTGTGTGGGCCGGGCGGTAGATCTGATGCCGGTCGCCCCTACAAAATGGTTTGCCTGCGGCGGCGGGCGGCACAATCTGACCATGATGGCTATGATCGAAGATGCGATTGGTGCGGACATCAAACCGGTGGAGGCTTTGGGCTTTGACGGCGACATGTTGGAGGCGCAGGCATTTGCATGGCTGGCCGTTCGGGTAATGCGCGGCCTGCCCACGTCTTGCCCAAGCACAACAGGGTGCACATCGCCCGTCTCGGGCGGAATAATCTCACGCGCCTGAACCGCCGCATCTCGACATGACCTATCCCTAAAACATCATGATTTAGAGGGGTTGAACGCAAGATAAGACCATATATAGTTTTGTAAAAGGGAAGGCCTGAGGCTCAGGACCGTGGCCGCTTCAAGGGGCAAGAACACGATGCGTGACGAATTGACAGGTAATTTCGTGCGGCGGGAAGCGGCGCTGAAAGATCATCCAGCGCTTGTTTTGAATGCAGATTTCAGACCGCTGTCTTATTTTCCGCTATCGCTTTGGCCTTGGCAGGACGCGGTCAAGGCGGCGTTTTTGGACCGGGTATCGATTGTTGCGGAATATGACGAGGTGGTTCATTCGCCCTCGATCGAGATCAGAATCCCTTCGGTTGTGGTGCTCAAAGACTATGTAAAGCCTGCAAAAACCACGGCATTCACACGGTTTAATCTGTTTTTGCGCGACGAATTTCGCTGCCAATATTGCGGCGCGCGCGGCGATATGACCTTTGATCATGTGATCCCGCGGTGCCGCGGAGGACGGACCACATGGGAAAATGTGGTGGCCGCATGCAGCCGGTGTAACTTGCGCAAAGGCTCCCGGACATTGGCGGGTGCGGGCATGCATTTGATGAAACCACCGCGCCAACCTTCACCGTCTGAGCTGCAAAATTCGGGGCGGAAATTCCCGCCAAACCATCTTCATGGCAGCTGGATGGATTACCTTTATTGGGACGCGGAGCTGGAGGCTTAGGCCCAATTTGCCCCAAAATTCCTTAACGGCGCGATTTGGCCCTTATTTTAAAGGTTAACGGGCGTTTTCAAATGTCATCAAAGTGTATGATTTGTGTATGACTCCTGTATGACATTTGTCGGACTTTTGCGGTTTTCGGCCAAAAATTAATGCAGCGTACGGTCAAAAAAGGCTTTGTGTGAGCAAACGGTGAACCTTGCGCGCGGTGGTCGGGCGCGCAAAGCGGTCTAAGGAGCGGTGGCCTTCGCGATCTCATGGGCGGCTGCATCAAGAGCGCCACCACCATGGGGGATGTTGAGGGCTTTAAGTCCCGCATCAATCGTTGCAAGCGTGCCCAAAATCATCGGCGGCGAGAGATGCCCCATATGGCCGATGCGGAACATGCCCTTTTGCCGCGCCGCACCCAATTCTGCGAGGCCCAAATTGATCCCCAGCGTCAGACCCGCCTGTTGCTGGCACCACGCACGAAGCGCGTCTGCGTCATGATCGCCCGTACTGACCGTGGTCACCGCCGCAGAGCGTGCCGCCTTTACGGGCACATTGCACGCCATCGGTCCGTCTTTGCCCCAAGCGTCAATGGCGGCCCAAACCGCGCGGGCGTGGGTGTTGTGGCGGCTCCATGTGTTGGGCAGGCCTTCCTCGCGCAAGATCATATCCAGCGCCGTGCCAAGGCCGAACAGGTGATGGGTCGGGGCGGTGCCGTAAAAGTTCATGTAATAGACGTCCGGGGTGCGGCGCATGGTCCAGTCCCAATAGCCGGTGGTCTGGGTGCAGCGTTGCCGTGCCTCCCATGCCTTTTCGGAGATGTGGTTGAAGGCCAGACCGGGCGGCGTCATCAGCCCTTTTTGGCAGGCTGATACGGTCACGTCCACGCCCCAGTCGTCCATGTGGTATTCATCGCAGGCCAGGCAGGCGATGCAATCGACCATCAAAAGGGCAGGGTGGCCTGCTGCATCGAGTGCTTGGCGCAGGGCTGCGATATCGTTTTTCACCGATGAGGCGGTATCGGTTTGCACGGTGATCACCGCCCGGATGTCATGGGATGTGTCGGCTTTGAGCGCATCTTCGACCCGTTGCGGATCGATGGCGGCATTGGTGCCGAAATCAAGTTCCTCGACGATGGCGCCCAGCGGCTTTGCAATTTCGATCCAGCCTTTGGTGAACCGTCCTGTGGACAGTGCAAGAAGTTTGTCGCCGCGATTGACCACATTGGACAGGGCCGCTTCCCAACCGCCATGGCCGTTGGCGATGTAGATGATCGCCTCGCCTTTGGTGCGGGCCACCGCTTGCAAGTCGGTTTTGATCCGCGCGGTCAGCTCGATCAAATCCCCCTCGTAGATGTTGGGTGCGGGCCGGTGCATGGCTTGAAGCACACGGTCCGGTATCATTGAGGGGCCGGGAATGGAGAGAATGTCGCGACCGTATGCAAGTGACATGAGGCGTCGTCCTGTCTTGAATTGTGCGGCGAGGATATCGGTTTTGGGGTCAGGTGGAAGCCCTAAAGGCGGTGGTGCCAATCACGATCTGTGATGTGGGGCATCATAGCGGCGCGCCAGTGCGTCCGGGCTGCGTCCCAATTTATACATTACGAGTGTTGTCAGGTTGTGTGCGCCGCGTTTGAGCCAGCCTTGGGTTTTGTATTTTTCGGCGCTGGTGGTGATCTGTGCGGGCAGAATGCGCAGATGACCGCGGAGTTTGCGGGCGATGGCCACGTCCTCCATCAGGGGGATGGGATCGAACCCGCCGATTTTGCGGTAGAGCGTGCTGGGGATGAGCAGGCCTTGGTCGCCATAGGGAAGGGCCAGGCGTTTGCTGCGCAGATTGGCCCATCCGGCGGTGATTTTGGCGGGCATGCCGGGGTCGTCGAATGCCAGTTGAAATGCGGCTGCATCTGTTGGGTGTTGGGACATGTGGTCGGCCAGATATGTGGTCCAGCCGTCGGGCAGGCGGCTATCGGCGTGGAGGAATAACAGCCATGTGCCTTTGGCGGCGTCACCGCCTGCGGCCAGTTGGGTGCCGCGTCCTTTGGTACTGGTCACAAGGCGGGCACCGGCATCTTCGGCAATCGCGGGCGTGGCGTCGTCAGATCCGCCATCGGCCAGGATCAGCTCGCCGATCAGCCCCTCGGTCAGGCCCTCCATCAGTTGGGGCAACAGCCGGAGCAGCGGCTTTTCGGCGTTCAATGTGGGGATGATGATGGAAAGCGGAGCGTGCATGGCCTATATCTTCCGTAGTTGGCGCGTATTAAGGAATGTTTGGGCAAAATGACAACCGGTTTTGAGGCCAAAGATCGCAAGCTTGTACAGATTTCGGGCGCTGATGCGACCCGGTTTCTGCAAGACTTGGTCACCAATGATATCTCCACCGGAGAGTTGGTTTACGCAGCCCTTTTGACGCCTCAGGGGAAGTATCTGTTTGATTTCTTTGTATTTCAGCGCGACGAGGCTTGGTTTTTGGACGTGGCCTCCGACCGGGCGCAGGCATTGGCGCAGCGCCTTTCTATGTACAAGTTGCGGGCCGATGTGACGATTGCGGCCTCGGATTTGCGGGTATTTCAGCTTTGGGACACGGCCTTGGGCTTTGCCGATCCGCGTGATCCGGCCTTGGGGCGGCGACATTACACAAATGATGCGCCGGTTATGGGGCAGTTTTCGGGCTGGGAGGCGCTGCGCATTGCGCATTGCGTGCCCAAGACCGGCGTCGAGTTGGTTGCGGATGAAAGCTACATTCTGGAATGCGGGTTTGAGCGACTGTCGGGCGTTGATTTTAAGAAAGGCTGCTATGTGGGCCAAGAGGTGACAGCCCGCATGAAGCACAAGACCGCT
>CAKZTM010000087.1 GCA_937920555.1 uncultured Paracoccaceae bacterium | reverse complement strand
CTTTCCAAAATGGCGGCGGATGCAGGCATGCCGGCGGTCGCTCTGACCGATAGCGGTAATCTTTTTGCAGCGCTTGAGTTCTCGGAATATATGTCCGGGGCGGGCATCCAGCCGATTATTGGCTGTCAGATGGATTTGGCCTACGCGCAGGCGGTTCGGCCCGGCGAGAAGGGCCCCGAGCCTCGGGCGATTGTGCTTCTGGCTCAGAACGAGCGGGGGTATATGAACCTCCTAAAGCTCAATTCGTGCAACTTTTTGGAGTCAGGCGATGCGCTGCCGCATGTGACGCTGGAGCAATTGGAGCGGTATTCCGATGGACTGATTTGTCTAACGGGTGGCCCGTCCGGGCCGCTTGGGCAGCTTTTGGTGGACGGGCAGGGCGAGAAGGCGCGCGCGTTGTGCACGCGTTTGGCTGCGATTTATCCAGGCAGGCTTTACGTCGAATTACAACGCCACCCGCGCGAAGATGGTTCCCTGCCCGAGCATGAAGCAGTGGCGGAAGCTGGGCTTCTGGACCTTGCTTACGGGGCGGACCTGCCGATTGTCGCCACCAACGACGTTTATTTCCCAAAACGCAGCATGTACGAGGCCCATGATGCGCTGATTTGCATTGCCGACGGCGCTTATGTGGATCAACAAACGCCGCGCCGCAGGTTGACGCCAGAGCATTATTTCAAATCCCAAGAAGAAATGGAGCGGCTGTTCTCTGATCTGCCGGAGGCCTTGGAACGCACGGTGGAGATTGCGCAACGATGCGCATTCAAAGCCTATATGCGCGATCCTATCCTACCGAAATTTGCGGATAACGAGGTCGAAGAACTGCGCCGTCAGTCTATGGCCGGGCTCAAGGATCGTCTGGCGGTTATCCCTCATGCGGCCTCGGTCGAGGACTATGAGAAACGGCTTGAGTTTGAGCTGGATGTGATCGAGGGCATGGGTTTCCCCGGCTACTTCCTGATCGTGGCCGACTTTATCAAATGGGCCAAGGATCAGAATATTCCGGTGGGTCCGGGGCGCGGGTCCGGTGCCGGTTCGCTTGTGGCTTACGCGCTGACGATCACGGATTTGGACCCGCTTCGCTATAATCTGCTTTTCGAGCGCTTCCTCAATCCTGAGCGGATTTCCATGCCTGATTTCGACATCGATTTCTGCATGGATCGCCGGGAGGAGGTGATCCAATACGTGCAGGAGAAATACGGTCGCGACCGTGTGGCGCAGATCATCACCTTTGGTGCGTTACTCTCGAAAGCTGCGGTGCGGGACGTAGGGCGGGTGCTGCAAATGCCATATGGGCAGGTGGACCGTCTGTCGAAGATGATCCCTGTGGAGGGGGTCAAACCGGTCTCCATCGAGAAGGCGCTGGCCGATGAGCCGCGCTTGCGCGAGGAGGCGAAATCCGAAGAGGTGGTCGCGCGATTGCTGGATTATGCGCAGCAAGTAGAAGGGCTGCTTCGGAATGCCTCCACCCACGCGGCGGGGGTTGTGATTGGCGACAGGCCGCTTGATGAGCTGGTTCCGCTTTATCAAGACCCGCGCTCGGACATGCCCGCGACCCAGTTCAACATGAAATGGGTGGAGCAGGCAGGTCTGGTGAAGTTCGACTTCCTTGGCCTCAAGACCCTGACGGTGATCCAGAACGCGCTTGATCTTTTGAAGCTGCGCGATGTGGAGATCGACATTGGGGCGATCCCGCTGGACGATAAAAAGTCCTATGAGCTTTATGCCGCCGCCCAGACGGTCGCTGTGTTTCAGGTGGAAAGCTCGGGCATGATGTCCGCGCTCAAGCAGATGAAGCCGGACTGTATCGAGGATATTATCGCGCTCGTGGCCCTCTACCGGCCCGGTCCGATGGAGAATATTCCCAAATTCTGTAAGGTCAAAAACGGGCTGGAAGAACGTGAGGGCATTCACCCACTGATCGATCCTGTTCTGGATGAGACCCAAGGCATCATTGTCTACCAAGAACAAGTGATGGAGATCGCCCGGAAAATGGCGAATTACACGCTTGGCGGTGCGGATATGCTGCGTAAGGCGATGGGCAAGAAGATTCAGGAGGCTATGGATGCGGAAAAACCCAAATTCCTGAAAGGGGCTGCGGAGAACGGCGTTGATGCCCGAAAAGCCACGGAAGTATGGGACCTTCTGGACAAATTTGCGAATTATGGATTCAACAAAGCACATGCGGCGGCCTATGCGGTGGTGTCCTACCAAACCGCTTGGCTCAAAGCGAACCATCCGGTTGAATTCATGGCTGCAGTGATGAATTGCGATCTGCATCTGACCGATAAGCTGCATGTCTACAAGCAAGAGATTGACCGGTTGGAAATCGAGCTGATCCCGCCTTGTGTGAACCGGTCTCAGGCCACGTTCAGTGTGGCTGACGGCAAAGTGGTCTATGCGCTGGGTGGGCTAAAAAATGTCGGTGTTGAAGCCATGCGGCTGATCACAGAGGCGCGGCAAGACGGGCATTTCATTGATCTTTTTGATTTCGCGCGGCGGGTCGATTTAAAGCGGATCGGCAAGCGTCCCATTGAGATGTTGGCGCGGGCCGGGGCATTTGACCCGCTCGACAATAATCGCGCCAAATGCCTGGCCAGCGTGGATGCGCTGGTGGCCTATTCTTCCGCAACCCATGATGATCGCAACTCCAACCAGATTTCCATGTTTGGCGACGGTGGGGCGGATTTGCCTGCACCGCGCTTGCCTGTGGTCGAGGACTGGATGCCAACCGAGCGCCTGACCCAAGAGCATGTTGCTGTGGGCTTCTATTTGTCCGGTCATCCTTTGGACGATTATGTCGCGCCCCTAAAGCGGCAACGGGTCATGACATTGGCCGAGCTGCAGCAAAGAGCAGCGCAGGGCGCCTGCACTGCCAAAATCGCCGGGGCTGTGGCGGGCCGACAAGAACGTAAATCGGCGCGCGGCAACCGGTTTGCATTTGTTCAGCTTTCTGACCCGACCGGGTTATACGAAGTGACGGTCTTTTCTGAACCGCTTGAGACCTACCGGGATTTACTGGAGGCCGGGTCAAATGTTGTGTTAGCGGTTGATGCGACCATTGAAGGCGACCAGCTCAAACTGCTCGCGCGCGGTTTTCAGGCTGTTGATGAGGTTGTGGCCGGAGCGGCAGATACAGGGCTCAAGATTTTCATTGATGATCCAGAGGCGATGTCGTCGGTTGCCACGCGTCTTGAAGATGCTGTTGGGACGGCCCGCGGGCGCGGTCCGGTCAATCTGATCCTTCTTCATCCGGATTTACCGGGCGAGGTGGAAATGGTTCTGCCAAAGCAATACCCGATCACCCCTGCCATCAAGGGTGCGATCAAGCATGTCCAAGGCGTTGTGATGGTTGAGGATTTTTAATCAAATTGAGACTTGACCGCGCTGACGCGCGGCCCTGCGTCACAAGACAATGGCATCTGGCTTTGCCAGATGCGGTGCTGCTGCGCAGCTTGGATATTTATGGAACATTGAAAGTTTCAGGCGGTTTTCTTGTGTCGGGGAGGCAGATCGCCCATGTATTTGGGCTTATCAATCAGTCCCGCGATAACATTAAAGTTCGGGTTGAGGATGTCGAGGCATATGAGGCGTCAATGCCCCATTCACTGCTGCGGAACGCCTTTGTTCACTCGGTCGTTTCGAGCTTTTCGCTCAGAGACATAAAGAACTCAACAGAGCAGCTGATCTAACACCAATTTGAGCCCACGGCTGTATTGCTAAAATTAACCACAAGTTCTCCACAAAGTTGACTGAATTGGATTAGTAAACCAAAACACAAGAAATATTGGAATAAGTGAGCATGGTCATGATGAAATCAGTAAGTCTGCTGCTTGCAGCGAGCTTCGCGTTGGGGGCCTGCTCAACAGGCGGTACGTCGAGCGGGACCATTTCGGGTGGGGCCTCCGGGGTTGCGCCGACACTTTTCGGCCAAGCGCTCGACACTGAAATTCCGGTTCAGTCCCATAGTGCAAGCCTTGATGAAGGCACGGGCCTTGTTCGGAGCTATGCTCAAGACTTTTCGTTTCGGTCACGCGCAGAATACCGCAAGAATGGTGATTTTCGCCGCATTCGTTATGGCAAACCCTTTCCCAGCTATCATCCGTTTCGCAACTACACGGTCCCGATTGTTGTGACGACTTCCTCGGGCGAAAGTGTTGGAACAGGTTCGGCTACGTTTTCAGGTGCTGATGTCGAAACGGGCGTTATCACACGGACGATCACTCTGACGGATGTGGAGTTGGACAACTCCATCTTTGGGCTCTTTTCTACAGATGATACGGGCCCCCGTGGTGATTATTTCGAAATACATGCTTACGCGGCGGGGTCTGCGGCCACCGCACTTCCGAACACCGCGACCTATTCAGGCAGCTTTTTGGCGGATGTGATTGCGGATGGAGCCGTCGGTGCCTCTGGTACTGCGACACGGGTCAACTTGCCTGCAAATCTGAGTGTCAACTTCTTGGGCAACACTGTTGCAGGGACAATTGGCAGCACAAGTTCACCCGATATTACGCTCAGCGGAGTGATCAGTGGCACGGATATGAGTGGCACAGCGACAGTAGCGTCGAGCGGCGTTGTTGTTGCCAATGGGTCAACGGGTACGTTTAACGGCGGTTTTTATGGAGCGGGTGCTTCGGAAGCCGCAGGCACATTGGGGATTTCTGATACAGCAGGTGCGACCAACCAGCAGTTGGTTGGGGCTTTCGGAGTTCGCAAAGACTAATCTTTGGCGCAGCCTTGTCGTTCGCAGTGGTCGTGTTAGGTTGTTTGAAGCGGGATTAGCTCGCTTCATCAACCAGATTGAGATCAATGCGTTTTTCCGGCCTCATTGACGCCTTCGCCCAAGCGGACGGCCAACCTCCTGCAACTTTGGGCGCATTTTTCCGTTGGTGCCTGTCGGGGGCGTGGCCTGCGATCTTCATTGCTCTCACGGCGTCGGTCATAGTTGGACTGTCGGAGGTTATGGCCGCCTTTATCATTGGTTGGGCAATCGATTTTGCCAATGAACAAGGCCCGGTTGCACTGTTTTCGGAAAACTGGAAAACTTTTGGTGCAATAGCGCTTTTCTTTGTGGTTGTGCGCCCTGCCTTGATTGGGATGAGCAGCGGTCTGTCGTCGCTCTCAATTGGGGTGAACATTTTCCCGTTGGTGATGTCGCGGCTGCACAGGCACACAATCGGGCAATCACTTAGTTTCTTTGACGATGATTTTGCCGGGCGGATTGCGCAAAAGCAGCAGCAGACAGCGCGCGCCATAACGGATGTGGTGATCGAGTCGATCAACGCGGGTGGTTTCGCATCGGCCAGCGCCATCGGAGCCGCCATTATTTTGAGCGCCATTCATCCGCTATTGGGTGTTGGGCTTGTGGTGTGGGTTATTGCTACTGTTTCGCTGGTGCGCTGGTTTCTTCCGCGCATTCGCGAACGTTCGAAAGCCCGCGCGGCCAAGCGTGCATTGGTGACAGGTCAAATTGTCGATACCATTACGAATATGCCAACCGTTAAGCTGTTCGCCCACGGCGCTCACGAGGACCGTGCGGCACTCGATGCGTTATCGCGCTTTCGCGACACAGCCATCGGATGGGGAGAGTTGGCGGTTTGGTTCCGCTATTCGCTGATGACATTGTCGGGCACATTGCCGGTCGCTCTTATTGGCGGGGCTTTGTTCTTGTGGTCCCGTGGCGAGGCTTCGGCAGGCGATATTGCCGCAGCGGCTCTGGTCTCGACGCGCTTGGGTCAAATGTCAGGTTGGGTATCGCATACCGCCTTGGGGATATTTTCCAATGTGGGGGAAATCGAAGACGGAGTGCGCACATTGGCCCATGATCACACGATCACGGATGGCGATGATGCGGCTCAGCTTGCCTCAGTCGCGGGCGAGATCGATTTTCGCGATGTCTCCTTTGGATATGGCAGAAAAGATGCGGCGCTGCAGGCTTTCGACTTGACGGTGAAGCCGGGCGAGAAGGTTGGTTTGGTCGGACGCTCAGGGGCTGGCAAAACGACAGCTGTGTCGCTGCTTCTTCGGCTCTACGACGTGGAAAGCGGCGCTGTCACCGTGGATGGCCGCGATATTCGGGACATCTCTCAGGATGCGCTGCGACGGCAAATCGGGATGGTGACGCAGGACAC
>CAKZTM010000086.1 GCA_937920555.1 uncultured Paracoccaceae bacterium | reverse complement strand
GGCGCCAAATCCTCATCCACCCAAACAGCAGGACCAACCCGGCCGGGTCGCAGCGCGTGCCCAAACGTGCTAGTGGTCGAGGTAAACACAAAGGCGGAGACGCCGGCCGCGTGAGCTGCTTCTAAAAGCACCGTTGTGCCCGCAATATTTGTATCGATGAAGTCCAACCAGCCATGAGTGGCCACATGTGGCTTGTGGAGCGTTGCCGTGTGGAGCACCGAAGTTACACCAGTCATGCAAGCCTGCACCAAGTTGCTGTCAGAGACGGATCCCACGTGATCTGTAAACGCCGAGGGTTTGACATCGATCCCACGACAATCGCGTCCCGCCGCGCGAAGGCTGCGCATGATTGCCTCGCCTAGATGGCCCGCACTTCCGGTCACAAGAACCGTCATCGGCAAATCTCCCCGCGCATTCCAAACCGCATGCCACGCCCAAGAGATTTACTCTGCGTCGGTGCGCCCGCGCCTGTCACCACGCAAGTTGGCATAAAGAACGTGAGTCCGCCAGCGCCCGCCAATTTGCAGATAACTTTGGGCGACACCCTCATATTTGAACCCGCACCGCTCCAGAAGCCCGCGCGATGCTACGTTCTTGGGCAGACAAGCAGCTTCCACCCGGCTCAGATCCAAGGTCTCGAACCCATAACCAACCAGAGCTTTTACAGCTTCGCTCATATATCCTTGGCGGGCAAAATTTGGTCCAATCCAATAGCCCAAATTGGCCATCTGAGCAGGGCCGCGCCGAATGTTGTCTAGGGTAATGGCCCCCATAAAAGCGCCGGTTTGCTTCTCGATCAGAAACAGCGGAAGCGCCCGACCCTCAACCGCTGACCTCGCCGACCAGTAGACCCGGTTTCGAAATGCTTTACGCCCGGAATATTCACGACTGCGCGTAGGTTCCCATTTTAACAGAAACTCCGCTCCCTCTTTGCGTACCCGGCACCAGTCCAAATAATCCCCATGGACAGGCAGGCGCAGCACCATGCGCGGTGTCTCAATTGATATCTTAGGGCGAAACAGCATCATAGCATCAGGCAACCAGTCGCCGGGCCACCTCATCATAGTCAGGCGCGCCGTCAACTGGCCCGTATAACGCAACAGCGGGCGCACCTAGCGTGATACTACCCGCAAACTCACGCAGTCGGTTCAGATCCACCGCGTCAATCTTCTCGACCGTTTCTTCAACACCTGGAACACGGTCCCAAATCGCCAAAACCCGCGCAAGTCGCTCGCAGCGTGATGATGGACTTTCCAAGCCCATAAGCAGTCCGGCTTTCATCTGCGCGCGCGCGCGATCCAATTCTACTTGGCTCATGTCCTCGGCAGCGCGCTTCAACTCATCCACCGTCACATTGGCCAACTCAGCAATTTGATCGGCACCCGTGCCCGCATAAATCGTCAACATCCCGCTATCTTCAAACGAGCCCGCCTGAGCCATGATCGTATAGCACAAACCCCGTTTCTCGCGCGCTTCTTGAAACAACCGCGACGCAGACCCGCCCCCCAAAACCAGTGCATGAATTTGCGCCGTATGAAAATGGTCATCCAAATAGGCCGGGCCCTGCAAGGCCAACGCGAAATGCGCCTGCTCAAGATCACGGACTTCCCGCACTTCACCACCTGCAAAGTGAGACGCCTCAGCCGAGCCTTTGCGCACCTGAGAGAGCCCACCAAACAAGGCCTCGGCAGCCATAACAATCGCATCGTGATCAACCGCACCTGCTGCGGATAAGATCATCTCACCCGGCGCATAATGATGGCCGACGAATTCTTCAAATGCAGATCTGGAGAACCGCTGCACATTTTCCACCGGCCCTAAAATGGGCCTTCCCATTGGTTGGTTGGGATAAGCTGTATTCTGAAGCCAGTCGAAAATAATCTCATCCGGTGTGTCATTGACCATACCAATTTCTTGCAAAATCACTCCACGCTCGATCTCAAGCTCGGTTGGATCAAACACTGGATTGAGCACGATGTCGGAAATCACATCAAGCGCCAGAGGAACATCTTCTTCCAGCACGCGGGCATAATAGGCAGTCATCTCCCGGCTGGTATAGGCATTGAGATAACCACCGACATTCTCAAGGCTCTCAGCAATGTCCAGTGCTGACCGCGTGGTCGTTCCCTTGAACGCCATATGCTCCAGAAAATGCGCAATACCGTTTTGGTCCAAACGCTCATGTCGGCACCCGGCTTTAACCCAAATCCCGATAGATGCAGATTTCAGCCCCGGCATATGTTCGGTGACAATTCTGAACCCATTAGCCAACCGATGTGTGAGAACGCTCATGTGCGGACCCTTTCGCGAACCACAGCTTCGATCGCAGCCAGATCATTGGCAACCCGCGTTATGCGTTCAGGCCTATCATACATATCCGCCATATGCGGCGGCAACGCAGGTCGGACGCCGCAAGCGGCCTCCACTGCATCAGGGAACTTCGCCGCGTGGGCCGTTGCCAGCGTCACCATGGGCGTCGCCACAGCACCGCGCGCGTCTGCTGCCACTTTCACGCCGACCGCCGTATGCGGACACAAAACCTGCCCGGTGTACTTAACTATGGCTGCAATGGAGGCGGATGTCTCGCTCTCAGAGGCGCGGCCGCTATCGAACTCGTCGTGAAGTTTCGACAATGCGCCCTGGCTCAACTGAAACGTACCTTTGGCACTGAGATCATCCATAACCTGGGCAACAGCAGTGCCTTGCCGGTCGTAAAGATCAAACAAGAGCCGCTCAAAATTTGAAGAGACCTGGATATCCATTGACGGGCTAATCGAGGGCGTCACACCTTCCTTGGTGTGGCCACCGTTCTGCAAAGTCCTGTGCAAAATATCGTTTTGGTTTGTCGCAATAACTAACCGCTCAATCGGAAGGCCCATACGCTTTGCCACGTAACCCGCAAAGATATCGCCGAAATTTCCTGTCGGCACGGTGAACGATACCGATCTGTACGGGGCGCCCAGAGCAACCGCCGAGGTGAAATAGTAGACGACCTGAACCATGACCCGCGCCCAATTTATCGAATTCACGCCGGCCAGTCGCACCCCATCGCGAAAATCAAAATCATTGAACATGTCCTTGAGCCGCGCCTGGCAATCATCAAAGTCACCATCCACTGCCAGCGCATGCACATTGGCCTCCGAAGGTGTCGTCATCTGGCGACGCTGCACCTCAGAGACCCGACCATGGGGATACATGACAAAAACATCTACAGCCTGTGATCCCCGAAATGCCTCTATGGCTGCCGAGCCCGTATCTCCAGAAGTAGCCCCCACAATTGTCAAACGCTCGCCACGTCGTTTTAGACTTGCCTCGAACATCTGCCCAATAAGCTGCATGGCTACGTCTTTGAAAGCCAATGTCGGCCCGTGAAACAGCTCCAACAGAAAATCATTGTGGCTCAGTTGAGAGATTGGACAAATAGCTTGATGCGCGAAGCTCCCATATGCCCGCGCAATGATGTCATGAAATTCGCCATGGGTGAATGTGTCGCCCATAAACGGCATCATCACCCGTAATGCGACATCCTGATAGCTAAGGCCCGCGAATGCGGCGATCTCGGCCCGGCTGAGTTCTGGCCAAGTCTCCGGAACATACAATCCGCCATCGCGCGCCAAACCTGTAAGCATGGCTTCTTCAAAACTCAAAGCCGGGGCTTTTCCTCGGGTCGAAATATACCGCATTGAAATATCCTATCAGGCGTCCGCGCGCTTGATACGCCAAAGCAGAAACAGAGTCATCATGATCCAGACCCCCATCAACGAAAACCACGTAATCGCGTATTCTAGATGATCATTGGCGATATTCACCGTAACCGGCATAGGTGTGGTCTTCATCTGCGGAACCAAAGACCGGGCAGATACCATGAGCGGTTCCGTTTCCAACGCCTCCGCCATCTTCTCCACATCTCGCGCAAACCATATATTTAGATCCAGATTGGGTTCCGGGGTGAAGCCGTCTGTTTCATCGGGCCAAATCAAATTACCTTGGATAAGGAAGGCGCCGGGCAGCCGCTCAGAATTCTTGTGCACCTCAGGAACAAACCCGGTATCCACCAGTATGTTACGGCCATCCAAAGTTTCCATCCTTCGGATCACGCGAAATCCGGGCCCGTCAGGCTTAAGGCTCGTCAGTACGTGAAGCTCTGGTCCGGAAATTTCACCACCAACCTCGACGCCGCGGTAGTTGTCCACCTCAAATGTCGGCGACAAAGGAAGCGCCACATCTGCGGTTGTAAGCCGTGCTTGTATCTCCGCGAGCTTGGCCTCTTTCCATTCGAGCCGTTGCAATTGCCAGACGCCCAACGCACATAAGATAGCGGCACCTATCACACCCAATAGAATCGGAAAAATGTAGGCGCGCGCGCTCACACTCTCGACCTCCAAAAGGAAACGCGGACCAGAGGCCCGCGCGATGACTTGTCGTTCAGCTTGCATGAGCTTTAAGCACCCCAGACGTAGATGGCAAAGAACAAGAATAGCCATACCACATCTACAAAGTGCCAGTACCAGGCAGCGGCTTCAAAACCAATATGGTGCTTGGGCGTGAAGTGCCCCTTGTAGGTCCGCACCAAACACACTGCGAGGAAGATTGTTCCGATGATAACATGGACACCGTGGAAACCGGTCGCCATGTAGAACGTCCCGCCGTAGACGTTGCCAGAGAAACCAAACGCCGCGTGGCTGTATTCGTAAGCCTGTAAAATCGAGAAGAAAACACCCAGAAGGATAGCGCCCCAAAGGCCCCATTTCATCTCTTGGCGGTTGTTTCCGTGAACCAAAGCATGATGAGCCCATGTGGCGAAACAACCAGAACAGAGCAAAATCAACGTGTTAATCAGCGGCAAATGCCACGGATCGAATGTCTCGATACCCACAGGTGGCCACACGCCATCAATAGCAGGAGATTGCGGACCCATCGGGTACATGGCGTGCTTGAAGAAGTTCCAGAACCAAGCCACGAAAAACATGATCTCTGACATGATAAACATGATGAATCCATAGCGTAGACCAATCGACACGACCGGTGTGTGATCGCCTTGATGCGCCTCATCGATCACATCCGCCCACCATGAATACATAGTGTAGAAGGTCAGAGCGAAACCCACCAACATGACCCATGGGCCGCTGTCATGAAAGAACAGTACGCTCCCGAACAGGAGCACAAACGCCGAAACTGCACCCATGAACGGCCAAATGCTGGGGTTCAGAATGTGATAGTCGTGGTTCTTCTCATGGGCCATCTGCTGGTCGTCCTTATCGCATTACCGCATTTCACGGCTTAGTTAATGTCGCTTACCCCATCGGATAAGACGGGTGCAAGTGTCACGTCCGTCTCTGTCAGGTCTATCTCATAAAAAGTGTAAGAAAGAGTGATCGTTTTGACATAAGATGCCTCCACCGCATTCACGATATCCGGATCAACAAAATACGTTACCGGCATGTCTACACGCTGGCCAGGTTCCAAAATCTGCTCCTCGAAGCAAAAGCAGTCGATTTTGATAAAAAACTCACCTGCCGAATAGGGCGTCACATTGAAGCTCGCCGAACCCGCTATCGGCCGATCGGTGGGATTGTAGGCCTCGTAAAACGCGAGGCCAGTCTCACCGATTTTCAACTCTACCTCGCGCTGGAGAGGTTTGAACTCCCACTCCATGTCACGCTCGACATTGGCATCAAACCGGACCTTGATCGTCTTATCCAAGATCACATCCGAGCCCGCATCCGCCTCCAAAGGGGTGCCGCCATAACCGGTCACCCGACAAAACCAGTCGTAGAGTGGAATGGACGCAAATGACAGTGACAGCATAACAGCCACAAGGCCAAGCAGCTTAAAAGCCACGCGATTGTCCGCATTACCGCTCATTTGTCATTCACCGTGATCGACGGGCGAACCGCATGATCAAATCCTTCGATCATCTGTCCACTGGACAGCTTCACAACAGTGACCGTGAATACCAATAAAACGAAGCCACCCAAAATACCGCCAATCCAAAGATTGCCGTTCTTGCGTCGTTTATGGAGTTCGTGGTCTTCGCGTCCAAGTGCCATGTGTCACCTCAGAACATTACGGGAAAGGCAGGGGCCAACTCGACAGCGTCGAGTAGCGCATCAACCAAAAGAGCTAGAAAATGAGCAAATAGATAGAAGATCGAATAGACAAAATACTTCTTCTCATATTTGTACTTTTCAGCCTCAGCGTTCGCTTCGGCTGTTCGTGATATTTGAAACGCGCCCCAAACAAAAACCACATTCATGACCACCGCGGTTGTGAAATAGACCCAACCGCCGATTGATGTGAAAGCCAGAGCCAAAGCAACTGGCGCCAACAACAGAGCATAGGCCAAGATCAGTTTCCGGGTGTAAGGACGCCCGCGTGCGACCGTCATCATCGGGACGCCAGCGCGAGTATAATCCTCGTTCATGAACAAACTCAACGCCCAAAAATGTGGGGGGGTCCACATGAAAATAAGCGCGAACATCAGTACGCTTTCAAGGGACACGCCGCCGGTTGCTATCGCCCAACCGATCATCGGTGGGAACGCACCCGCAGCCCCGCCGATCACGATGTTTTGGGGCGTCAGGCGCTTGAGCCACATGGAATATACCACAGCGTAGAAAAAGATGGTGAAGGCCAGCAGCCCCGCGGCCAAGTAGTTGCCAAACAGGCCCAACATCGCCACGGATACCACGGACAACCAAAGCCCGAGCTGCAGTGCAACCTCGGGCGAGACCCGCCCTGAAGGAATTGGCCGTCCCACCGTCCGCTTCATGATGCGATCTATATCCGCGTCCCACCACATGTTCAAAGCGCCGGAGGCACCGGCGCCAATCGCCACAAACAAAAGGCACGCAAATCCGATGACCGGATGAACCGCAACTGGCGCGACCATCATGCCTACGAAGGCCGTAAACACCACCAGACGCATGACACCGGGCTTTAGCAGCTCGAAATAGTCGCCGATTTGCGCCTCATACGGCTCCGCTTGGTCTATTCCAATATCGGTCATAAGCGCCGCTTACTCAGCCGCAGCCACTTGAATGCGCGCTGGTAAAGTTGACGGATCGCCCGCAAACTCCTCAACTGCGCCGACGAGCCAGTCGTCGTACACATCCTGACTGACAACCTTCACAGTGATCGGCATGTAGGAATGATCTTTTCCACATAACTCCGAGCACTGACCAAAATAGACGCCTTCGCGATCAGCTTCGAACCAGATCTCAGCCAAACGACCGGGCACTGCATCCTGATGAACACCAAATGCCGGAATTTTCCAAGCGTGGATAACATCTGACCCTGTAATCTGCATAACGATCGTTGCACCGACGGGGATAACTACGGCTGTATCTGTAGCCAAAAGGTATTCGTCATCGGCATAACCGTATTCGGCCAGCTCTTCTTTGGCCAGCATCAGCGAATCGAACTCAAACTCGTTGTCTTGATACTCGTAAGTCCAATACCACTGGTTGCCCGTCGCCTTGATGCGCACATCCGCCTCAGGAATATCGAGCTGCTTAAACAATACTGGGAGTGACAAAAAGAGGGCGATGACCACCAGACTCAATGCCGGAATCACAATCCATGTTATCTCAAGGGGCGTATTGTGTGTAAACGTGGCTGGTGTCGGGTTGGCCTTTGCATTGAATCTTACAAAAACAAAGCCCATTAGCGCCACGACCAAAACCACAATCACCGTGATGTATACCAGCATGAAGTTATCGAACCAAACGATGTCATGCATTAGCTCCGTCACGGCGGGTTGGAAATTCAACCCATCCTGAATTGGTATTCCGACGGTTTCCAACCCCTGAATATTGTCCTGCGCCTTAGCGGACACAGCCGCAAGAGCCGCTGCCAACATACCCAAAACAAGTTTCATGCGCATGATCGATATTCCCGTAATTTGCTCTTCAGTTTTGCAACGTAAGTCATGAACTGCACTAATTGGTTAAAGCGCTGTTGCGTTTGCCCGTTCTATAACCATGTTAAAGGTTAAGAAACAAGTCACACTATGCGCGGCATTCAGCCGCTCTACCCTATCTGGACCGACCGCAAAACAAGTCAAGAGAGACCGCCCTATGAATGCCGAAAACTCGCGCTTCCGCCCGTTTGACACCGATTTGGATGAGGCGGCCGCGCTCAAAATCCTTAAGTCAGCCACGAATGGCGCAGATGATGGCGAACTTTTTCTTGAGCGCCGCCGCTCCGAGGCCTTGCTGTTTGATGATGGGCGCGTAAAAACAGCGAGCTACGACGCTTCCGAAGGTTTTGGCCTGCGCGCGGTCAAAGGCGAAACAGCAGGCTATGCCCATTCCACACAGCTGACCGAAGCCGCGCTCAAACGCGCGGCAGAAACCGCCCGCCTTGCCGTGGGTTCTGGAGGCGGCACTTTGGCAGATGCCGCTCCGGCCACGAACCAAAGGTTTTACACCGACGCCGACCCATTCGCGGACGCGCCCTTCGAGGGTAAAGTCGACCTCTTGGCCGAGATCGACACATTTGCCCGCGCCTTAGACAAACGGGTGGTACAAGTTTCCGTCTCCATGACTGCCAGCTTCCAAGAAATCGAGATACTGCGCCCCGATGGCTTGCGCCGTGGTGATGCCCGCCCACTTACGCGGCTAAATATCTCCGTCATTGTAGAAGAAAACGGACGCCGCGAAAGTGGCCATGCCGGTGGTGGCGGTCGTCATTCCCTGCTGCCGCTCATGGAAAAAGATCATTGGCAAAGCGTCGCGAAAGAGGCGCTTCGCGTGGCGCTGGTTAATCTCTCTGCCGAAGACGCCCCCGCAGGTGTAATGGACGTGGTTCTGGGCCCCGGATGGCCCGGCATCCTTCTACACGAGGCTGTTGGCCACGGCCTTGAGGGCGACTTCAACCGCAAGAAAACCTCTGCATTTGCAGGCCTGATGGGCGAACGGGTCGCGGCAAAAGGCGTCACTGTCATTGACGATGGCACAATACCCGACAGGCGCGGCTCAATCACCATTGACGACGAAGGCATGGCCTCACAGCGCAACATATTGATCGAAGACGGCATATTGGTTGGCTACATGCAGGACCGCCAAAACGCGCGTTTGATGGGGGTCGAGGCCACGGGCAACGGCCGCCGTGAAAGTTACGCCCATGCACCCATGCCCCGGATGACAAACACCTTTATGCTGGGCGGCAACGCAGACCCAGAAAGCATCGTCAAAGATCTCAAAGACGGCATATGGGCCGTGGGCTTTGGCGGCGGACAAGTTGATATCACAAACGGCAAATACGTCTTTAGCTGCACTGAGGCCTATAAGGTCAAAAACGGCAAAGTCGGCGCTCCAATCAAAGGGGCAACCCTGATCGGTGACGGCGCCACATCGCTCCAACACATCAAGGCGATCGGCAATGACATGCAGCTCGACCCCGGGATGGGCAATTGCGGCAAACAAGGCCAGTGGGTGCCAGTGGGTGTGGGCTTGCCAACGCTCATGATCGGCGGTCTGACCATCGGCGGAAGCCAGACCTGATCTCCAAGCAACCACGGGTGATACCCGAATAACCAACAGCTCCCGGTTCTCCGGGAGCTCCCATCCTCGGGCTCATTCGACTTTCCTCAAATACTCAAATGGCAACGCAACATATGCCACAAAGGCCTACTACGGCATGAACCGTGCAGGCATCAACTAGGGGAAAAATCAACTCAAATTCCCCTGCGAATGGCTCGCAACTGGCCGCTCCAAGCCCTATATACCACTTATGAACAGACGAGAATTCACTAAAGGTCTGGCCGCCGCGAGCCTTACTCCGGCGCTTCCGATCAAAGCTCTTGGCGCAGCAGTTCCAGCCGCTGAATTGGCCAAGGATTCCATGTATATCTGGGCTAATTTCGTGACCCGAGTGCACAATAAATGTTCGCCGGACATGTTAACCCGACTTTTGCATATTGATCCCTCACATAGTGCCAAACTCTATGCGCAACTGATGGCTGACGGAGCAATCACAGCACCAAACATGTATGGATTGAGCCAGTCAACCGACCCGCTACACCAAAAATTCGCCACCGTCACGGGCCACGGCCCAAAGGGCCTTTCAACTGTTGAAAAAACTGGTGACAGCAATCCTCTCAAAAAAGCACTCTCAGACGAAGAGTGCCTAGAAGAAGAGGTCGAATTAGAGGCAGATGCCGATACATCCGAACCAGACCTCGTAGAAATCGAAGACGATTCAGATCAGGATTTTACTCCCTCTTAACTTTGCCCACCCTATTCAGCTCGGATGGCACACACCCCCGACTGCATTCCACAAACCGCGATCCCGATCAGCCAAGCAGATGCACTCGATTGGCTACGCTTGATCAGGTCCGATAGAGTTGGCCCAGTGACCTTCCTGCGCCTGTTACGGCAATTTGGCACAGCCGGCAAAGCGCTTGCCGCCCTGCCGGATATTGCGACTAATGCCGGCGTTTCCAAATACCGCCAAACATCCGTCGAGACCGTCCGTGACGAGGTCAGACGTGCCAAAGCACTCGGCGCTCGTTTGATCTTTCTCGGAACAAAAGACTATCCAAATCAACTGTTGGATCTGCCCGACCCCCCCCCGGCACTTTGGGCGCTCGGCAATCCCGAGCTTCTTAAACGCCCCATGGTAGCGCTTGTCGGGGCGCGAAACGCCTCCGCCGTCGGTAAACGCATGACCACAAAACTCGCTCATGATTTGGGTGAAATGGGTTACGTCGTTGTCTCCGGCTTGGCGCGCGGCATCGACAAGGCCGCCCACGAGGCCAGCCTCGACACCGGCACCGTCGCGGTCCAAGCAGGGGGCATTGACGTCATATATCCCACAGAGAACGCAGAGCTGACATTGAAAGTCGCCGAACACGGCCTTCGGCTTTCCGAAATGCCTATTGGCCTTCCGCCCCAAGCAAAGCACTTCCCACGCCGGAACCGGATCATATCAGGGCTTGCCCAAGCGGTTGTGGTTGTGGAGGGGGCTGCACGTTCCGGCTCACTCATCACCGCCAAAAACGCTTTGGATCAAGGACGGGAGGTGATGGCCGTGCCCGGTAGCCCCCTGGATCCTCGCGCCAGCGGATGCAACTTGTTGATCCGTGAGGGCGCCCTTTTGGTGCGCGATGCGGACGACATCCATGACGCGATATCTGGGCACCATCATCGCAATGTCGCGGAGCAGACCGCGAACCCGCCGTCTTCGGACAACACGCTCGCGCCCACCGCGCAGACGCAACCGGCAAGCAACCTGCCCGACAGTATCCTAAACCTCTTGAGCCCGGTCCCGATAACCGAAGACGAATTGATCCGGAAGCTCGGTGTTCCAGCCACACAAATCATGTCGATGTTGGCGGAACTTGACGTAACGGGACAAATCGATCGTCAGCCCGGTGGACTTGTTGCTCGGTCCGTCGCCTGACCGGTCTTACGACCACAATGAAGCTACAAATATTGACGCGAACCACTCCAGCAGTTGACAATGCGCGCAGAGGCACCACATCTTCCGACCTCCGCAGTCCATAGTGAATCGAGAGCAAATTATGCCCGTTGTCGTCGTCGAGTCCCCTGCTAAGGCCAAGACAATAAACAAATATCTTGGAAAGGACTATGTGGTTTTGGCCTCCTATGGGCACGTCCGCGACTTGCCCCCAAAGGATGGGTCCGTTGATCCAGATGACAATTTTGCAATGAAATGGGAGGTGGCGACAACCTCCAAGAAGCATGTCTCAGCGATCGCTGACGCGCTAAAAGGCGACCAAACACTGATCCTCGCAACTGACCCGGACCGCGAGGGCGAGGCGATCAGTTGGCATCTTGAGGAAGCACTGCGCAAACGCAAAGCGATCAAAAAAGATACCCATGTCGAGCGGGTGGTTTTTAACGCGATCACAAAAACCGCCGTAACTGATGCAATGAAAAATCCGCGGGCCATCGACATGCCCCTGGTCGAAGCCTATTTGGCACGCCGGGCTTTGGACTACCTAGTGGGTTTCAACCTTTCGCCGGTGCTTTGGCGTAAACTTCCTGGCGCAAAATCCGCAGGCCGGGTTCAGTCTGTTGCTCTGAGACTTATTGTTGAGCGGGAGATGGAGGTCGAGGCCTTCCGTCCCCGTGAATATTGGAGCGTAAAAGCACTGCTCACCACACCTCGCGGGCAAGACTTCCAAGCACGTCTTACAGTGCTGGGCGGCAATAAGCTCGACAAATTCGACATTGCAACCGCCGAGGCTGCCGAACTTGCCGTTCAGGCCATCAATTCGCGCGATCTGACAATCGGCTCGGTCGAGGCAAAGCCCGCAACCCGCAACCCCTCAGCCCCCTTCATGACATCAACTCTTCAACAAGAGGCGTCGCGCAAATTCGGCTTTGGTGCGCGGCAAACCATGTCTACGGCCCAGCGATTATATGAGGCAGGTCACATTACCTACATGCGGACCGATGGCATCGATATGGCGCCTGAGGCGATCACAGCCGCCCGCGACGCGATTAAATCGCGCTATGGCGAAAGCTATGTGCCCGGCTCCCCGCGCATCTACAAAAACAAAGCTAAAAACGCCCAAGAGGCGCATGAATGTATCCGCCCAACTGATATGTCCAAATCTGCCGAGGACGTGGGAAAACTCGAAGCAGACCAGAAAAAGCTCTACGATCTGATCTGGAAGCGGACCTTGGCCTCACAGATGGAGGCGGCCAAATTTGAACGCACCACAGTTGATGTAACCTCTGCTGATGCACAAATAACCTTGCGCGCGACAGGACAAGTCGTCACCTTTGACGGCTTTTTGAAGGTCTATGAAGAAGGCCGTGACGACGTGGTCGACGATGAGGATGGCACTCGCCTTCCACAAATCACCCAAGGTGAGCCAGCCGCCAAGAAATCCGTCACGCCCGACCAGCATTTCACCCAACCACCGCCACGCTACACAGAAGCCACTCTGGTCAAGCGCATGGAAGAGCTCGGCATTGGCCGGCCCTCTACATACGCCTCGATCGTTTCGGTAATTCAGGAACGCGACTATGTTCGAAAGGAGCAAAATCGACTGATCCCTGAAG
The DNA here is from genome assembly GCA_937920555.1 of uncultured Paracoccaceae bacterium. Classification (GTDB taxonomy): domain Bacteria; phylum Pseudomonadota; class Alphaproteobacteria; order Rhodobacterales; family Rhodobacteraceae; genus CAKZTM01. Next base: position 12,563 of record CAKZTM010000086.1, on the reverse strand, counting down.
ACAAAGGCCGTCTGGTTATCGCGTTTCTCGAAAATTACTTCCGCAAATGGGTTGGATACGACTTCACCGCGAAGCTCGAAGAAGAACTCGATGAAGTATCAGCCGGAGACGCGGAATGGCTCAATGTCATGTCTCGGTTTTGGAAGGATTTTTCGGCAGCAATCGGAGAAACCGCCGATCTGCGCATCACCGAAGTGTTGGAAAAGATCAACGATGTTTTGGCCCCGCACATCTTTCCGCCCAATGAGGACGGATCTGACCCGCGCATCTGCAAGAACTGTGGAAACGGCAGGCTTTCCATGCGCACATCCCGTGCAGGTGGTGCGTTTATCGGATGCGCGAACTATCCCGAATGCCGCTACACTCGACCACTATCTGGCGAAATGGAAGGCGGCGATATCGCGGGTCCCGACGGAAAGTTCCTTGGCCAAGACGACAACGGAGTTGATGTAACGTTGCGCACCGGACGCTTCGGCCCGTTTGTGCAATTGGGCGAGCAAGACCCCGAAGACAAGACAATCAAACCCAAGCGGGCCTCCATCCCCAAGGGGCGTGACCTGAGCCTCGTGGACCTCGCCCAAGCGCTGGAACTGCTGTCCTTGCCGCGCTATTTGGGCGACCATCCAGATGGCGGACGGGTGGAAACCGCCATCGGCCGCTACGGTCCTTACGTGATGCATGAGCGCCCCCTTGAAGAGGGCCAAAAGAAAGCTGCCCGCATCTACGCCAATCTTCCCGATGTGGAGGAAGTTTTCACATTGGGCATGAACCGAGCCGTGGAACTGATTGCGCAAAAGGCAGCAAAGACCGGACGCGGGCCAGCGCAACCACCGCTGAAGGAACTTGGGGAACATCCCGATGAAGGTGGGCCGATCAACGTCATGGACGGTCGCTACGGACCTTATGTGAAGTGGGAGAAGATCAACGCCACTCTCCCCAAAGGCACTGAGCCCGCGGACGTTACGATGGAGCTGGCGCTTGAGCTGATCGAGGCAAAAGCCGCAACCAAGGGTAAAAAGAAAAAGGCTGCTCCAAAGAAGAAGGCCGCTGCGAAAAAGAAGCCAGCCGCCAAAAAGACTGCTGCAAAGAAGTCCTCGAAGAAAGAGGAGGCCGATCTTGACGTCATCGATGACTGAACATGTAGTCACGACATTGGAGCAACTTGGCGCCCTTTATGATGCACCATCTGATGCCACCATAAAGAAAGTATCTGACCGGATGACACCGGCCTACCGGCAGATGATAGAGGCATCGCCATTTTTCACCTTTGCCACCGTTGGCGCAGACGGTCTTGACTGCTCGCCGCGCGGCGACAAGACCCAAGCGGTGATGATATTGGACGACAAAACCATCGCCATTCCAGATCGGCGTGGAAACAACCGCTTAGACACGCTAAAAAATCTCGTCGAAGACCCGCGCTGCGCTCTTCTTTTCCTGATCCCAGGTGTCAATGAGTGCATTCGTATCAACGGCACGGCAGAACTTACTACAGACCCGGATTTGATCTCCAAGCTTACCCATGAAGGCAAGGCTCCGGTGACAGTCATTCGCGTCACCATCCAGGAACTCTATTTTCAATGCGCGCGGGCCATTATCCGTTCCGGCATATGGCACTCCGAAACTCAGGTGACACGTGGCAATTTGCCGACAGCAGGCGATCTGACCAAATCTGTCTATACCGAATTTGACGCCAAAAGTTATGACGCCGAGTTGCCCAAGCGACAGGCTAAAACGCTATATTGACCGAAAGCGGTTGACCCCGGCCGTTCTATGTTCTCTGCCTATTCCAAAAATTAGGGGGCGTCAGTGTTTATAACTCTTAAGATTGTTCATCTTCTGGCACTTTTGCTGGGTGGCGCGGGATCCGTCGCACCCGCGGTCGCGGCGCGGGTTCTCAAACGAACCAAACACAATGGACCGCCACCGCCCGCTTTGGCCCTCACCCTCCGCATAATCGGGATTGGCGGGTTGATCGCAATTGTCCTGCTTTGGATCACCGGATTGTCTATGTATAGCCTTAGGTATTCGGGTACCGATCTTGGTATTTGGTTTGCAGTAAAACTTGTCGCGGCCACGCTCATCTTGGGCATCTCCACATGGATGAACCTCATGGCTGCGCGCAGCGCACGCACCGGAACGCCGCCAAATCCACGCCGCATCCGAAGATTGGGACTTGCAGCACGTGGATTACTCATCCTAGCCATCGTGACGGCTGTGATCTCTTTTGCCTGAACTCACGATTGGGATAAGAGTGGCGTGAAGTTTTTCCCAATGACCCGGCCCCGTGGTCATGTTAGGGCGAGGCCATGAAAGATTTTCCAAGCAAACAAGATATACTCGACTGGATCCGCGAAAACCCAGGGAAATCGGGGAAACGCGAGATCGGCAAGGCCTTTGGGATCAAGGGAGCCGCCCGCATAGAGTTGAAGTCCCTGCTGCGGGAACTTCAACAAACCGGCGAGATCACCCGCGAACGCAAAGCGTTTCGTAAACCCGGAACGCTGCCACCAGTTACCGTGCTCAACATAATCGGCCCGAATGGAGATGGGGACCTCATTGCCGAACCTGCCAAATGGGAAGAGGGCACACCTACCCCAAAAGCGCTCTATGTACCGCGCAAAGGTGGGCCGGCCTTGGCAAAGGGCGACAGCATTCTTGCCAAACTCACCCCCGTTAAAGCGGACCCGCCATATGAGGCGCGGCTGATCCGCAAACTTAGCAGCGGCAATCAAGAACGCGCATTGGGCATTTTTCGCGAGGCATCTCAAGGTGGGCGCATCGTCCCTATCGACAAAAAGAACGATCGAGAATGGGTTGTCCATGCGGACGATACAAACGGGGCCAAAGATGGCGAACTGGTCGAAATTCAGCGCAAAGGCGCGCGTAAGATGGGGTTGCCACAGGCCCGTGTTGTCGAACGGCTGGGCGACCCGCTGGCCCCAAAATCCATATCACTCATTGCCATTCATGAGCATGGCATCCCAGACGCTTTCCCCGATGACGTCATCGCGAAAGCCGCAAATGCCAAACCGGTCGGCCTTGGCAAACGCGAGGATCTTCGCCATTTGCCGCTGGTCACGATAGACCCGCACGATGCCCGCGACCATGATGACGCTATCGCTGCGATGCCGGACAGTGATCCCAAAAACAAAGACGGTCACATCCTTTGGGTCGCAATTGCGGATGTCGCCCACTACGTGACCCCAGGCTCAGAATTGGACCGCGAGGCACGCAAACGGGGCAACTCTTCTTATTTTCCGGATCGCGTGGTCCCGATGCTCCCTGATGAATTATCAGGTGATCTGTGTTCGCTCCATGAAGGGGTTGATCGCCCGTGTATGGCGCTTGAGATTAAGCTTGATAAGACGGGCAAGAAGCTCGCCCATCGCTTCACCCGCGCTTTGATGCGGTCGGCCGCGTCACTCAGTTACGAGCAGGCACAAGACGGTGCTGACGGAAAGCCGGACGGCCAAACGGATCCATTGATGGAGACGGTCATTAGGCCGCTATGGGCTGCCTATGATGCGCTGAAACAGGAACGGGCCAGACGGCGCCCCCTTAATCTGGATTTGCCCGAGCGAAAAATTATCCTGTCAGATGAAGGTAAGGTGCTTTCGGTTAGATTTCGCGAACGTTTTGACGCCCATAAGATCGTCGAAGAGTGCATGATCCTTGCAAATGTTTGTGCGGCCGAAACCCTTGAGGCAAAACAACGCCAGTTCCTCTACCGCGTCCATGAAGAACCAAGCGACGAAAAGCTGGAGGGCCTGCGGGAAACCGCCCAATCGGTTGGGATCACGCTCGCCAAAGGGCAAGTTCTGAAAACATGGCACCTTAACAGCCTTTTGGATGCCGCCATCGGGACCGACCATCAGGAGGCGGTCAATATTTCCGTCCTGCGTTCAATGAAACAGGCCTATTATGGCCCGCATAATCACGGCCATTTTGGCCTGTCACTTGCACGCTACGCCCATTTCACCTCTCCGATCCGCCGCTATGCAGACTTGATCGTCCACCGTGCCCTTATCGCCGGTCTCGGTTTTGGCAAAGACGGGATCACCCCTGACGAAGAAAAGAGCCTTGACGAAACCGGCGCGCATATCTCCGAGACCGAACGACGCTCGATGATCGCTGAGCGCGATACCAACGACCGCTATCTATCCGCGTATCTTTCCGACCGTGTGGGCAATGAATTCGACGGCTCAATTTCCGGTGTCGCCCGCTTTGGCCTTTTTGTTCGCCTTGATGAGACCGGGGCGGACGGCCTGATCCCTGCCTCTTCGCTTGGCCGCGAGTATTATCGCTATGACGAGGACCGCCAAACGCTCACCGGCTCAGACAGCAGACGGGTTCTTGGGCTAGGTATGAAAGTCACCATCCGTTTGGCGGAGGCCACCCCAATCACCGGTGGTTTGGTGTTCGAGCTTTTATCTGCGGAAGGTAAAAAACTCCCGCAAGGGTCGGGGTCGCAAAAAAGAGGGTCTCATAAGAAGCGGAGCCTGAAGCGCAGCAAAAAGTCCCGCTCCAAAACAAAAGGCTAGGCCCTGTCAGAGCTACTTCAAATGATAGGTGAAAGCCGATCTGACAAAATTTGACAGGCCCGGGTGATCGGCTAGGTCACCGCTTGGCAATAACACCGCGCGGTTATCGATGGTTTTCAGCCCGTGGGCATTGTCCGCCTCCAAGTCCGAAACCAAAGTCGTCTGGCAGTGCACAAACATTGTCGGCGCGCCGGTTTTGGTTACACCAAGTCGGATTGGCGTACCTGTTTTGGGCACCGGAGCATAGCTCGGCTGGCCCCATTTTAAACTTTCCTCGATTGATAAAACTCGGTCCAGCTTATCCGTCATCGACAGTATTAGATGACGAGCTGCCAGCAGGCTGCTTCGAGCCGCACGGTCAAAGTTCAAGAACGCAGCCTTAATCTTTTCGTCCTGAAACTCGGTCATGTATCAGCACTCCTCTGGATGACATTTCCACACCTTAACGCGCCTTACTGTCATTTTTTGTCAGCACCCGGTAGCATACTGATAAGATGTCAAAAGCTACACGCCTTATCAAACTTCTCCATGAACTGCGGCTGCACCGTCCGCCGGTCACAGCACAATCACTTGCCCTTGCGATGAGTGTATCGGAACGGACTATTTACCGCGACATTGATGCCTTGCGCTCTGCTGGCGCAGTGATCGACGGTGAAGCGGGCTTTGGCTACACCTTGACCGAAGATCCCGCATTGCCGCCTCAAATGTTTTCCCATGCGGAAATTGAAGCACTGGTTCTGGGGCTGCGCGAAGTCCGCGAAATCGCCGACCCTGAACTGGCACAAGCCGCTGAGAGTGCGCTGGCAAAGCTTCGTGCAACCCTACCTGATCGTCTCAAATCCCGGTTAGAACACGCTGTTCTTTACGCAAAACGTTTCCATAACCGCCCGGAAATTAGGGTAGATCCTGCACAAATACGTACTGCGGCTTGGGATGAGATCGCGCTCGACATCGCTTATACGGATCAACACGGAGCAGCCACCATGCGCCGGGTCTATCCGCTATCGATTATTTTCTTTGATGAGACTTTAGTACTGCTGGCTTGGTGCTGCTTGCGACAAGCCGACCGCCTGTTCCGCCTGGATCGCATCCAAAGCCTCGTCACAACTACAGAGAGCTTTCGCCCAAAGCGGGTTGCGATGCTGCGCGACGCCATCGAACGCATTAATAACCCCGCCAAATCGTGATCGCAGGCAGAGCCAGAATACCTTTCCCGCCTCCAATTTTCGCGCTATGATTTATAAAAAACAAAGAAATGCGCAGTAGTTATAGAGGCGGTCAGGCATATGAAACGCGCAGTTTTTGCGATTTTTCTTGCAGTTTTTGGATGTATTTCGACAACAGTAGCCGGTCAAAGCACCGCGCAGCCCGAACCAATTGTGCTGGCGCAATCGACACAGGGTTTTGAACGCTGGAAAGGCACCTTCCGCCGCCGTGCTCTCAACTCCGGCATCTCATCACGCACCTTTGATGCGGCCTTTGCCGGGGTGTCGGTGAACGCCCGCGTCCGCGAATTGGACGGCAAACAATCCGAATTCACCAAGACCGTTTGGGAATATCTCGATAGCGCTGTGTCGGACAAACGGGTCTCTAACGGCCGTGAAAAGGCACGTAGCCTCGGTCGCACGCTTACACGGATCGAGCAAACCTACGGCGTCGATGCCCGCGCAATCATGGCCATCTGGGGCGTCGAAACGAACTTTGGTGGCTTTATGGGCGGCATCAACGTGATCGAGGCTCTGGCAACGCTGGCCTATGATGGGCGCCGCCGGAACTGGGCGGAAAAGGAACTTATAAAAGCACTGTCGATCATCCAATCGGGTGACATCACACCACAGCAGATGGAGGGCTCCTGGGCCGGTGCCATGGGTCATACCCAGTTCATGCCCTCCTCCTATCTCGCCTACGCCCAAGATTTCACCCGCAACGGAAAACGCGATATCTGGTCTACTGATCCCACTGACGGTCTTGCTTCTGCCGCCAATTACCTGCGTGTTCACGGCTGGCAAAAAGGTCAGCCTTGGGGACTTGAAGTTCAGCTTCCTGCGAATTTCGACTTTGCCTCGGCCACCATCAGCCCTCGCAAGCCAATAAGCTATTGGACCAACAAAGGTGTTCGCGGCACAGATGGGAAGGCCGTTCCAAATTACGGCGATGCGGGCCTTTGGATCCCGGCAGGCGCGCGCGGTCCTGCATTTATCGTCTTCAAAAATTTCTTCGTTATAAAGCGCTACAATAATGCCAACAGCTACGCACTGGCGGTGGGCCATCTGGGTGACCGTATCTTTGGCTCAGGATCCTTCAAGGCCAGTTGGCCAAGGGGCGACCGCGCCCTGACGCGCAGCGAATCTCGCCAGCTTCAGTCCCGCTTGTCCGCAAACGGGTTTAGCACGGGCGGCGTCGACGGGGTGATAGGGCCAAACACAATCGCGGCCATTCGGGCGTTCCAAAAATCAAAGGGCCTGACCCCGGACGGTTATGCGTCTCTCGACCTGCTCAAGCGTTTACAATAAGAGGAGCAATAAGCGAAGCGGGACCACAGCATCAAATGCAGATTTCTATCGTCATTCCAGCCTTCAACGAAGAGGGCAATATCGGCCCTTTGGTGACAGAGACGCTAAAGGTGATCCCTGAAGATATGCTCGGCGAGATCATCGTGGCGGATGATTGCTCAACAGATCAAACCCGTGAGAGGGTTCTGGAAATAGCCGCCCAATCTCCAAAGGTCCGTGTCATCACCCACCTGACCAATGCAGGCCAATCCGCGGCACTCCGCTCCGGTGTGCTTGCAGCCCGAAACGCGGTTATAGCCACCTTGGATGGGGATGGGCAAAATGTGCCGGAGAACATTCCCGCTATGGTCGCCCTGCTCGACCTCAGCGATGGCCCCCATCTTGTGGGCGGCGTCCGCGCCAAACGCCGGGACACGCTCTCTAAACGTCTGGCCTCAAAATCGGCCAATATGATCCGCCGCGCGGTGCTGCGGGATGACTGCCCCGATACAGGATGTGGCATCAAGGTGTTTTCCCGCGAAGTCTTTGTGCACCTCCCGTTTTTCTCTGGGCTGCACCGCTACCTGCCCGCACTTTTTGCCGCCAATAACTACACCTGCACATACATGAACGTTAACGACCGCCCCCGGCTGACCGGCCAATCGAAATACACAAATTTTGGCCGTGCCATGATCGGCATTTACGACCTGATCGGTGTTGGCTGGTTGATCCGACGCAGCCGAAATCCCGGCATTAAGGACATCACCGATGCTTGAGAGCCTCACATCTTATTTTGCAAATACGCCAACGGTCGAGCTTATCTGGCTTGCGGTGGGCTTTGCCGCCCAGTTGATGTTCTCGGCCCGGTTTTTGGTCCAGTGGATCGCCTCTGAAAAAGCCCGTGCCTCTGTGATGCCGGTGGCATTTTGGTATTTTTCGCTGGCAGGGGGTCTGATGCTGTTTGCTTATGCCATTTATCGCATGGATCCAGTTTTCATCATGGGTCAGTCTTTTGGCGTGGTTGTTTATTCGCGCAACCTATATCTGCTTCACAAAGGCAACGGACCCGCCGGCGCAAAAAATACCGAACTCTAAAATTGGCGAGCACACAAAACGCCCAAACGCAATTATTTGGATTATGCCGTTACCCTTGATATGAGATAACAGGCCCTAGCTATCGGCTTGTGTGACCATTTTTGTCTGACACTGGATCGCAAATGTCAAAAATTCTCTTGATGGAGGATAATACACCCCAAGCCCTGCAAATCATCGGGTATTTGGAGGATGCCAACCATACCGTGCAGCGATCATTATCGGCGACCGAAGCACTCGTCTTTTTGGAAAATGATCTTTTTGATCTGATAATCACCGATGTTTTTGTGAAGGCGACGACCGGTTATTTGCCTGACGGCGGCGTGCGCCTGATCAGTAAGATCAGGAACCCGCAAGGAAATGAGGCCGCCAAACGCCATACTCACTGTCCAATCATGGCGATTTCTGGGGGCACAGATATTCCGGGCGGACCTAGCGCTTTGGGGGTGGCAGAGCAGGTTGGAGCAGATCATGTCTTGAAAAAGCCTTTTGAGGAGGCTGCCTTCATACAGGCTGTGAACCGACTGCTGGCCGGCCACCGCCCAGGCAAACCAAAACCTCGTAAAACCAAATCCAAACACCCAACCCTGTGAACGCATTACGCCGCAGAGAAACACGTCCCCGTTCGGCGTCACAAGACCCGCAAGATTGCCGCCAAAAGCTCGTGGTTGGTAACGGGCTTGAGCACAACCGGCCATTGAGCCAAGTCATTGGAAAGCCGCGCGCGCTCTCTGTATCCGGTTACAAAAACGATCGCTACGCCCTGATCTGTCAGTGTGCTGGCAAGCTCGGCGCTGGTGGATCCATGACCGAGATTGATGTCCAAGATCGCTAGTTTTGGCGCGTGCTTGGTCATTTTCTTGGCGGCCTCGGCAGCATTTGGAGCCGTTTCGACGTTTGAAAAACCTATATCTTCGAGCAGATAAGACATCTCCGTGGCGACCATAAAGTTGTCTTCAACAACAAGCACGCGGGTTGCCATCAACTCCTCGGGAAGCTTGGTCGAAACCAGCGCATCTGACGTCTCCGGCCCCTGCACGAATTCGGGCAGCTCAGACGGCACATCCAGAATGTCTGATGGCAGCAACATGCTCACACGCACTCCGTCGGGCTCAAACCAAATGTCACAATGACCGCCCAATTCATACGGTACAGCCTTTGAGATTAGCGTCGTTCCAAACCCATCATCCTTAGGAGGCGTCACCGGCGGACCGCCACTTTCCTTCCAATCCAATGCCACACCCGCTTGGGTCTGCGCGATTGAGATATCAACGCGCCCGGCCTCACAGGACAGCGCACCGTATTTGGCCGAATTGGTCATCAATTCATGGATGGTGAGGGCAAAGATAGGGCCGGTTTCGGCGCTGATAGCTGGGTCCGCTCCATGGACCAAGACACGATTATGCACTTCATCTTCATAGGGCGAAGCTTCTATCGCGATGATCCGCCTCATTGAAATCGCAGCAACCGAAGCACCTAATCCAATCTCATGAGCTGCGGCCAGCGCAAGAATTCTGGCTTCAATCGCTGCGGAATAGCTTTCCAGCGATCCGTAATGACTGCGGGCCTGCCGAGATACGGACCGGACTAAAGATAGGATATTCCTAACCCGATGATTAAGCTCATCAATCATCAAGACCTGTTGACGATTGATCGACCGAATGAGCGACTGGCGATCAATAGAAATCAAAAGCCCCCATAGCTTGGCGACAAACGCCCGTTCAGTAGCCTCCCAAGGAGCGCTCCGGCCTTTAACCGTCTCCAGATAAACAGCAAATGACCCGCGCGGCTGTAAACGAAACTGACCTGAAACATCTTCAAGTTTCTTTTCTGGCGCGCCTGCCCACAAGATGCCCTGATCCAGTGCCTTGCGAAAAATGCACACAGCGCGATCTTCGAGAAACGGTGCAGTTAGGCATCCGGCTACGCCATTGGCTTCGTGCATCAAATCGGGAAAACGGTCTGAGAGAGTGTCCAATGCCGTGAACTTTTCGCCTGTGTCGCGCGCATCCTCAGCGATTGCATTTAGCAAGTTTGCGCTCGGCACCACACCAAATTGCGATACGTGCGAGCCCGCCAAAATTGCGACCCCGTCCGCCTTGAACGCAGCAAGCAACTTCGGTGCAAATACCTCCAAAGAGCGATCCGCCGCGTCATCGCTGTCGTCATTTGGCGGAAGGTCGGTCTTGAGAAGCTCCAACTCCTCGGCAAGCATAAGCTGATGCGACAGCTGAACCGCCTGAAGACGCCCGGTCAACATCGGGAGCAAGCCAGTCAAAAGCTGCCGTGTCTGGGATGATGGGAGGCTGGGCCGGGCAGAATGGAATGAAAACATACCCCAAAGGGCGCCATCCACGACGATGGACAATGTCATTGTGGCCGCGGTCCCCATATTACGCAGGTATTGCATATGGATCGGCGATACGCCGCGAAGATGTGCCGGTGTAATGTCCAAAGCCGGCAAGCTGCTGTCCGCCGCTAAGATTGCCACGGGCTTTTGATCAACATCGTTCACAAGGCGCAAAGGTATTTGCCGCATTATGTCGCGCGCCTGTGCAGGGATATCCCAGTGGGGGAACCGCAATCCCAACAAAGGCTCTTCTCCGGCAACGGTAGATTCTGCAATCACATCCCCGTTGAATGATGCATCAAAACGGTAGGCCAGAACCCGGTCATAACCGGTAAGTCGTCGCAACCACACAACGCTCTTTTCGCAAAGCTCCTGCTCATCATTGTAGGACTGAATTTGACCTGTCAGAAACGCCATGTCTCGCAAAATATCAACCGAGAGCGGGGTTACCTCATCCGCATTCTCTAGTTCAACAACGATCATGTCGCCGCTTTGAAATGCGCTCAGATGATATCGAGAGCCGCTCATTTCAACGGTTGGGGCCTGACTTCGATTTGGCCCGAAACCAGAATGCGCGCGAATATTCTGCAATTCGTGCCAAATCTCGTGACCAAAAAGATCACTGACGCTGGTTCCAAACGCGTCTCGCAAATCACGACCGATGATGGTGCTGCAGTTTTCGCTCATATAGCCAATCAAGCCAGTTCCAACATCGTAGGCGAACAGATAGCCGAAAGGTTGAATGACGCCCGGAATATGGACCGGCTCGGAGGCGCAGTGCTCCATTGCGTCGCGGAGTTCTTGATCGGTAAAGGTTTGGGCCATTTTCCGCTAATCCTACACTTGCATGAGAGGCCGAGCTTGGTCCGATACGTTATCGGCGTGACCGGCGCTTAAACACTTGAAAACTGCCTTCGCACCAAGAGTGGCGCGTGTCACGTCGGGGGCCGCGGCATCCAAAGTCTCAAAAAAGTCTCGCACGCCGCCGCTCTGTGCAAATGCCTGTGCGCGGCGCAGGTAAGATTGCGGCCACGCATCCCCAACCCCACGGGACTTTAAGATAACGCTGGCCCCTATATGCGATCCAGTCAAAGCATAGCGAACGCCCCAGGCATAATCTGCGTCGCAATTTTGCCCCGCAAAATTGTCGGGGGCCCGACCTGCTGTCCCCAAATCTTGTTGCAGAGCCAAAATGCTGTTTTGTTCATGATCCACAGCCAACCTGTCGCCATGTCTCAATGCGGCGGGCATCCCAAGATCTGAGTGGGCTTTAAGAATTGCGCCCAAGAAGAAGATGTAGCGCTGGTAATCATGAAACCCCGAACCGCTCCAATACAGGCCCTCAGTAAACGCATGCAACTTTTGTGTTCTGGCCTGCAATTCGCGGCGCACTGCCATATGTCCGCTCCTTTATTTGTCCAAAGCAGAAAAGCCCAAGGCTATTCCGCCGCCTCATATCCCAAAAAACCGCCCGATTGTCGCTGCCAGAAGCCCGCATAAAGCCCGCCTTTTGCCAGCAAACTCTCGTGATTACCTTCCTCGACAATCTTACCTGCGTCCATGACCACTATTCGGTCCATGCGAGAAATCGTTGAAAGTCGGTGAGCAATCGCAATCACGGTTTTGCCTTCCATCAATTTGTAGAGTGTCTCCTGAATGACCGCCTCAACCTCACTATCCAGAGCCGAGGTTGCCTCATCAAGCACAAGTATGGGGGCATCTTTCAAAAACGCACGGGCCAGCGCAATTCGCTGCCGCTGCCCGCCTGAAAGCTTCACGCCGCGTTCGCCCAAATGCGCATCATATCCTGTCCTGCCACGAAAATCGCGTAAGTCTTGAATGAACGCGTGGGCCTCCGCTTGATCCGCTGCGGCCTCCACAGCCGTGTCATCCGCGTCAGGTTTTCCGTAACGTATATTGTCACGCGCAGAGCGGTTGAACATAGCGGTGTCCTGCGTCACCATCCCGATTTGCCGTCGCAGCGCATCCTGAGAGATGTCCCGAATATCGCGGCCATCCACGGTGACAGCGCCGCTTTCCACGTCGTAGAGCCGAAGAAGCAGCGACACAGCTGTCGTTTTGCCAGCC
>CAKZTM010000085.1 GCA_937920555.1 uncultured Paracoccaceae bacterium | reverse complement strand
CGTCTGCGCGCATAGCTGTCGGGCAGGATCAATCCGCGATTGGCTTCGAATTTGCCCGTATAGGGGCCCTCAAAGAGCGCGCGGCTGGCGGCGAACCGGTCCAGTTGCAGCCGCTCTGCAAAGCTGTGGCCGAAGCCCGAGATTTTAAAGCCCGGTGCGGTGTCGGCCGGGTCCAAATAGCCCTCGACAGACAAGCGTTTGAGTGCGCCTGCGGCCCCCGTGAACCTGTTGAGCGTCACATCGTCGGCATAGATGCGGCCATAGGCGTAGCGGCCCATGACGGTAGCGAACTGGCCGACAGCAATGCCTTTTCTCAACGTTTCGGGCTGGATCATCACCCCGTTGAGAAAGGTGGTCGTGCCGTGGCGGGTTGCTTCGCCGGAGACCACGTCTTGGCTCAGATCCGTGGCGGTAATCGCACTTGCGATCACCCGGTTGCCTGACCACAAGCCTGAGACTTTGACCCGCGCACCCGGTTGGGCTTGGCCGCGCGCCTGTTGTTCGACCATGACGGTGACGCCGTTTACTCTCAATTCTGCGCCATTGCGGGTGACCGTTTGGACTTGTCCGATCAGCGGGTGATTGACGTGCACGCGCCGGGCGATCAGGCGTCCGCTGCGGGTCTCAGCCTCTACTGTCAGGGCGTCGCGCAGGCGAATTTGGTCCTCGCTGATGCGTCCTGTGGCGTCGGAATAGGATGTCGTTCGGCTTGTAGCCACTTTGATGCCGTTGATGATCAGGCTGCCAAATTCTGTCACCAGCCCGACGATGCCTGTGCCCCCGATGCCGCCTTCTGCGGGGCGGCGGTCGCTTCTGGTGCCCATATCAATTTGGCCGCAAGCGGTCAGAGCGCTGGTGGCGGCGGCCGTTGTGATCATGTACCGTCTGGTGATGTGTCTTTTGGTCACGGCGTTTCGTCCCCGTCCTTGTCGGCATTTGGTGCCGCTTCATCTTCACGGTAAAAGAACAACCCAAATCGGAACCGCTCGGTTCCATCTTCGGCGTCTTTATCTTTAGCCTGAAAGGCATTGGCGTCGCGGTTGAGTGTGAGTAGGGTGGAATTGCTCAAGGCGCGCACTTGTTCTTCGAGCGCATCCACGGAGCTGCTGGTGAGCCGGTTGTAAAACACGGCGCGTTCCAAGAACGGTGGGTCTTCGCGGACCAGATTTTCTGCGGCCGCCGCCAGATGGTCGCCCACATTGCTGGCGAAAAAGTGGATGCGTTGGTCCAGATCCGCCGGGCCCAAAAAGGCGTTGGTTTTCAAGCTGATTGTATTGTCATCTTCCAGTGCCACCAGATTTTGGCGGATCAATTCATCAAGCACGGTGCGCGGGCGAATGTCGCGGCTGACCTTTTGCACCAAGGTTTCAAATGAAGGGGCATCGCTGCCTGTGCGGGCCAAGTTCTTAGGCGCGCCGTTTGGATCGGTGAATTCTGTGTCTGCGACCCAGTGGCCCAGAACCGAGGACAAGGTCGAGACCTTCGCGCGCAGGGCTGCATCCTCGGTCTGGTCTTCGGAGCGCATGGCTTTCACATCACGTCGGTGGACCCCTGTAAGCACGCTGATGGTGCTGTCGGTGACGGTGCGGCGTCCGTCCTCAAGGTCTTGCACGGCCACGTCTACATAGGCTTGTTTCACCAGACGGTAGAACACAGGTGCGGTCACGCCATGAGCAATCAGGGCCCGGACCAGCGGTCTGAGCAGTCCTTTGAGCACGCGGATAAATGCGTCTGATCGAGAGTTGGGCGGCGGCACGGTCATGGCTCCAATGTAGGGTATCATAGATTATTTTCCACGTGATTTAATTTTTGGGTGATCCAATTGCATATTAGTCACGTAAAAAAGTGTGTAAAATGCACACAAAGATGGTTGGCATGGAACATCGGTTGCCCGGTTTCGGGCGGGATTTAGGACATTGGAGAAGAGATTATGAAGCGTAGACATATCATCAAATCGGTTGGTGCGTTGCTTGTTGCGGGAACGGTTGCCGGGTGCAGCAGCATGATGAGCAGCAAGGCCGCATCCGAGCCGGACATTGTTGATGTTGCAGTATCTGCCGGGTCGTTTGAGACATTGGTGGCGGCCGTTGGAGCTGCGGGTCTTGTCGATACGCTCAAGAGCCCCGGTCCGTTTACGGTATTTGCGCCCACAGATGCGGCGTTTGCGGCTTTGCCAGCCGGTACGGTCGAGAGCCTTTTGCTGCCTGAGAACAAGGATCAGCTGACCGCGATTCTGACCTATCACGTGATCCCCGGTAAGGTGATGGCGGCTGATCTGGCGGGCAAGCGGATCAATGTGGCTACTGTGAACGGTGAGACGGTTCATGTGGACGGTGTTGGCGGTGTTCGCGTCAACAAGGCGAATGTCGTGAGTGCGGATGTGGCGGCATCTAACGGTGTCATCCATGTCATTGACAGCGTGCTTCTTCCCTAGTTGCGCTTTTTGCCTAGGGAAGACGGGGAGGGGGGCTGTGGGGGCCTCCCTTCTCACAAGGTTTGGTCTGTGATCATTTCGGCGTTGCGTACGATCACTTCTGCCTGCCTTATGGAGGCTAAATCCACCAAGCGGCCTTTGTAGACGGCAGCACCTTGGCCCGCGGCCTCCGCCTCTTTCATGGCTTGGAGGATTTCGCGGGCCTCTGTGATTTGGGCCTCCGACGGGGTGAAGACCTCATTTGCCAATGCGATTTGTTTGGGGTGGATCGCCCATTTGCCGACCATGCCTAGCGTGGCAGAGCGCAGCGCTTGGGCGCGGAACCCGTCGCTGTCGGAGAAGTCCCCAAAGGGGCCGTCCACCGGCAGGATGCCATGGGTGCGACAGGCGGCGACGATGGCAACGGTTGCCATGTGCCATGGGTCGGCATAGTGGGCTTGGCGATCATCGCCATCTGAGAGCATGTAGTAGTTCGACTGGGTGCCGCCAATGCCGGTGGTGGCCATGCCCATGGAGGCGGCGTAATCGGCCGCGCCTAGGCTCATGGCCTCCAAGCGGGGTGAGGATTGGGCGATCTCGTTGATATTGGCAAGTCCTGCGGCGGTTTCGATAATAATCTCGAACTTGATCTTTTTGCTGCGTCCTTTGGCGGCCTCAATGGCGGACACCAGCGCATCCACGGCGTAAAGATCGCCCGCATTGCCCACTTTCGGGATCATGATCTGATCGAGCCGCTCAGAGGCGTTCTCCAACAGGTCCACCACGTCGCGGTACCAGTAGGGTGTATCAAGGCCGTTGATCCGCACCGAAAGCGTCTTTGTGCCCCAATCGATATCGCCAATGGCGTCGATGATGTTTTTGCGGGCTTGGGCCTTGTCGTTCGGCGAAACGCTGTCTTCCAGATCCAGATTGATCACGTCGGCGGCAGAGGTTGCCATTTTGGGCAGAATTTCAGGGCGCGAGCCGGGTCCAAAGAGCTGGCAGCGGTTAGGACGTGCGGGGGCGGCGGGCTGGACATTGAAAGACATGTGCGTGAACTCCGGCGTTTTGGTAATATTATTTCGTGATGGGTAAGCGTGTTGCGCTGCGGTGTCAATGCTGCATCAGCGAAATTTAGCGCAGTGCAAACGGTTTGCACGGGGTGGCGGGACGAGGGCCGACCTGGTTACCACGCTAGCGCAGTAGCGTTGAGTTTGCGTGTGATTTCAGAGGATTAAGCGCGAGTTTTGTATGCGGGGTTTCATCCGCGATGGAGAACCGCTAAAGGAGAGGCGCGTTTTACACAGCTCTATGGATTGCACGAAAAGGTCTGTCACATTGTCTGAAATTCTCGATCTTGCTGCGTCCAACCTTGTCTCACCATTGATCCTGTCATTCGTGCTGGGCGCATTTGCCGCTCTGGTGCGGTCCGATCTGACCTTCCCGGAGGCCGCGGCCAAGGCCATGTCGATCTACCTGCTCTTTGCCATTGGTTTCAAAGGCGGTGTCAGCGTGGCCGGGCACGGGGTCGACGGCGCGTTGGGGATCAGTCTTGTGGCGGGGCTGCTTTTGTCTGCACTTTTGCCGTTTGTGGCGTTTGGGTTGCTCAAACTTTTGACCCGGCTTGACCGGCTCAATGCGGCGGCGGTGGCCGGGCATTACGGGTCCATTTCGATTGTGACATTTGTGGCTGGCACCTCGATCCTAGAGACCCAAGGGATTGCGTCCGAGGGCTTTATGGTCGCGGTGGCGGCGGCCATGGAGGCCCCTGCGATCCTATCGGCGCTTTGGCTGATTTCGGCGGGCGGTAAGGGCCGCATGGACGGGCATTTGTGGCGGGAAATCCTGCTCAATGGCTCGATCGTGCTGCTGGTCGGTGCCTTTGCCATTGGCATGATTACCGGTGAGGAGGGGCTGGCTGAAATTTCGTCCTTTATCGTGTCGCCCTTCAAGGGTGTGTTATGCCTGTTCCTTTTGGATATGGGGCTGGTTGCGGGGCGGTCTATTCGGGACAGCCGGGGCGCGCTCACGGCGGGGGTTTTCGTCTTTGGGGTGGTCATGCCGTTTGTGGGCGCGGCTATCGGGGTCATGGCGGGGCTGTTGATCGAGCTCTCGCTCGGAGGTGTGTTTCTGTTGATGGTTCTGTCGGCGTCCGCCTCATATATTGCGGTGCCAGCGGCCATGCGGGTGGCCGTACCGGAGGCGGATGCGGGGATCTATCTGACCCTGTCTTTGGGTGTGACATTCCCGCTTAATCTTGCCATTGGTCTGCCGGTTTATCTGGCGGTGGCAAAGGCATTGGTAGGAGGATGATCTGATGGAAATGCACAAGGCCAAGCGGGTGGCGATTATCATTGAGGCCCCCATGGAGCGGCGGCTCACAGAGGCGCTCAAGGCCGCTGATGTCACAGGCTTTTCGATTTTGCCGGTGCGTGGCGGGTCTGGCCGGTCCGGCGATTGGAGCAGCGAGGGGCAGGTCGGTCGGGCAGGCGGTATGCTTCAGGTGATTTGCATCATTCGCCCCGAGCGGCTTGATGCGATGCTGGAGGGTGTGTTTGCGGTGGTTGAGCGTCACATTGGTGTGGTCACGGTCAGCGATTGCGAGGTTTTGCGCGCCGAGCGTTTTTGACGGTTGCGGCGTGCCGTGCGCGCCCTGTGTTCTGACGAAGACCTGATATGTGTTGACCGCCCCGGCACTTGACCTTGGCGGGCGGGCTTATAACCTTGCCTAAGGATGCAAAAGGATCTCGTCATTATGAAAAAGCTCGCCGCTTGTCTTTGCCTGTGTTTGGCTGCTGCAACGCCCGGTTACGGGGAAGATCTGACCGCCCCGGAGCTGCGGCTGATCTCACTATTTGAGGCTTCCAAGTCTTCGGTTGTGTCGATTACCACCGGGCAACGGCGGCTTGATCCGATGATGCGGCGCTCCGAGATTGTGCCCAGCGGGTCCGGGTCCGGCTTTTTCTGGGACGAGCAGGGCCATGTGGTGACAAATGCTCATGTGATCCGGGGGGCTGCGCGGGCGGATGTTCATTTGGCCGATGGTCGGGTTTTGCCTGCGCGTCTGGTGGGGGCTGCCCCGCAATATGATCTGGCGGTGCTCAGGATTGATGTGATGGACATGTCGCCAAAGGCGCTCAAGACCGGTGACAGCGGCGTGCTGAAGGTCGGGCAAAGTGTGCTGGCCATTGGAAATCCGTTTGGGCTGGATTGGACGCTGACCACGGGGATTGTGTCTGCGCTTGATCGCGAAATTCCCACCTCGACCGGCGAGATTGAGGGACTTATTCAGACCGATGCGGCGATCAATCCGGGCAATTCCGGGGGGCCTTTATTGGACAGCTCGGGCCGGTTGATCGGTGTGAACACGGCCATTTTCAGCCCGTCGGGTGCAAGTGCCGGGATCGGGTTTTCGGTGCCTGTCGATATGGTCAAGCGGGTGGTGCCGCAATTGATTTCCACCGGGGCCTACAAGCCGCCGGTTTTGGGTATCCGGTTTGATCCGCGCATTGATGCGTTGGCCCTTGAAAACGGGATTGAGGGCGCCGTGATATTGGCGGTGGAGCCTGATGGGCCGGCGGATCTGGCAGGGCTGGAGCCGGCCAGACGTGGCCCCGCAGGGAGTGTAGAGCTGGGCGATGTGATCCAGGAACTGGCTGGCAGGCGCATCAGCAATGGCGGCGATCTTCAGGCGGTTCTGGACGATTTTGAGCCCGGTGCCACGGTGGCGCTGACCGTCTGGCGGGACCGCGAGGAACGCAGGCTTGAGATCGAGCTGGCAGCAGCGCGGTGATGGGCCCGATTTGGGCCGTTTTGTCAACAACCGCTGCGCAAGGCCGCTTTAGGCGGGCTTAAAGGCGCGCAGGACGTGCCGGGTTGCGTCCACCAGCGGGGGTTCGGTTTCCTTCAGGATCGCGGCCCGGTCGAACCGGGTTGGGTCTGCGTCGATGGCGCTGCGAAGTGCCGCACCAAAGGCCATCCGCAATTCGGTGCCAATATTGTATTTGCAAATGCTTGTATTGCGCGCCAGTTTGGTGCGCTGCTCCACAGGCACGCCGGAGCCGCCATGGATCACAAGTGGCACATCGGTGATGGCCTCAATCGCGGCAATACGCGCCTCATCGAGACCGCCTTCTTTATCCTGTTGCAAATGCACATTGCCCACGGAGATCGCCATGGCATCCACGCCGGTCTCACGGGCAAATTTGGCGGCTTCCTCAGGGTCTGTGCCTTTGGAGGCTTCGCCCGCATCATAGCCCACAAAGCCAATCTCACCCTCGCAGGAAATACCTGCCTTATGGGCCATCTCGGCGATCCGTGCAGTTTCATCGATGTTTTCATTCAGCGGCTTGCGCGAGCCGTCGAACATCAGTGACGTAAAACCGCTATCGAGTGCCTCTTGGCAGTCCTCAAACGTGTAGCCATGGTCCAGATGGGCCACGACAGGGACTGAGGCGTTTTCGCCTAGATGCCGGAACATTTTTCCCAAAACGGGCAGGGGTGTATGGGCGCGACAGCCGGGGCCTGCCTGCAAGATCACGGGGCAGTTTTCAGCCTCCGCGGCGGTCACATAGGCGCGCATGTCTTCCCAGCCGAGCGTGACCAGACCGCCAACCGCGTATTTGCCCTTCAGGGCCGGTTGCAGGACGTCTTTGAGTGTGACCAGAGGCATATCATCTCTCTCTTCGCGTCCCGGGCCTGACCCGGGACCTTTACCGGTGCCTATTTGAACTTGGCGATCATGTCTTTGATGCCGGGGATCGTCTCGATCTGGTAGGCATGGGAGGGCTGGAAGAACTGCACAAGGCTGCGTTGCGAGAGGCCGCCCAAGATCGTGAAATAGTACATCTCATAGCCCGGCAGGACGCAGCAAGGGTGGTAGCCGCTATCGAGGCAGATCGTGGAGCCGTCCACCAGATGATAGGCGTCGCCGGGTTTGCCATCCTCGCGCTGGAGCATTTGCACGCCGCTGCCGTGATTGGGGCGGAAGCGGAAATTGTAGGTCTCGTCATGGCGGGTCTCATCAGGCAGACGGTCGGTGTCGTGCTTGTGGGACGGAAAGCCCGACCAGCCGCCCTGACCGACGGTGAACAGCTCAGAGACCAGAAGACGGCCGACTTTATCGGCTTGTTTTTGGCCAAGGATATGTTTGATTTTGCGGTGGGTTTTGGTGTCGTCAGAGCCGTATTGCACAAGGTCCAGCTCGTCGGCGCGGACTGCAAACGGGTCGAGCACCTTGTCGTATTTTGCCCCGGCTACGAAGATTTCTGCGGCCTCGGTGGTGCAGTTGAAGCTGGCCTTGGCCCCGACGGGAACATAAACGCCTTCGGGCTCGCCGTCCCAGACATCCACGCCGCGCCCGCCCAGATCAGAGGCGGTGAAGCCTTCGACATCCACATCAATGGAGCCGGTTGCAGGCACGATGCAGGTCTCATACCCGGGTACTTGGTATTCGAACGCTTCGCCTTTGCTGAGCTTTACGATGTTGAAGTAATTGAGCGGCACGGTGGCATCATCTGCGTCCACGATTGCTTTGTTCTGATTGTCATAGGGCGCGATATGCATTGTTTTAACCTTTGCTTGGGCCGGGATGTTCGGCCAAAAATGTCTCAAGTTCTTCCGGGGTCGGCAGGGCCGGGGCGCAACCGGGTTTGCCCACAACGATGGCCGCACAGGCGGAGCCGCGATGGATACTTGTTTTCAGATCATGCCCGGCGGCGAGTGAGGCCATTAAAGCGGCCATAAAGCTGTCCCCAGCACCGGTTGGTTTGAGGGCGTCGACCTTATAGATGCCGGTCTCAATCTTTTGGCCGTCGTGATAGGTCACCGCACCTTTTTCGCCCATCTTGTAGATGATGATGGAGCCGGGAGCCTCCGCCAGTTTTTTGGCCTTGGCCTGACCTTTGGAAATATCACCGGCCATGAAGCCGAATTCCTCATCATTGCCGACAATCATGTCCGACAGCGCAGCGGCGCGGGACAAGACATCCTCGGCCACCTGCGGGGAGGGCCATGAATAGGGGCGGTAATCCACGTCAAAGATGATCGGCAGGCCCGCCTTTTTGGCCAGATCAAAGGCGTGGAAGGCGGCGGTTCTGGAGGGCTCGGCGGCGAAGACGGTTCCCGCAGTGATCAATGCGCCGTATTTGGCGTAATCCACGGCCTCCACATCGGCGTTGGTCATTTGAAAGTCGGCAGCGCCATTGCGGTAGATGACGGTTTGGTGGTCCTCAACGCGGCTTTCATAGACGGCCAAAGAGTTGCGATACTCCCCGCCCACCGGTTTCACATGGGTCGGATCAACGCCGTAATGTTTGAGCTGGTTGACGCAGTAGCGCCCGATGCTGTCGTCAGCCACCGACGTGACAAGAGCGGCTTTCCCGCCGAATTTGCAAATGCCCGCCGCCGTGTTGGCCGCAGAGCCGCCAAGGCCGGACTGGAACGTCGTTGCTTCTTCGGTTTTGGTGCCCGGAGGGTCTGGGAAGAAATCCATGCCCGCGCGGCCAATGACCAGAAAGTTGTTCTGTTTGATGCCGTCCAGAAGGGCCGTCATATGCCGGTCCTTTGGCGTTTGCGACCGTCTTCGATTTCCTTGTGTTTTTCGCGGACGTTTGGCTTGTCAGAGACTTCCGGCGTGCCCACCTCCCACCATGTGTGGCCCTCGGCGGTCCAGCCCTCATGGGCGTCCACTTTCATGGAGATCACATAGGTTTTGTCCGATGCTTTGGCCCGTTTGAAGGCTTCGCCCAGTTCAGCCGGGTTCGCGACGGTCTCAGCGGTGGCCCCCATGGCGGCGGCGTGGGCCTCGAAATCGACGGCAAACGGTTTTGGGATCGTCGGGCAATCGGCGATCAGGTTATTGAAGCTCTCATTGCCGGTGTTGTTTTGCAGCTTGTTGATGACCGCAAAACCGCCATTGTCGAGCACGCAAATGATCAGCTTTTTGTCCGACAGGACGGAGGAATAGATGTCCGAGTTCATCAACAGGTAGGAGCCGTCGCCGATGAAGACGATCGTGTCTTGATCTGGCTCTTGTTCGGTCTGCGCTATCCGCGCGCCCCATGCGCCGGAAATCTCGTAGCCCATGCAGGAGAAGCCAAACTCGACATCCACAGTGCCCACATCCAGCGTCTTCCAATTGGCGGTGACTTCTGCGGGAAGACCACCTGCGGCGGCGACAACCCGGTCGCGTTTGGCGCAGAGGTCGTTCACGGTGCCTATGGCTTGGGCGTAGGAGTTGGGGCGGTTGCCGGGTTTGCAATTCTCCGCGACATAGTCGTCCCATTTGGCGCGCTCGCCTTGGGCTTTGGCCATCCATTCAATCGGGCCCGCATAATGGGCGAGGGCTTGGGAGAGTTCGGGAAGGCTCCGTTTGGCATCCCCCACAATCGGTTGCGACAAATGTTTTGCCGCGTCGTGACGGCCTACATTGAGGCCGATGATCTTGGCGTCCTTGTCAAACGCGGTCCAAGAGCCGGTGGTGAAGTCTTGCAAGCGCGTGCCCACGGCGAGGATCACGTCCGCCTGTTCGGCGATTGTATTGGCGGAGTTGGAGCCGGTCACGCCAATGGGGCCGATATTGAGGTCGTCGTTGTTCAAGAGGTTGGCGCGGCCCGCGATGGTTTCCACCACCGGGATTTGGTGGGTCTGGGCGAACTGGCGCAGCTCCTTCACGGCACCGGAATATTGCACGCCGCCCCCCGCGATGATCATCGGGCGGTTGGCGGATTTCAGCAGCGTTGCGGCTTGGTTGATCTCATGGCTGTCAGGGGCCTGACGGCGGATGTGATGGACGCGCTTGTCGAAAAAGCTCTCCGGGTAATCATAGGCCCAGCCTTGGGTGTCTTGGGGCAGGCCGATGAAGGCCGGGCCGCAATCGGCGGGGTCGAGCATGGTGTTGAGGGCGGCTGGCAGGGACTGGATGATCTGCGCTGGGTGAGTGATGCGGTCCCAGAAGCGGCTGACGGGTTTGAAGGCGTCGTTCACACCCAGTGTGGGGTTGCCGAAATGCTCCAACTGTTGGAGGACCGGATCGGGCAGGCGGGTCAGGAAGGTATCGCCGCACAGCATCAGCATCGGCAGGCGGTTGGCATGGGCAAGGGCGGCGGCGGTCAAAAGGTTGGCCGTGCCCGGACCTGCGGAGGCGGTGCAGAACATGAAGCGACGGCGCAGGTGGTATTTGGCGTAACCGGCGGCGGCAAAGCCCATCGATTGCTCATTCTGGCCGCGATAAAGCGGAAGGCTGTCTTGATAGTCATAAATCGTCTCGCCCAGACATGTGACATTGCCATGGCCGAAAATACCAAAGCCGCCGCCGCAAATGCGCGTCTGGGTGCCATCGATGTCGATGAACTGGTTGTCCAGCCATTTGACAATAGCTTGCGCTACGGTCAGGCGGATTGTTTTGTCGGACATCGTATTCCTCCCCAATGCCGCTTTGGTAATTCTGGGCGTGTTTGTTATTGCGTATTGACGCTTGGTTGATTCTGAGGATACTGATTTTGCAACCGGTTGCAAATTGAATTTTGAGGCGTGCTGAGATGACGGAAATTGGTATCGGAATTGTCGGCGGCGGCTATATGGGCAAGGCCCATGCGGTTGCCATGTCCTCGGTTGGTGCGATTTTCAACACTGTGCTCAGGCCTCGCTTGGAGATGGTGTGCGCGACCTCCGACGGGTCGGCTGGACGGTACGCGCAGGCTTACGGATTTGCGCAGGCGACGTCGGATTGGCGTGTTTTGGTGGCTGATCCGAAGGTTGAGGCGGTTGTGATCGCCTCCCCACAAGGTACGCACCGGGAGATAGCGGAGGCGGCTTTTGCGCTTGGCAAGCCGGTGCTGTGCGAGAAGCCATTGGGGGCGTCCTTGGAGGACAGCCGCGCGATGGTGGCGGCGGCTGAGGCATCTGGCGCGATCAACATGGTTGGGTTCAATTACATCCGCACGCCTGCCTCGCAATTTGCCCGCGCACTTTTGGCGGAGGGGGCAATTGGGCAAGTGATCTCGTTTCGCGGTGAGCATACGGAGGATTTTCTGTCCGACCCGACAGCGCCCGGGAACTGGCGCACGGAAGGGATGGCCAACGGGAATATGGGCGATCTGGCCCCCCATCCTATCAATGCGGCCCTTGCGCTGATGGGACCGATTGTGCGGGTGATGGCAGAGGTGGAGACCGTCTATGCGACACGCGGAGGTGTGGCTGTGACCAATGACGATCAGGCGCATATCCTGTGCCGTTTTGAGAGTGGTGTGTTGGGGACGATTTTCTCATCCCGCGTCTCTACGGGTCGCAAGATGGGATATGCCTATGAGATTACCGGCTCCAAGGGGGCGATCCGGTTTGATCAGGAGGATCAGAACGCGATCTGGCTTTATAAGGCTGAAGGGCCGGAGGCGACGCGGGGATTTACCAAAATCCTGACAGGCCCCGCCCATCCTGATTACGAGCCCTTCTGTCAGGGGCCGGGGCATGGCACAGGCTATCAGGATCAAATCATCATCGAGGCCAAGGATTTTCTGACCGCGATTGAAACCGGCAAGACCATTTGGCCCACATTCCGTGACGGGATGGAGGTTAACCGCATCGTTAAAGCCGCGCTGTTATCGAGCGAGGCAAAGCGCTGGATTGATGTAGAGACAATCTGAATTCTGGGAGACACATAATGACAATGAGAATTGGCAATGCGCCATGTTCCTGGGGGATCGAGTTTGCCTCCGACCCGGCCTACCCCACATGGCAGTCGGTTTTGGAGCAATGTGCGGGTGCTGGCTATAAGGGCATTGAGCTGGGGCCCATCGGGTACATGCCCGAAGATCCGCCGGTTTTGGCCGATGAGTTGGCCAAGCATGATCTGTCGATTATTGGCGGCGTTGTCTTCCGGCCTTTCCATGATGAAGCGAAGTGGGATGAGGTGCTGGATGCCAGCCGGCGCACATGTGCGGCACTCGTGGCCCATGGGGCCGAGCATCTGGTGTTGATCGATTCTATTTCGCCCCGTCGTGCACCGACGGCCGGGCGTGCGGATGAAGCCGAGCAGATGGATAAGGCAGAGTGGACCGCTTACCGCGACCGGATAGCGACGATTGCCAAAATGGGCGCGGAGGAATACGGGCTGACGGTTGGCATGCACGCTCATGCGGCCGGGTTCATGGATTTTGAGCCGGAGCTGGAACGGCTGTTGGATGAGGTGGATGAGAGTATTCTCAAGATTTGCTTTGATACGGGCCATCATTCTTATGCGGGCTTTGATCCGGTGGCCTTTATGAAGCGTCATATTGGTCGTATTTCCTACATGCATTTCAAAGACATCGATCCGGTTGTTAAGGCGGATGTGGTGGCCAATCGCACGGATTTCTACAAGGCCTGCGGTCAAGGGATTTTCTGCAATCTTGGCCAAGGGGATGTGGATTTCCCGGCGGTCCGCCAAGTGCTTTTGGACGCGGGTTTTGAGGGCTGGTGCACGGTGGAGCAGGATTGCGATCCGTCGCTTCCGGGCACGCCGTTGGAAGATGCACGCGCCAACCGCGAGTACCTTCAGTCCATCGGATTTTAAGAGACACCGGCTCCGGGCGTGACCCGGAGCCTCTTGTTTGAGGTTGAGGTCCCGGATCAAGTCCGGGACGGGTTCGGTAAGGAACAAAGATATGGCAAAACTGAAATGGGGTATGATCGGGGGCGGTGAAGGCTCTCAAATTGGGCCCGCGCACCGGTTGGGGGCGCAGGCCGATGGTTTGTTCGAATTTGCAGCCGGGGCTTTGGATCACCGGGCCGATGCGGGCCGCGAATATGCCCAGCGTTTGGGAATTGCCGCTGACCGGGCTTACGGCGATTGGCGCGAAATGCTGGCCGGTGAGAGCGGTCGCGATGACCGGGTTGATCTGGTGACCGTGGCCACGCCCAATGCGACCCATTTTGAGATTACAAAGGCGTTTCTGGAGGCGGGGTTTAACGTGCTGTGCGAAAAGCCCATGACCATGAGTGTCGAGGAGGGCGAGGAGATCGTGAGGGTGGTCGAGGCCACAGGCAAAATCTGCGCGGTTAATTACTGCTATTCCGCCTATCCGATGGTGCGCCAAGCGCGTGCAATGGTGCGGGCGGGTGAGATCGGAAACGTGCGGCTGGTGGTGAGCAATTTCAGCCACGGGCATCACGGCGATGCGACGGATGCAGACAACCCGCGTGTCCGCTGGCGCTATGATCCGGCCATGGCCGGGGTCTCTGGGCAGTTTGCCGATTGCGGCATTCACGCGCTGCACATGGCCAGCTTCATTTGCGATGATGAGGTTGAAAAGCTGTCGGCTGATTTTGCCTCGACCATTCCCAGCCGCGAGTTGGAAGATGACGCGATGGTCAATTTTCGCCTGACCGGAGGCACGGTCGGGCGGCTTTGGACCTCGTCCGTGGCCATTGGTCGTCAACACGGGTTTGAGATCCAAGTTTTTGGTGAAACCGGTGGGTTGCGCTGGGCCTCAGAGCAGCCCAATCAGTTGATCTATACGCCCGTTGGCGGGCGCACTCAGATCATCGAGAAAGGGGAGGGCGGATTGCACGCCGATGCGCAGCGGTTGAGCCGGGTGTCCATTGCCCATCCCGAAGGTTTTCCGCTGGCGGTTGCCAATATTTATTGCGATCTGGCCGATGCGATCCGCGGGGAGACCCGCGATGGCCTGCCCAATGCGCAAGCCGGGGTCCGGTCCATGGCGGCGGTCCATGGTGCGGTGGCCTCGGCCAAGGCCGATGGGGCTTGGGTCGATGCCCGCCCGCCCATGTTCAGATAGGCGGACGCAGCGTCCCTCGCTCCACCATTGAGCAGCTGAACAGACGGGATTCCGGGTACCGGTCCGGGTCTTCCAGCATGGCGATGATCAGCTCAACGGAGGAGCTGATGATCTCGCGCACCGGCTGGTGGATGGTGGTCAGGTTGAAATTTTCCCAACTGGCCATCTCCATGTCATTTAGGCCGATGATCCCGATATCCTCGGGCACGCGGAGCCCTTTGGACTGAATGGCGCTGATCGCTCCCATGGACAGCACATCATCACCGCAAAAATAGGCCTCTTGGGGATGTTCGTCGAGCTGGCGGGTCATCTCAAGGCGGCCGGCCTTGAAGGAGTATTCGGTGGCAAAAGAATGCGTGAGCTGGATGTTTTTGTGCTGCGCCAGCTCCTCTTGAAAGCCTTCGAAGCGATCAAGCGTGGAGGTGGCATCTTGCGGCCCGCCCAAAAAGCCCAAGCGTGTGTAGCCGCGCTTGATCAGCGCGCGTGCGGCCATTCGACCGCATTCCACATTGTCGATACCGACCACATGCACTTCCGGCGTACTGGAAAACCGGCCAAAGGAATGTACCACCGGAATGCGTGCATCGCGAAAGGCTTTGGCGAATTGCGGCGATAAGGTCGAGGAGGCCACAACCACCCCGTCCACGGAATATTGCTGCATCATTTTGAGCGATTTTTGCGGATCGGTTTCATGGCTCAAATTAACCAATAGGGGGCGGTAGCCGCGATCTTGCAAGCCGCGCGTGAAGAGGTCAAAGACCTCCAGAAAGATCGGATTGTGGAAGTTGTTGGACACCAGCCCGATCAGCTTGGTGCGTCTTGTGGTCAGGGATCTGGCCAGAAAATTGGGGCTGTAGCCCAGCTCATTTGCGGCCTTTTCCACCCGTTTGCGCATTTTCTCGGAGACCGAGGCGCCGGTTGTAAAGGTGCGGGAGACAGCAGAGGTGGACACGCCTGCGCGCTCCGCCACATCCCTAAGCGTCGCTGTCATATGATGTGCCTCTCCCCTCGTTAACATCTGAGGGTAACCCGTTGGGAATATTTTGCAACCAGTTGCAATATTTTTTGCAAGCCTTGTGCCTTGGTTGCGTGCAGGCCGGAGGTTGGGCTGTGCGGGCGGGGATTTGCGAGGGTGGTCCGTGCGGGTGCTGATTTGTAGATTTTTGCTGAAATATCGCCGTAAGGCGATGATTTTTATAGGTAAAGTAATTCGACTCAACTAGTTGAGTGGAGGCGCGAGATGCGCTTGATTTGCGGCCCGATGCGGCGCCGAAAAACGGCGTCACATCTTGGGCGGTGGATCATTCCGTCGTTGCAAGGGATGCCCTTGGGCCGTTGCAGGGGATGCCCCTGGGCGGGATCAGTTTGACGGAATCATTTTGCCCGGGTTCATGATGTTTTGCGGATCAAATGACCGCTTTATGTCGCGCATCAAGGACAATGCATCGCCGTGCTCCGCGGCCATATATTTCATTTTCCCACGTCCGATGCCATGCTCGCCCGACACAGTCCCGTCCAGCTTCAACGCCAGTTCATTCAGCTCGTGGCAAAACCCGTCTGCGCGGGCATGTTCATCCGCATCGCCGACCATGATCCCGCAATGGAAATTGCCATCCCCCACATGACCCACAACCGCCATGGTCAAATCGTAATGGGCGGCGCGGGTTTTGGCCATGCGAACGGCCTCTGCCAGCCGGGAAATGGGCACACACACATCGGTGTTGCGGGCTTGCGCCTGTGGTCTGAGCGCCAATGTGGCATAATAGGCGTTATGGCGGAGCTTCCACAGGGCGGTGCGTTCCTCGGCATGTGTGGTCCACCGAAAATGTCCGCCGCCCATATCCTCAACGATTGCACCAAAGGTTTCGGCCTGTTCTTTAACGCCGGCCTCAGTGCCATGGAACTCGATGAAAAGCTGCGGTTTTTCCGGCAAATTTGCGGTCGGATCATGCAGGTTGAAGCCCTTGGCCATCATCTCGTCCACAAATTCGATCCGGGCCATGGGGATGCCCATTTGGATGGTTGTGATGACCGTGTTCACCGCCGTTTCAAAATCGTCAAAGGTACAGGTGGCGGCTGAAACCGCCTCCGGTATGCCTTGCAGACGCAGGGTGATTTCCGTGATGATCCCAAGGGTGCCTTCGGAGCCCACAAATAATTTGGTCAGGTCATATCCGGCAGAGGATTTGCGCGCCCGTGTGCCGGTTCTGATAATCCGTCCATCCGCCAGCACCACTTCAAGGGCCAGAACATTCTCGCGCATGGTCCCGTAGCGCACAGCCGTCGTGCCTGAGGCCCGTGTTGCTGCCATCCCGCCGATGGCCGCATTGGCACCGGGATCAATTGGGAAAAACAGGCCCGTGGCGCGCAGCTCGGTATTGAGTTCTTCGCGGGTGATCCCCGGCTGGACCACGCAATCAAGGTCCTCAGGGTGGACATCCAAGAGTTTGTTCATCTCGCGCATATTCAGCGTGATGCCGCCCTGAAAGGTAAGTTGGTGGCCCTCCAGAGAAGTTCCGGTTCCATAGGCGGTAATGGGGCACTCATGGGCCGCGCATATTTTCACGATCTGGGACACCTCTTGGGTGGAGCGTGGAAAGACAACCGCATCGGGGGGCGTATTGGGGAAATACGCCTCATTTTGTCCATGCTCCGTCAAAACAGCAGTGTTGGTGGTGATAATGTCCGGCAGGGTCGCCGTGATTGCGTCGATTGCGGATTTGATGCTCATGCTTTAGGTCTCCAATAGAGCGCTAGATTACTGAGGCCCGCGAGCCGGGTAAAGACAAATGGCAAGTGTACCCATGAGTGGCCATGACGGGCCTTATGACGCACCGATCCGTATCGCGGATTTGGTGGTATCCTCTGAGTGGATCGATTTCAACAATCACATGAACGCGGCTTATTACGGATTGACCTTTCAAGCGGAGGCGGAGGCATTTCTGGAGCGTGACGTGGGCTTTGGTGTGTCCTTTGCCCAAGCGGAGGGGCATGGTCCGTTCGTGTTGCAAAACCATTTGCACTATGTGGGTGAGCTGGTGGAGGGAGAACCCTTTTACATCACCATGCGGCTTTTGGATCATGACGCCAAGCGTATGCACATGTTTTTCGAGATGGTCTCGGACAGGTCGGGCAAACTGTGTGCTACGGCAGAATATCTCAACATGAATGTCGATCAGGCGCTAAGGCGTCCGGTGGATTTCCCTGACTGGCTGCAAGCGCGCTTGGCCAGCATGCAGGCGTCCCATGACCGGCTGGACCGTCCGGCTCAGGCAGGTGCGCCCATCGGGATCCGCCGCAAATGAGTGATCAGCCCACGTCTTGGGTGCGCGATCAATGGGATCAGTTTGTGTATGCCCGTCGGCGCGAGTGGGTGTTGTTGCGGCGTCAGGGGCCCGGACAGCTGCAGTTTTGGTTCATTGCGCTTCTGATTGGGATCGGGGCCGGGTATTTGGCCCTGGGCTTTCGGGTCATTGTCAGCAGGTTGCAGAAATTTTTCTATGGTGCCGATGACGTCATGCTGGCCAGTGCCGCGTCTCAACTGGACTGGTATGTGATTTTGGGTCTGCCGGTTCTGGGCGGTCTGGCGGTTGGTCTGATCTTGTGGAAATTCACGCCTGATGGACGGGCCCGCTCGGTCGCGCATGTCATCGAGGGGGCGGCCCTTCGTGACGGGCGGGTGGAAAAGAATATCGCGCGCGCCTCTGCTGTCGCGTCAATCATCACGCTTTCCACGGGCGGCTCCACCGGTCGGGAGGGGCCGGTTGTTCATCTGGGGGCGGCTCTGTCGACCACAATTTCCAACTTTCTGCGCGCCGATGGCATCACGGCCCGCGAGTTGATGGGATGTGCTGTCGCCGCCGCAGTGGCGGCGTCGTTCAATGCGCCGATCGCGGGGGCTTTGTTCGCCCTAGAAGTGGTTTTGCGGCATTTTGCGGTGCATGCTTTCGCGCCGATTGCCATTGCAAGCGTGGCGGGGGCTGTGGTCGGGCGGCTGCATATGGGCGATGTGACGGAGTTCACGGCGGCCATGCACACGGTTGGATTTTACGTGGAGCTTCCTGCCTTCATGATCCTTGGGCTGGTTTGTGGTTTTGTGGCCGTTTTGATGATGAAGAGCATTTTTCTGGCCGAAGACTGGGGCGATTACATTCAAGCCAAGTTTGGGATTCCGTCTTGGGCGCGCCCTGCGTTTGCCGGGCTTCTTTTGGGGCTTTTGGCGCTCAAATTTCCGCATATCATTGGCGTGGGCTATGAGACGACCTCGCTGGCGTTAACCGGAAATCTGGTTTTCGGGGTCGCTTTGGTCTTTGCGATGATGAAGGTTGCAGCTGTGGCAATCACCGTTGGCGGGCGCATGGGCGGGGGTGTGTTTTCGCCGGCCTTGATGCTTGGGGCGCTGACTGGATTGGCCTTTGGCCAGCTTGCCACTTCGGTGTTTCCAAACGCCTCCGGGGCGGAGACGGTTTATGCGCTGGCGGGGATGGCTGCGGTGGCGTCATCGGTTTTGGGCGCGCCCATTTCGACGACGTTGATCGTGTTTGAGTTGACCGGGGATTGGCAGGTCGGGATCGCAGTTCTGGTGGCGGTGTCTTTGGCCACGATCCTGTCGAGCCGGATGGTGGATCGGTCGTTTTTCCTGACCCAGTTGGAGCGGCGCGGCATTCATTTGGCCGAAGGTCCAGCGGGGTATTTGCTGTCCACCATTTGTGTTGGGCGGTTGATGCTGCCTGTGGGATCTGACGGGGCAATCCCGCTTAAAAAGGCTGAAAAACTGATCAAGAAGGGGATGTTTTTGGATGAAAACATGACCCTTGAGGCGGCTCTGCCCGAGCTTGAAGCCAGTGGTCGCAAGTTTTTGCCGGTGGTGCGCGGGCGCGGTGATCAGATGCAATATGTGGGGGCGATTTTTCTGGTGGATGCGTTGAAGTCTTATAATCAGGCTTTGGTTGAGACCTCTAAGGAAGAGCACGCCTAAAGCGTTTTGCTTTTATCTTCGCCAAGGCTTTTGGGATGCCTGAGTGTTTTTGTCAACGTTTCTACTGCGCTAGTGGAGTAGCGTTGAAAGGTCGGCAATTTTAGCGTTCAAAAACAGTGATATATCGTGAGTTTCTAAAGCGGTTGAGTGGCGGTTTTTAACCAGCGTTTGGCGCTGTCGCTGACGCCCCCAGATGATCTTTCCCAACATTGCGCATGATAAGCGTCGAGCCAGCTTCGCTCGCCCGAGTTTAGCGCGTCCAGATCGATCAGTCGCCGATCAATCGGCACATATGTGAGGGTCTCAAAGGACAGCATCTCCCGTGTGCCGCCATCGGGGATTTGCGCAGGCTCAACCACCACCAGATTTTCGATGCGGATGCCAAAAGCGCCTTCCTCGTAGTAGCCCGGCTCATTGGACAGGATCATACCGGGCAGGAGCGGCTCATGAGACCGGCGCGAGATGCTTGCAGGCCCCTCATGCACACCCAGATAAGCACCGACCCCGTGGCCGGTTCCATGGTCGTAATCAAGCCCCGCCTGCCACAGCGCGTCACGGGCGAAAGCATCAATATCACGACCCGCGAGCCCCTTTGGAAACCGTGCGCGCGATATTCCAATCATACCTTTCAGGACCGCCGTGAAGGCGCGGATCGCAGATGGAGGCGGCGTGCCAATGGCGACGGTTCTGGTGATATCCGTGGTCCCGTCCACATATTGCCCGCCACTATCGACCAGCAACAATTCCCCCTGTTTCACCCTTCGGTTGGTGTCGGTGTTGACCCGGTAATGGACAATGGCCCCGTTTGGACCGGCACCGGAAATGGTCTCAAAGCTGATGTCTTTGAGGGCGTTTGTGGCGCGGCGGAACCCTTCGAGCTTTTGGGCCACATCAATCTCGGTCAGGGTTTGGGCGGGCGCTTCTTGGTCGAGCCAGCTCAAGAATTCGATCATGGCGAGCGCGTCTCTGGACTGGGCTGCGCGCGCGCCGTCCAGCTCTGCGGGTGTCTTTTGCGCTTTGGGCAAGATGCACGGGTCGCGCTGCCACACGATATTGGCCGCGGTCAGGCTGTCTGAGACGGCAATCGGGGCGCTGTTTTTATCGACCAGAACCCGGCCCTTTAAGCCTTTGAGAAAATGCGGGAATTGGTCGGGATGATGCGGCGTGACGTCAGCGCCCAGATGCTCCGGCAGGGTGGGCCTCAGCTTTGCAGGATCAATGAACAGGTCTACTTTTGCGTCCTGGTGGATGACCGCAAAGGCCAAAGCCACGGGAGTGCGTTCAATGTCCGATCCGCGAATGTTCAATAGCCAAGCAATGGAATCAGGGAGCGTCAGGACGGCGGCATCAATGTTATCATCCGCCAGAGACTTACCGATCTCGCCGCGTTTCTCATCATGGGTTTTGCCAGCCAATTGGGCCGGATGGGCCACCACCGGGCCTTGTGGCGGGCTGGGTTGATCGGTCCAAATCTGGTCGATCAGATTGTCCACGGGGCTTAGCGTGATGCCAAGTGTCTTGAGGTGCTTGTCCAGGCCGTCAATCTCCCCCTTGGTTTGGAGCCACGGATCATAGGCCAGTGTTTGGTCTTTGCTCAGGGTCTCGCTCAGCCAATCCCCAAGCTTGTCTTGGGGGTGTTTCTTTTGGGTGAAGTGGTCCGTGTCGACCTGAGCTGCGGCCTGTAACGTGTAGCGGCTGTCGACAAACAGTGCGGCCGTTGTGCCGGTGACCGCGCATGTGCCAGCCGAGCCGGTAAAGCCCGTCAACCATTCCAGACGCTCATCGCGGGGGGCCACATTTTCCCCTTGATGGGCATCGCTGCGGGGCACCAAAAAGCCGTGCACCCCGGCAGTTTTCATGACGTCCCGCAGCAATTTAAGCCGTTTTGGGCCATTTTCCGGTTGGGTGGTGACGTCAAATTGCTGAAACATTGGCGGACCGGTCCTTGTTTGGGCGATTTTTTGCGACACTTATAAAGCCGGGCGCAGAAAATTGGTGAAAGGCGTTGAAATTAAATAGCTTAGCGCAAGCCGGGACGGAAGGGGTGTCGGGCAAGGTATGACATATGCGTAGTTTCATAGCTCTTTTGGTTTTTGCGCTGGCACTTTGGCGTGCGGTGATCGATTGGCTGAGCACGGTCACCCAAGGAGAAGCGTGGAGCTTTGTGCCGGTCCGGGGTGTTTGGCAATCGTGGTTTCCATCGGGCCCGCAGACATTCGAAACCCTTGTGACCGGGTATTTGGGCGACCGGATTTGGCGCTATCTTGACCGGGTTTTGGACTTTCCAATGGTCTCGCTTTTATTATTTATCGGCGCGTTTTTGTGGATGTTCCGCAGGCCGGCCGGTGTTGAGCGGCGGTCTGTCTTTAAGCGCTAAGGCGCGCTCAAGCAGATTTTTGCAACCGGGCGGCGCGGCCGTCATTGTCAAACAGCGATGCCAGTTGTTCGGTCATGGCCCCCGCCAATTGTTCCACATCGGTGATCGTGACGGCGCGTTCATAGTAGCGGGTCACATCATGGCCGATGCCAATGGCGATGAGTTCCGCCGACCGGCGTTTTTCGATCATCGCAATCACGTCGCGCAGGTGTTTTTCAAGGTAGCTGGCGGAGTTGACCGATAGCGTGCTGTCATCCACCGGTGCACCATCGGAGATCACCATCATCACTTTGCGGGCTTCATGGCGCGCGCAAATCCGGCGGTGTGCCCATTCCAGTGCCTCGCCGTCGATATTCTCTTTGAGCAGACCCTCTTTCATCATCAAGCCCAAATTGGGCCGGGTCCGGCGCCACGGGGCGTCGGCGGATTTGTAAATGATGTGGCGCAGATCATTGAGACGGCCCGGTGTGGCCTCGCGCCCGCCATTGAGCCAAGCCTCGCGGGATTGGCCGCCTTTCCACGCGCGGGTGGTGAAGCCCAAAATCTCACATTTCACCTGACAACGCTCCAACGTGCGGGCCAGAACATCGGCGCAGATCGCCGCAATGGAAATGGGGCGTCCGCGCATGGAGCCGGAATTGTCCAGCAGAAGTGTCACGACCGTGTCGCGAAACTCCATGTCTTTCTCGTGCTTGAAGCTCAGCGGGGTTGTTGGATTGGTGACCACCCGCGCCAAACGACCCGCATCCAAAATACCTTCTTCAAGATCAAACAACCACGAGCGGTTCTGCTGCGCCTGAAGCCGGCGTTGCAGTTTATTGGCCAGCCGGTTCACCGCCCCTTTGAGCGGGTCAAGTTGCTGATCGAGATAGGAACGGAGGCGTTCCAGCTCGACCGGATCGGCCAGGTCTTCGGCTTTCACCTCTTCGTCAAACTCGGTGGTGTAGACGTTGTAATTGGGGTCCGCGTCCGAGATCGGCGGTGGTGGCAGCTGATCGGGCAGGTCTTGATCGTCAAATTCCGCCTCATCGGACATGTCCATTTCGTCCATGTCATCTTCGGACAGTTGGGACTGAACCTGCTCCATATCGGCGGTGGCCTGATCCTGAGTGGTCTCGGCCTCGTCCTCTTGGCTGTCTTCCTGATCGTCGCCCTGATCCTGACTGTCTTGCTGATCCTGATCGGGTTCTGCTTCGGGTTCACTTTCGGGGTCTTCGGCGTCCGGGTCATCGCCCAACTGATCGCCGTAGCCCAAATCTTCGATCACTTGCCGGGTGAACCGGGCGAAGTCCGCTTGATTGTCGAGCACTTCTGACACGTTGGCGAGCGTGTCTCCGGCCTGTTGTTCCAAAAAGCTCTTCCAAAGATCCATGACCTGCGCGGCACCCTCGGGCAAGTCGCGGCCGGTCGCCAAATGGCGCACGAGATAGCCTGCGGCGGCGGGCAGGGGCGCTTCGGCCCGCTCAGTGATCTGGGCATAGCCTGCGCGGCCAGCCTCTTCGGCGATCTTGGCGTCGATATTGCCGGCTGTGCCGGGCATGGCGCGGGCCCCGAGCGCCTCGCAGCGGGCGGTTTCCATGGCCTCATAGAGGCCCCGTGCGACCTCGCCATCGGGGGCGTATCTGCGGTGGGTTGCATCATTGTGAAAGCGCAGGCGCATGGCGTAGGCGTCGGCTGTGCCGCGCGCCAGCAGCACCTCTCGGCGGGTCATGCGGCGGGTCACTTGGGGCAGACGGGCGGCGTCATTGCTCAGGCCCGGCGGATCAACGGAATAGGTTACTGCCAGCTCAGGCTCATTGGCCATGGCTTTTGTGGCCTCGGCCAAGGCTTTCTTGAACGGCTCTGCCGGGTTGTCTGATTGCGTACTCATGGGCGCCTTATGCCCCAATTGCTGCGACTGGAAAAGGGGCTTATGCGTGTCACATTGAGCGATTGCCGCGCGCGTGTTTGGGCGCGCCCGTCCGGTTTGGCGGCGAGGTCTCGTTTTGTGGTGGTAAGTGGTCGGGGCGATAGGATTCGAACCTACGACCCTCTGTTCCCAAAACAGATGCGCTACCAGGCTGCGCTACGCCCCGACTGAGCGGCTCAGTACAATAGGCGTGATGCGATGAAAAGGGGAAATCGTGCCTGCTGTGCGTTTTCGGGTGGATTGTTTTCAGTAGCCGGTTTTGAGGACGGTCATAAGCTGGCGTGTTTTGATGGCTTTGGAGGGCGTTAACCTTAATTCTACTCAACTAGTTGAGTGGAGCCGCAGGGCGCCGTGTATGCCATTGAATTATATGAGGATTTCAGGGGGTAGGGCAGAGGGGAATACGCGAATTTTGGACCTAAAGCGTTCCGCTTCAAACCCGGGATCACCTAAAGCGTTCTGTAATGACAGATTTCAACGGGTTAGGTGATGCTTATGCCTCAAGCTAAAAGCAAAACGCTTTAAATCGGCAAGTTCTGGCGGTCAGCCGTCACATGCCCAAGCGGCTTGGTTCTGGTCAAGTCCGGGGTGCTGCATGACGGCGCCCTCGGTTATGCCAAATTTGCGCGCCAGGCCGCCATTGATCTCCAACACATAAAGCACGTTCGGTCCGCCTTCGATCGTGTCTTCTGACAGGGGTGTGGCATTCTCGTGGATATGGGTGATTGTGCCCGTAGGATCTGCAAACAGCATATCGAGCGGTATCAGGGTGTTTTTCATCCAAAAGGCCGCATCATGGGGGCGTTCATAAATGAACAGCATGCCCTCGAACTGGTCCATTTGTTCCACATGCATCAGACCTTGAGCGCGTTCTTGATCGTCATCGGCCACGTCAATCTGGAACCGAAACTTGCCGCTGTCACCCTTAATTTCGATATAGCTCTCATCGCAGGCCAAGGCCGCTTGCCCTAGAAGGCTGACTGTCAGAGCGGCTAAAAGAGGGGCGCGCACGTTAAATCTCTAAACCGCCCATATGGCCCATGTCGCCCTCAGCACCGGCGGCATAATCCCAATTGCGCACTTCCGCGGCCATCTGGCCACGCGGCCCGTCCACGATGCGCACACACACCGCTTCGCCCGGTTGCAGATCGGCCAAGCCGTACATGCGCAATACTTCCATGTGGACAAATATATCGGCCTCATCGCCGAAGATATTCACAAATCCAAAACCTTTGGACTTGTCGAACCATTTCACCCGCGCGGGCACGAGAGGCGTATTGGGATCGGCGTTAAACACCAGATCTGTCGGCCGTGCCTCGTCTTCGTCATCAATTTCGATGTCATGTTCAGGGATGTCGATGTCAAGAATGTCCACTGCCTGCCGACCACGGTCGGTGGCTTGAACTTCCACGGTGATACCCGCGCCTTCTGCAACAGAAGAGCGACCGAAGTTACGAAGCACATTTGCATGGAGCAAAATGTCCCCGTCGTCTTCGTCAGTTACAATAAAGCCGTAACCTTTAGTGGTATCAAACCACTTTACCCGACCCTTAATCATACTCCCCGTCCGTCTTTCTCTGTCGGTCTCTCGGGACCGACTTGATTTACGGTTTACCCAGTATTCTACGAATCATTCTCGTTTTTTCAGGTATCACGTAAATGAACTTTACTGACAAGCCCGTGATCCCATTTTATCCTGCTACCACCCGTAGATACACAACAATTGCTAAAATATCGTGCATTATTCAATAGCTAATTACACCTGTTGCTTTCATCGGGTTGGTTTATGATCTTTTGCTGGATTTTATGGGCTTAAACGCTGTGTAGTCCACTGATTTTCGTCCCTGATCCATTGGAAGCGGTCATGCAGGCGGAATTCCCCATCCGCCCAGAACTCAATTTCAACCGGTGTTATGCGAAATCCGCCCCAAAATGGCGGCCGCTGAGGGTTGGTGCCTTTCAGGGCTGTGATTTTGGCCACCTCGGTCACAAGTGCGGCCCGCGATTTGAGCGGTTGGGATTGTTTGGAGGCCCATGCCCCAAGGCGGCTTTTGAGCGAGCGGGATGCGTAATAGGCATCCGCTTGCGGCCCATCTTCGCGGGTCACATGTCCACGCACCCGGATTTGGCGGCGCAGGGATTTCCAGTGCATCACGAAAGCCGCCTGCGGGTTGGCGTCAAGCTCGGCTGCTTTTTTGCTCTCGTAATTGGTGTAAAACACGAAAGCCGCGTCCTCGATCTCTTTTAGCAGCACCATGCGGACATTGGGCAGGCCATTTTCGTCCACTGTGGCCATGGCGATGGCATTTGGGTCGTTGGGCTCAGAGGCTTCGGCCTCCGCCAGCCATGTTCGGGCCAGATCGAACGGATTGTCGCCTGCGAATATGCCGCTTCTGTCGGCCATTTTGGGAACCTCTTGGTGAAATGCGTTGTCGGGAACACTAGTGCGGGACTGCTGATGTGCAAGATCGCTGCGTGATATTCTTGAAGCACCCACAGCTATGGCGTAAAGGTCTAGAAAATGAGCGGATAAACAGGGATTGATGTTATGTCATCAGGAATAATGCAGGGCAAACGCGGTCTCATCATGGGGGTGGCCAATGATCGGTCCATTGCTTGGGGGATTGCACAGGCCTGTCACGCGCAGGGTGCCGAGATCGCGTTTTCATACCAGGGCGAGGCTTTGGGCAAACGCGTCAAGCCTTTGGCCG
Source organism: uncultured Paracoccaceae bacterium (assembly GCA_937920555.1). Lineage (GTDB taxonomy): Bacteria > Pseudomonadota > Alphaproteobacteria > Rhodobacterales > Rhodobacteraceae > CAKZTM01. The sequence continues at coordinate 5,075 of CAKZTM010000085.1, read as the reverse complement.
AAAGTGTGGGGTCGGATTTTCTGATTGAATGCGATGTGTCTGATGACGCGTCCATCGATGCCTGTTTCAGGGCGGTTGAGGACAAATGGGGCAAGCTCGATTTTCTGGTCCACGCCATCGGGTTTTCCGACAAAAACGAGTTGCGCGGGCGCTATGTTGATACGTCGCGCGACAATTTCAACATGACCATGGATATCTCGATCTATTCTTTCACCTCTGTGGTGCAGCGGGCGGAAAAGCTAATGACCGATGGTGGCTCGTGCCTGACACTGACCTATTACGGTGCTGAAAAGGTCATGCCCCATTACAATGTCATGGGGATCGCCAAGGCCGGGCTAGAGGCATCGGTGAAATATATGGCGATGGATTTGGGCCCAAAGAATATCCGCGTGAATGCGCTCTCGGCGGGGCCCATTAAAACTTTGGCCGCCTCCGGTATCGGAGACTTCCGCTATATCATGAAGTGGAATGAGCTCAATTCGCCATTGCGCCGCAATGTCACCCAAGCGGATGTGGGCAAATCGGCCATGTATTTGCTGTCGGACCTGTCTTCAGGGGTGACGGGCGAGAACCACCATGTGGATGCAGGCTACCATGTGGTCGGTATGAAGGCCGAGGATGCGCCTGATATTGATGTGGTTACGGGCCGCAAAGACTAGCTGCGCGCAAAGACTAACGGGGCGTTTACCCTGTCGCGAAGTTTCCATGAAGTGAGCAAATTAAGAACGCGGTTTGTGTCCATCTTAGTTTCAGGCTTTACTAAATGGAGAAGCGCGATGCGCTATTTTAACAGACTAACCAAACTATCGGTCTTTACCGGTGTGGCGCTGGCGGCGTCGACGGCGCAACTTCTTGGGGTTGATCTATCGGCCCCCCCGCGTGCGGCATGGAATGAGATTGAGCGCTCTTATTCCAGTTTGCGGCCTTCTGGTATTGAGGCGACACGGTGGGATGCTTTTTCCCATTCCTACACTCAAGTTTGCTCGGACATCGCGAAAACCAAGAAACTTACTCAAATTCCAAGCCATCCTATGGCCACGAGCTGGAAAACGGTCAAGATGGCCTACACCAAGGCCTGTTCAGATCTGGACGCGGCGTTGGCTCAGCCTGTGGGCGCACCAGATTGATCATCTGTTTCGAAGCTTAAGCGTTCGCGGTGTTTGCTGACACCGTGATCGTGGCTTTGGTGCAATCTTGATTGCCCTTGCACTGTGCAGCCAGTCTGACTTTGTTGCCGATGACTTTCACTGCACTCAAGGTGCCGGCGCCGTTAAGCATGGCCTCGACATTACGCACTGGCGCGCTGAAATCGATATCGACAAAGGCCATTGAGCCGCGGAATTCCAAGCTCTCTTCTTTCATTACCATGGGCATTTTGCTGTCCTTTTGTTTCATGCTGTCATGTTCTTCTGGGGACAGATTGCCTTGAACGCGCGGCGTGAGATAGCCCCCCTCACGGGGTTGCGCACGGGTGTGAGAATTTTCCGTGAAGTCTGTAACAATTGGACCAGAATCCGCATAACTTGGCACTTTCCTCGCCCAACTGGGATGGGGTAGACAGGTTTAAATGTTACAAATGAGAGGGACCGCAATGTCAGATCGTCTGCCCCATGAGAAGGGATTTCACGTCAGTTGGGATCAAATTCACCGGGATGCGCGCGCTCTTGCATGGCGACTGGATGGGCAGGGGCCCGATCAGGGGGCTTGGAAAGCGGTTGTTGCGATTACACGCGGCGGCATGGCACCTGCGATGATTTTGGCGCGGGAATTGGATGTGCGGGTGGTCGATACGATCTCTGTCAAATCCTATGACAATCAGACCCAATCAGAGGCCACTGTCCTTAAATCGCCCGACATGGAGCTGTGCGGCGACGGCCTCGGCATTCTGGTGATTGACGATCTGGTCGATAGCGGCAAGACGCTGGAGGTGGTACGTGAGCTTTTGCCGCGGGCCCATTTCGCGACGGTGTATGCCAAGCCCAAGGGGCGGCCTTTGGTGGACACGTTTATCACTGAGGTCTCTCAGGACACGTGGATTTTCTTCCCCTGGGACATGGCATTGCAATATGTGGAGCCTTACCGGGGCACCTGAGTGCAGCGGAGCTTGGGCTTGGGCGATTAATTCAGCAGCCACAGCGAAATGTTGAGGGCAGACGCGTAACCGACCCATGCAATATAGGGCACAAATAGCCAGCCTGCGATCCGGTCGATGCGAAAGTTCAAGACCGTGGTTGCGATGATTGCGCACCACATGGCGACGATGACAACCACGCCTAGGAAAAGATCGTTGGCGCCAAAGACGATGGGCGTCCAAATGGCATTGAGCGTTATTTGTAAGGCCCAAAACGCCATAGCTGTCGGGACCAGCGGGCTGTTTCGGACTGCCACCCGGTATCCGGCCACAGTGATGCTGATATAAAGAAACGTCCATGCGATAGGAAAGAGCCAGTTTGGCGGGGTCCAGCCGGGCTTGTTCAGGGCCTCATACCACGCGCCGGTTTGAAACACGGACCCCATGCCACCTGCGGCGATGACGGCAAGTGCAAGCGGGATGGCAATTAAAATCTTCACATCTGTCTCCTGTTTGTTGAGAGTATCTCAATTGACCGACAAATGGTTCGGTGCAAGCGCTCAATAGGATAACCGCCTCGTCTATGAAACATTTGTCGCAATCCCCGCTTGATCCTGCCTTTGTCCAAAACCCTTATCCGTTCTACGATCAGGCGCGGGCTTCGGGGGATTTGTTCTTCTGGGATGCCTATGACATGCCTTGTGCGGCGGGCTACGGTGTGGTGGATGCGGTGCTGCGCGACAGGCGCTTCGGGCGCGAGGCTCCGGCATGTGTGGCCAAGCCGGTTCCGGCCCATCTGGAGCCGTTTTATGTCAATGAAAACAATTCGATGCTGGAACGTGAGCCACCGGCTCATACGCGACTTCGGGCGCAGGTTATGCGTGAATTTACCGGCCGCAAGGTGCATGATTTGGGGCCGGAGATCGCCCAGCTTTCCCACCACCTGATTGACCAGTTCCCCGCCGGGCCATTTGATCTACTGGGCGCATTCGCAGAGATTTTGCCGGTCACGATTATTGCGCGCATGCTCGGTGTGCCGCCGGGGATGGAGCGGCAATTGCTTGATTGGTCGCACGCGATGGTGGCCATGTATCAAGCCCGCCGCGACCGGGCGATCGAGGATGGGGCTGTGGCGGCCACGCTTGCATTCAGCGACTATGTGCGCGGCCTGATCAACGCCCGCAGGCAGGCGCCCCGAGACGATATGATCAGCGCATTGGTGGGGGAGACCACGGGGCTGAGCGAGGCGGAGATCGTCTCTACGGTGATATTGCTGCTCAATGCAGGCCACGAGGCGACGGTGCACACAATCGGCAACGGGGTTGCGGCCATCTTGCAAAATGCGGTCGATCCAGCGCGGGCCTTTGCCACGGAAATCTCAACAAATTCAACGACAAACGAGATGATCCGGTATGATCCGCCGCTGCACATGTTTACCCGTTATGCGCTGCAAGACATGGAGTTGTTTGGGCACATGTTCCGCCAAGGAGATCAGGTTGCACTGCTTTTGGCGGCCGCCAATCGCGATGCGCGTGTCTTTGAAAGCCCTGCGCGATTTGACGTCCGGCGCCCGGTGCGGGCCAATGCCTCCTTCGGGGCGGGCATCCATTTTTGCGTGGGTGCGCCTTTGGCCCGGTTGGAGTTGAACGTGGCGCTGCCGATCCTGTTTGAGCGTTGCCCGAACCTGCGACTTGCGGGCGCGCCCATATATGCGGACCGGTATCATTTTCGCGGGTTTGAGCAGCTGATGGTTGAGGCTTAGCAGGGGCCGCGGGTGTTTTTCTGGGTTTGGTGTGTGCTCGGGTGAAAAGTCTATTCGAATCAATTGTTAACAGGGCTTTCTTAATGGCATCAATTTGTATGACTTGTGTATGACTATTGTATGACATCGATATGACAATTTGAACGCTTGGGCGGGGTTAAGCCTGCGTTCGGTGAGGGGTTGGTAAGCTTGGTTAATGATGTGTGAAGGTGGTTGAGGTGTTGTTAAGGGACGCTGTTGAACCTTGGAAGCCAACCCTGCGCCGTCATGCCAAGGCTTGACCTTGGCATCCAGTCAGAGAGCCTTGCGAGCTGTCTGGGCGGAGGCACGAACGACTGCTTCGAGCCAAAAGCGGCGGAGTACGGCCCGGACGTGGCCGCCCCTGGGTTGACGCTTTGAGGCACCTGAATTGCTCACTTTATGGTTCAACTACTTGAGCATTTGTGTTGTTTGCAGTGCTGCAATGCGTCCACCCGCCCGAAGGCTTCTCGCACATCTTCGATGTGCTGCCAGCTAACAGGGCGGACGCGGTCAAATGCTAGTCGCATTTATCCAAGGGGGAGCGTTGTCGATGTCCGCTCTTGTTCCCCTTAGTTGCCCTACGACGTGCTTGAAGCGCCAAGTTGCTTGGTCAAATCCGTCAGATGTCCGCGATGAGCCATTAGCGAACTACGAACCGGGAAACTATTGCAGGAGCACAGCTCGGGCACGCGCCCGACACGCGCGCGACACCCCGCAAAGGCGGGCATCATCAACGTCGGCTGCGATATACATCAAGCGGTTTGCGGCATTGCAATATGTGATCCCCACCGCCAACATGCTGCTGCCTGTTTTGGCCGTGTTCACCGCATTCCATGTGTTTGTCACCGCGTGGGAGGCCGTGACCTTTGCCTTGCAGGCTATACATTCGAGTACCTGCGGATTTTGCTCTCGCCGCGAATGTCCATTTTGGTGGCGTTGCAATGCACCGCCGCGTGTCATGATGCATGGCGCAAACGGTCGTTGTTGACGAATATTTGTTGAAAACGTGATTAGCTTCGCGCGTTTAGATAATGCACATTGCTCCGACGAAGAACCAAATTGCTCGGTGGAGATCGTGTTGTCTGAACGCGTTAGGTCGCGCTGGCATTCCCTCACGCGAATTGCACCGGTTTTAATAACACCAATGTCAAAAGGGGCCCGGTCATGGTCTTTGCAAGCAGCTCTCTCCCTCGCAATTTGATTGTTACGATGTTTTTGGCT